>JBEOKB010000116.1:0-15689 GCA_040275425.1 Siculibacillus sp. | reverse complement strand
TCGAGCGCTCGATCACCGCCCGCGCCGCCGCGATCTGCGCCGCCCGCGTCGCCTCCTCGCCGAGGAGCTCGTCGATCGCCGAAGCGAGCGCGTCGCCGCCTTCGATGGCTCGCGCCCCGCCGTTGCCGTCGAAGTCGCGATAGACGTCGCGGAAGTTGTGGGTCGACGGCCCGTGGACGACGGCGACGTCGAGTCGTGCCGGTTCGATCGGGTTCTGCCCGCCGCGCGGCGTGATCGTGCCGCCGACGAAGGCGACCTCGCTCAGCCGGTAGAGGAGGCCCATCTCGCCGATCGTGTCGGCGAGCCAGACGTCGGTGGCGCTGGTCGGGTCTTCGCCCCGCGAGCGCGACGCGACCCTCAGCCCGTGCGCCTCCATGAGCGCGCGGATCTCGTCGCCCCGCTGCGGATGGCGCGGAGCGAGGATGGTGAGGAGCCCCGCACGCCGCGCCGCCAGCGCGGCGTGGGCGTCGGCGGCGATCGCCTCCTCGCCCGGATGGGTCGAGGCCGCGAGCCAGCGCGGTCGCCCTTCGATCAGCGCAGCGAGCCGTGCCAGTTCGCCGGCGTCGACGTCGAGCGCCCGCCCGTCGAACTTGAGATTGCCGGTGATCTCGACCCGTCCGACCCCGAGCCGCGCCAGCCGCTCGCCGTCGCCCTCCGCCTGAGCGAGCGCCAGCGTCAGCCGCCCGAACAGCGCCCGCGCGATGCCCCCGCTCGCCCGCCACCGCCCGAACGAGCGCTCCGACATGCGCGCGTTGACCAGCACCTGAGGGATGCCGCGTCGCGACAGTTCCACCACCGTCGTCGGCCAGATCTCCGATTCGACGAAGATCGCCAGCCCCGGTCGCCAGTGATCGAGGAAGCGCCCGATCCACGGCGCCACGTCGAGCGGCACGTACTGATGCACAGCCCCCGCCGGCAGTCGCGTCGCCGCGATCGCCGCCGACGTCACCGTGCCGGTGGTCAGCAGCACGCCGAGCCCGCGCGCCGTGAGCCGCTCGATCAGCGGCAGGATCGAAACCGTCTCGCCCACGCTCGCCGCATGGACCCACACCAGCCCCCCGGCCGGGCGAGGCCGCGCCGCGAGCCCCAGCCGTTCGCCGCGCCGTGCCGCGTCCTCCTTGCCCGCGCGGGTGCGCAGGGCGAGCAGCAGTTGCAGCGCCGGGCTCATCAGCCGACCGGCCCCGCGCCAGGCGGTGATCGCCGTCGCGGCGAACGCGTCAGACATCGCGCCCCCCGGCCAGTTCGTAGGCGCGCGCGGTGATGCGCTCGAGCGCCGCCTGGAGCTCGAGCCGCTTGGCCTCGATCTCCTCCGGCCCGGCGTCGGGCGCGACCCGGATCGGATCGGCGAACACGGTGACGAATCGGCCGAACGGCAGATTGAGCACCGCCCGATCCCACGAGGAGAAGCGCTTGCGATTGGTGGTGACGGTGGCGAGCGGGACGATCGGCTTGCCCGAGTGCCGGGCGATCTGAATGATGCCCTCGCCCACGACCTTGCCGGTCTTGGGCACGTCGGCGGTCATCATCACCAGCGTGCCCGCCTCGAGTTCGCGCACCGCCGCGACGAAGCCGGAGACGCCGCCGCGCCGCCGCACCTCCTTGCCGGAGCGTCCGCCCGAGGCGCGGATCGCCCCGACGCCGAGCTTCTCGGCCACCGCCACGTTGAGCGCCCCGTCCCGCGAGCGCGAGATCATCGCCTTGGCCGGCCAGTTGCTCGGCCGGGCGAACGGCACCATGAAGTGCTCGCCGTGCCAGGTGGTGGCGATCACCGCCTGGACGCCGCCGATCCGCTCGATGTAGTCGGCCGGTTCGACGATCGCGCGACAGCTGCGGTTGACCAGACGATAGTAGGCGGCGAGCAGGGTGCCGACGACGGCGCGAAAGCGCTCGCTCTCGACGAGCTTCTTCAGCATGACGGTCTCCGTCGGGGGTGGTCCGCTCCCGAGGGGACGCGGCGATCGCGGACCGGGTCCGCGCGCTCGGCGTCCGCCGTCGCGGCCGTCGGGACCGCGGCCCCGAACGGCTCTCTTTCTCGGATCATGGTTCGAATGCGCCTTCGCCTCGTGTTCGAAGACGCTTCTTAACCCCGAACGGCGCCCGCGTCACCCCGGACGCCGGCGGGGCGCTCGCTCAGTCGTGCGAGTGATCGGGATCGAGCATCCGATGCAGATGGACGATGAAGTAGCGCATGTGCGCATTGTCGACCGTCGACTGCGCCTTCGCCTTCCAGGCCACCCGCGCCGTCTCGTAGTCGGGGAACACGCCGACCAGGTCCACCTTGGACAGGTCGCGGAACTCGGTGCCGCCGAGATCCTCGAGCTCACCGCCGAGAACGAGGTGGAGCAACTGCTGCTTCTTCGATGAATCGGTCATGTCCGTCTGCCGTGCCCCGTGTGAGGAAGGGCCGCCCCGGCCCGCCGGGCGCCGTCCGTGCCCATCACGCGCGCGAGCAGGTGTCGCGCGTCGTCGTGCAGCCCCGGAACGGCGGCCACCAGCGGAGGATGACTGGGTACGGCCGCGTTGTATCGGATCGGTTCCCCGTTCGGGTCGGTGAACCGTCCACCGGCTTCATGCACCAACAGATCGGCGGCGGCAAGATCCCAATCGTGCGCATTGCCCGTTCCATAGGCGACGTCGACGCGATCGTCGGCGACCCAGGCGATCCGCAGCGCCAGTGACGGCACGAACCGGTGCGAGCCAAAGGCGACCTCTCGAAGTTCCTTTTTTTCCATGTATTTGCGAGGTGCGGCAATACGCGCGCCCCTCAATTCGGATCGATTCGAGGCGATCAGTCTTCTGCCTTCACAATGGGCACCGCCACCCGCCGTCGCGGTCATCAGGTGCCCCGTCACCGGTTGAAACAGCGCCGCGACGATCGGCCGACCGGCCTCCACCACCGCCACCGAGACCGCCCATTCCTCCTCGCCGCGCAGAAACGCCCGTGTCCCGTCGATCGGATCGACCACGAACACCCGCCGCTTCGCCAGCCGCTCCGGCCCGTCGGTGGTCTCCTCCGACAGCCAGCCGTAGTCGGGGCGCGCGGCCCGCAGCACCTCGCCGAGGTGGCGATCGGCGGCGACGTCGGCCTCGCTCACCGGCGAGCCGCCCGACTTCTCCCACACCGTCGGATCGCGCCGGAAGAACCCGAGCGCGATCGCCCCGGCCTCCCGCGCCGCCCGGGCGAGAAGGTCGAGGTCGGCACCGAGGTGGGCCTCACCGCCCGGCAATGGTCAGACCCTCGATCATGATCGACGGGGCCGCGATCGAGAACCGCCGCTCCAGATCGTCGGCCGGCACCAGCCGCGCGAACATGTCCTTGAGGCTCCCCGCCACGGTGATCTCGCTCACCGGATGGGTGATCTCGCCGTTCTCGATCCAGAAGCCCGAGGCGCCGCGCGAATAGTCGCCGGTGATGCCGTTGACGCCCGACCCGATCATGTCGGTGACCAGCAGCCCGCGCGAGATCGAGGCGACCATGTCGGCCCGGCGCGTCGCCCCCGGTTGCAGCGTGACGTTGGTCGAGCCCGGCGACGGTGACCCCGCCCCGCGCGAGGCCCGCCCGTTCGAGCGGAACCCGAGTTCGCGCCCCGTCGCCCCGTCGAGCAGCCAGTGTTGCAACACGCCGTCCTCGATCAGGTTCAGCACCGGCCCCGACACGCCCTCGCCGTCGAACGGCCGCGAGGCGAGCCCGCGCCGACGATAGGGATCGTCGACGATGGTGATGCCCGGCGCGAACACCGCCTTGCCGAGGCGGTCCTTCAGGAACGAGGTCTTGCGCGCGATCGAGGCGCCGTTGATCGCGGAGAGCAGGTGCCCGACCAGCCCGGTCGCCGCGCGCGGCTCCCACAGAATGGTCGCGGTGCCGGTGTCGACCTTGCGCGGCGCGAGCCGCGCCACCGCCCGTTCGCCCGCGCGACGGCCGATCTCCTCGGCCGGATCGAGTTCGCTCGCCCAGATCTTCGACGACGCGTCCCAATCGCGCTCCATGCCGGTGCCCGTGCCCGCCAGCGCCGTCACCGAGATCGAATGACCGGTGCGCAGCCACCGCCCCGAGAACCCGTGCGAGGTCACCAGCACCATGCCGCCGAGCGACCACGACGCCGACGCTCCGCCCGAATTGGTGACGCCCGCCACCGCCCGCGCCGCGTCCTCCGCCGCCAGCGCCCGCGCCGTCAGCTCGGCCGCGTCCGGCGTCGACGGGTCGACCAGATCGAGATCGGCGAAGGCGTGCGAAAGAAGATCCGGCTCGATCAGATCGGCATAGGCGTCGTCCGGCGCCACCCGCGCCATCGCCACCGCCCGCTCCGCCAGCTCGTCCGGATTGCCCAGCGCATTGGCCGAGACCGACGCATGGCGCCGTCCGACGAACACCCGCAGGCCGAAGTCGTCGCCCTCCGAGCGCTCGGCGTCCTCCACCATGCCGAGCCGAACCCCGATCGACGACGACACCCCGCGAATCGCCACCGCGTCGGCCCGGTCGGCACCCGCCCGTTTCGCCGCCTCGACCAGGCGTTCGGCGGCGGTCTGCAGGCTGGACTGGTCGAGCACGTCGGTCATGCGGGGTCCTCTCGAGGGATGCGTCCCTCTCGCGTCGTGTGGCGCCCATCGTGCGTCGACGAGGGGCCTTCGCGCAAGGCTCGACGAAATTCCATCGAATTCGAACGAATTTGGTATTCACAAGTAAACCATTCGTAGATCAACGGAATTTCAACCAGGATTTTTAAGTCGATACAGATGAGTGCCGGTGCATCGTCGACTTCGATCAGCGAGATCTTCGAGAAGAAGTGAAGAGATCCGCAGGAGGCGATTGTGAGCACGAACGCAGCAACGACGTCGACGCGCGAAGAACGCGGCTCCGCTCGGTCCTTCGAAGGCGTTCGCCTCGATCCGCGGGCGCTTCCACATCGCTTCCGCTACGACACCGGGGTCGATCCGCGCACCGGCAAGCCGATGGGCGACGCCGCCGTGATCCTCGATGCGAGCATGGCTCAGGTCTGCCGCCGTCTGCCCTCGGGCATCCCGATGGCCATGCGCCTGCCGATGGCCGCCTTCGAGGGCGTCTCGGTCCGCGTGGTCCCGGCCGTGCCCGGCCCGGAAGGCGACGTCGAGGCCGAAGGTGTGGTGGTGGTCGAACTGCTTCACCGCGACCCGCAGCTGTCGCTGCCGCTGGTGGTCGCCCGCGATCTCGACGACGTCACCGCCGATTGGAAGGCCTGGGCCCGCGCCCTGATGCTGCCGATGCTCCTGGTCGAGCCCGACGGCTCGTGGCGGGCGATCGAGACCCGCATCGGCTCGGTCGTGGTCGCGCCGGTCAAGCCGCGCCGCCGCCGCTCGGTCCTCAAGGGTCGCCGTCCCCGTTTCCTCGTCCGCCGCAAGGTGGGCGTGCCCGCGCCGTCCCCGATCGTGGTGGAGAAGCGCGAGATCTTCGGCCGCGAATGAGGCTCTGACCCCTCCGCTCGCGTGCCCGAGAGCCCCGGTGTGCCCCCCGCGCCGGGGCTTTCTCGTGTCTCAGAACAGATGGCGGGCGCCGTCGGCGACGAGACCCGAAAACAGGATCCACCCCGCCGTGCGGTTGGAGCGGAAGATCTCGAGGCAGCGGTCGGGATCGTCGATGTCGACCATCGCGACCTGCCGGGTGAGATGGCCCGCGAACCCGGCGAGCCCGAGGAAGGCGATCGGCCCCACCCCCGCCAGAACGAACGCCGCCGCGAAGGCCGCGACCGTCGCGCCGTAGAGCCCGATCAGCCAGATCCGCGTCCTCGTCCCGAAGAACAGCGCCGTCGAGCGCACGCCGACCACCGCGTCGTCCTCCTTGTCCTGATGGGCGTAGATCGTGTCGTAGCCGATCGTCCATAGGACCGCGCCGACGAAGAGCGCGACCGGCGCCGCGTCGAGCCGCCCGAAGATCGCCGCCCACCCCATCAGCGCGCCCCACGAGAAGGCGAGGCCGAGGAAGGCCTGCGGCCAGTCGGTGAAGCGCTTCATGAACGGGTAGATCGCCACCACCCCGAGCGAGGAGAGCCCGAGCCCGATCGAGAAGCGATCGAACTGCAGCAGCACCGCCAGTCCGACCAGCGCCTGAAGGATCAGGAACACCCGCGCCCGCGCCACCGTGACCTGCCCCGACGGGATCGGCCGCGACCGTGTCCGCGCCACCTTGTCGTCGATGTCGCGGTCGACCAGATCGTTCCAGGTGCAGCCCGCCCCGCGCATCGCCACCGCGCCGATCAGGAACAGCGCCAGATGCCAGAGGTTCGGCCAGCCCCGCCCGGCCGCGTCCGTCGCCAGCGCCGACGACCACCAGCACGGCCACAGCAGGAGCCACCAGCCGATCGGCCGCTCCCAGCGCGCCAGCCGCGCATAGGGTCGCGCCCAGATCGGCAGAACCGTGTCGGCCCAGTGCCCGGCGACCGCGTCGGCGACGACGCCGGAGGACGGGGGAGGGGAGGAGGGGGAGAGATCGGTCATGGCGAGGGTTCCGGCGATCCGGCGCCCCGATCGCGAGGCGCCGCTCCGGAGGTGAGCCGAAACGCCGACGAGGTCAAGACGGGACGGAGAGGGCGCGCGCGAACGCGCGCTCTTCCTTCTCCCCTCGCGGGAGAAGGTGGCCCGGAGGGCCGGATGAGGGGGCTGGAGCTCTCGAAGCGGCAGAAATTCGCGGCCTACATCCTATGCGCGCGTTGCGCGCGCCCCCTCATCCGCCCCCGGCGGGGCTCCTTTCCCGCAAGGGGAGAAGGAGGGATCTCGCGGAATTCCATCCCGCCAAAGTCACGAGACGGCATTGTCATACGATGTGAATTCAACCTTGCCGGAGATCGGACCGGAACTCCGTGGCTCGACCCGGCGCCCCGGCGCCGCCGCCGTTCGGGGCGAGGCCGCTGGCCCCCCGGCACGATGCCTGGGGATGCCCCCCGTCGTGGCGAAGGCGTCTCGACCGACACCCCATCCCCCCTCTTCCCCCTCGACGGCGGCGCGCGCGGCTGCTAGATCGCGGGCGGATTTCAACGGCGGATGCGAGGATCGTCCATGAACGTGCTGCTGATCGGTTCCGGCGGTCGCGAGGACGCGCTCGCCCATGCCCTCGTCCGCTCGCCCCGCCTGACGAAGCTCTTCGCCGCGCCCGGCAACCCCGGCATCGCCGAGGTCGCCGAATGCGTCGCCCTCGACGTCGCCGATCACGCGGCGGTGGTCGCCTTCTGCCGGCTGATGGGCATCGGCTTCGTGGTGGTCGGCCCGGAAGTGCCGCTGGTCGCCGGCATCGTCGACGATCTCGCGAGCGCCGGCATCCCCGCCTTCGGCCCGAAGAAGCTCGCCGCCCGGCTCGAGGGCTCCAAGGGCTTCACCAAGGACATCTGCGCCAAATACGCCATCCCCACCGCCGCCTACGGCCGCTTCTCCGATCTCGCCTCGGCCCGCGCCCATCTGGCAGAGATCGGCGCGCCGATCGTCGTCAAGGCCGACGGCCTCGCCGCCGGCAAGGGCGTCACCGTGGCGATGACGGTTCCCGAGGCCGAGGCTGCGCTCGCCGACTGCTTCGCCGGCGCCTTCGGCGCGGCCGGGGCGGAAGTGGTGATCGAGGAGTTCCTCGAGGGCGAGGAGGCGAGCTTCTTCGCCCTGTGCGACGGCACCACCGCGCTCGCCTTCGCCTCCGCCCAGGACCACAAGCGCGTCGGCGAGGGCGACACCGGCCCCAACACCGGCGGCATGGGCGCCTATTCGCCCGCTCCCGTGATGACGCCGGAACTGACCGAGCGGGTCATGGCCGAGATCGTCCGCCCGACCGTGGCGGCGATGGTCGCCGAAGGCTGCCCCTTCACCGGCGTGTTCTTCGCCGGGCTGATGATCACCGCCGAGGGCCCGCAGCTGATCGAATACAACACCCGCTTCGGCGATCCCGAGACCCAGGTGCTGATGCAGCGCTTCGAGGGCGACCTGCTCGACCTCCTGATCGCCACCGCCGAAGGCACGCTGGCCTCGAAGAGCGTGGCGCTCTCGCCCGACGCCGCCCTCACCGTGGTGATGGCCGCCGAGGGCTATCCCGGCGCGGTCGAGAAGGGCTCGGAGATTCGCGGCGTCGAGCGCGCCGCCGCGCTCCCCGGCGTCACCGTCTACCACGCCGGCACCAAGGCCGACGGCGCCCGCCTCCTGGCGAACGGCGGCCGTGTCCTCAACGTCACCGCCCGCGGTGCCACCGTCACCGAGGCCCGCGACCGCGCCTACGCCGCCGTCGACGCGCTCGACTGGCCGAAGGGCTTCTGCCGCCGCGACATCGGCTGGCGCGCGGTGGCGCGCGAACAGGGGTGACCGACGCGGTGGCGCGGGAACGGAGCTGATCCGCGCGAACGGGGTGATCCCCCTCGCCACGTCGGCGCCCTCGGTCTAGGCTGAGGCGCGCACGACGTGGGAGCTGACGCATGGATCTCGCCGATCTCTTTCCCGGTTACGAAGCGAAGACCGTCGATCTCGGCGAGGTGCGGATCTTCGCCCGCCTCGGCGGCCGCGAGGACGCGCCGCCGCTGCTGATGCTCCACGGGTTCCCGCAGAGCCACGTGATGTGGGCGAAGATCGCCCCGCGCCTCGCCGAGCACTTCCGCCTGATCCTGCCCGATCTGCCCGGCTACGGCTGGTCGTCGGTGCCCGAGGTCGAGCCCGATCACGCCCAGATGTCCAAGCGTCGGCTCGCCCGCCAGATGGTCGCGCTGATGGCCGAGTTCGGCCACGACCGCTTCGCCCTGCTCGGCCACGATCGCGGCGCTCGCGTCGGCTATCGCCTCGCCCTCGATCATCCGGGCGTCCTCACCCGCCTCGCCCTGCTCGACATCGTCCCGACGCTCGCCATGTGGGAGGCGATCGACGCCGGGCTCGATCTCGCTCCGCACTGGAAGCGCCTCGCCGAACCCGCTCCCGCGCCCGAACGGTGGATCGGCGCCGACCCCGACGGCTGGCTGCGCGACACCCTCGCCGCCTGGACCAGGGCGAAGGACCTGAAGGCCTTCGGTGGCAGAGCGCTCGCCCACTACCGCGCCTTCTTCACCGTGCCCGAGCGCACCGCCGCCTGTTGCGAGGACTACCGCGCCGGGGCGACGCTCGATCGCGCCCACGACGCCGAGGATCTGGCGTCGGGCTGCCGCATCACCGTGCCGACGCTCACCCTGTGGGGCGCGGGCGGCTTCCCCGCCAGGACCGGAACCTCGCCACTCGCCGCCTGGGCTCGCTTCATGGCCGATCCCGCCCTGCTCGACGGCGTCGGTATCGACGCCGGGCACTTCCTGCCCGAGGAGGCGCCCGACGCCATCGTCGCCGCCCTGGTGCCGTTCCTCTTGCGCAATTGAACGGCGTTCATTAAAAGAGGTCTCGCCGACGCGTCCGATCGCCGTCCGCGGCGGATCTCGCCTCGAGCCCCGCTCGCCCCCATGTGTGGACCGACCGCCGCGCCCGGCGTCGTCGGCGCGAGCGGGGGGCGGTGAGTCTCGGCGGCGGCAGAGAGGAGCGACCACATGACCACCCCACGCATCGGTCTCGTTCTCGGCGGCGGCGGCGCGCGCGGCATCGCCCATGTCCCCGTCCTCGAGGCGCTCGACGAGATGGGGATCACGCCCACCGCCATATCCGGCACCTCGATCGGCGCCATCTACGGCGCCACCCGCGCCGGTGGCCTCTCCGGCGCCGAGATCCGCGAGCGCACCCTGGCGAGCTTCGGCAACCGCTCCGCCGCCCTGTCCAAACTGTGGACCCTGCGCCCCAAGAAGCTCGGCGATCTCCTCACCGGCGGCTTCGGCCTCGGCCAGATCTCACCGGAGAACATCCTCTCCGCCTTCGTCGGCGACGCTCTGCCCGCGACCTTCGAGGCCTGCCCGATCCCCTTGGCGGTGGTGGCGACCGACTACTGGGGCGGCCGTGAAGTGATGATGTCCTCGGGCGACGTCCGCCGCGCCGTCGCCGCCTCGATCGCCCTGCCGACCCTGTTCAAGCCGGTGGTGATCGACGGTCGCGTCCTGTTCGACGGCGGCATCGTCGACCCCGTCCCGGTCGACGCCCTGCCGCGCGAGGTCGATCTGGTCGTCGCCGTCGACGTGGTGTCCTCGCCCGAGCCGACCGGCGAGGAGATGATCCCCGGCGCGCTCGCCGCCGTCTTCGGCGCCAGCCAGCTGATGCAGCAGCAGATCGCCGCCGCCCGCTTCGAGCGCCGCCGCCCCGACGTGCTCATCCGCCCGCCCGTCGCCGGCGTGAGCATGCTCGACTTCCTCGACGCCAAGCGCATCCTCGAGGCCGCCGAGACCACCAAGGACGAACTCAAGCGGCGCCTGGGCCGATTGCTCGAGGCGCTGTGAGCGCGCTCGCCCGCCCGCCGCTGCCCGCCGCTGCCCGCCTCTTGCCCTCTCTGCCCACAATGCGGGCTTGTGCGGCGCACACGGTCGTGCCCGAGTGGGAGGAGTGGCGTCGAACGGGTCGGCCCCACGAAGACCGCGAGGCGCGACCCATGCTGATCCGATACGGCTACGAGATGACGCTCGTCTGCCCGAAGCCGACGCCGACGATCTGCCAACTCGATCTGCATCCGAGCCTGACCGTGGCGGTGCGGCGCGACGACCCCTTCCGCGCCGATCCCGAGATCCCCTCGCGGCTCTACGCCGATCTCTTCGGCAATCGCTGCCGCCGCTTCGTCCTGCCGACCGGCCGCACCCGCATCACCGGCGGCGGCGTGGTCGAGGACGACGGCCTGCCCGATCGCGCCTACCCCGACGCCTTCGAGCACGCCGTCGCCGATCTGCCCGACGACACGCTGCTCCATCTGGTCGGCAGCCGCTACTGCGAGACCGACAAGCTCAGCCAGATCGCCTGGGATCTCTTCGGTCATCTCGCGCCGGGCTGGTCGCGCGTCCAGGCGATCTGCGACGTGGTCAACGCCCGCATCACCTTCGGTTATGCCCACGCCCGCTCCACCCGCACCGCCTTCGAGGCCTGGCACGAGGGCATCGGCGTGTGCCGCGACTACGCCCACCTCGCCATCGCCTTCTGCCGCTGCATGAACATCCCGGCCCGCTACGTCAACGGCTACCTCGGCGACATCGGCGTGCCGCCCGACCCCAATCCCGGCGACTTCTCGGCCTGGATGGAGGTCTTCCTCGGCGGCCGCTGGCACACCTTCGACCCGCGCAACAACAGGCCGCGCATCGGCCGCATCCTGGTCGCCCGTGGCCGCGACGCCGCCGACATCCCGCTGATCAACTCCTTCGGCCCCCACGTCCTGGAGAACTTCCGGGTGTGGACCGACGAGGTGAAGGGCGAACTGATCGGCGCGTGAGCGGCGACGACGGGATCGGGCGCGAGCGCGCCTCACGCCGCCGCGACGGCGATCGGGCTCGGGTGCGGCGTCGCCACCACTTCGGGCCCTTCGGCCGTGTGCAGCGCATAGGCGGGCTTGGCCCGCTTGGCCGCGTACATCGCCGCGTCGGCGAACTTCAGCACCTCGCTCGGATCGCGATGATGGTCCGGCCACACCGCGATGCCGACGCTGGCGCCGACCTTCGCCGGGGCGCCCTCGACGTCGAACGGCGTGCGCAGGCTCTCGATCAGCCGTTCGGTCAGCCGCCGCGCGCCGGCCGCGCCGGTCTTGCGCAACAGCACGGCGAACTCGTCGCCGCCGAGCCGCGCCGGCAGATCGTCGGGCCGGAGCAGGTCGCTCAGCCGCCCGGCGAACCCGGCCAGCAACAGATCGCCCGCGTGATGGCCGAGCGTGTCGTTGACCGCCTTGAACCCGTCGAGATCGATCAGCAGCACCGCGCAGGACACGCCCGCGTCGCCGGTTCCCGTCGCGTGCAGCGCCGCCTCGAACGAGATGCGGTTGGCGAGCCCGGTCAACGGGTCGCGGAAGGCGAGCGCCTTCAACTCCGCCTCGAGTGCCCGCTCGCGGGTGACGTCCTTCATCGCCGCGATCGCGTGCAGCCCGGCCAGGGTGTCGATCCAGCGCAGATGGGTGTCGAACACCCGCGTCGTCGCCGCTCCGGGCGAGCGTAGTTCGATGTCGAACCGGCTGGTCGCGTCGGCCCCGGCCGCCCCGATGATCGCCGCGCGGTCGAGACCGAGATCGGTGATCGCCTCCACGCGTCCCTTCGCCGCGCCCTCGCCGTTCAACTGGGCGAACGGTGCGTTGGCGCCGACGATCCGGCCCGAGCGATCGATGACGAAGGCCGGTTCGGCCATCACGTCGACCGCCGCCAGCAGCGCCTCGCGCCCGATGCCGACCGCCCGCGCGATCCGGCGTCTGAGCGCCGCGAGCAGGCGGCTCTGGCGAACCAGGAGCACCTGCCACACCAGCAACAACGCGACCGGCGGCAGCAGCGGCGGCAGCAACAGGCCGAGCGAACGCTCGATCGCGGCGAACCACCAGAACCACGCCCCCGAGGCGACGATCATCGTCGCCGCGCCGGTCGGGGCGCCGATCCGCGTCGTCACCGCCCCCAGCACCAGCGCCGCCGCGAACACGACGAGCAGCACCGGGGCCGTCGGAGCGGGCCGCAGTTCCGAGGGTTGCCGCGCCGTCTCCGCGCTCAGCCCCAGATACTGCAACCGCCCGATCGGGCCGTGGATCGGCACCGTCACGTTGAACACCGAATGCGGCACGTCGAGACCGACCAGGATCTCGCGCCCCGCGAACGCCTCTGCCGGCACGCGTCCGGCCGCGACCTCGCGCATCTCGTAGCGCGGCAGGCTCCGTGGCGAAAAGTCGAAGTCGACGAACTGCGCCGCGCCCGCCGGCCGCGACCGTCCGACCAGCCAGTCGCCCGGTAGCGGATTGGTCTCGGTCAGCGGCGCCAGTCGCCGCGATCGACGATCGCCGTCGAGCACGAATTCGGCGGAGAGCAGGGTGGCGTGCCGCGCGAAGCGGTCGAGCGGACGGGCGTCGATCTCCGTGCGCGCCATCCGCTGGATCGGCAGCGCCACGCGTTCCGGTCCCAGACGCGCCAGCGCGGCTTCGAGCGCGTCGTCGCCGGCGGGATCCTCGATGCCGTTGAGGGTGGCGTCGACGAAGATGCGGCCGGCCCCGGCCTCGCCCAGCCGGTCGAGCACCCGGGCCGTCAGGCCGCGGTCGTAGGGGTAGCGCCGGGTCGCCTGCACCGTGTCGGCGTCGGCGACCACCAGGACGGTCCGCCCGCCGACGGGAACCCGCCCCGACCACGTCGTGACGTCGCGGATGCCGGTATCGACCATCGACAACAGACCGTTGGCGGTCAGAACGAGCGCGAGCATCGTCGCCGCGAGCGCATGCAGCGGCAGTCTCAACACCGAGGAGATCGACGTCGGGATGATCGATCGAACCGCCGTCCTCTTCACCGTCAACTCCTCGTTCCGACGCCCGCGAGCCCTTGTCCGGGCGAGTGCGTGGGCTCGAGCCGGACCCCGGCCTTCACTGTCGTGGGACGGTCTGCTGCGGAGAGGGGGCCGCCGCCGGTCCGGAGTAGCGTTGGCCGGGCGCCGGGCTGGGCCCAGTGGACAGTCCGGAATCGGCGATCGCCGTGAGAGTGGCGGAGATGCCGCCGCCCAGGAGCGACGCCGACCCGATCGTCGCGGAGGCGATCAGCGAGGCGAGCAGTGCGTATTCGATCGACGTCGAGCCGGATACGGACCTACCGAGATCGGTCCATCGGCGGAGCAGTCGGGAGGGGACGGCGGGGAACGAACGAGTGGTCATGGCGCGATCGTCTCGAGATATTCTCGCCAACATCACGCAAATTCTCCAAGTTTCCGTGAAGAAAATTGGTTTCGGAGCCGTCACTCCGATCTTCGAAACACCGTCGCGGCCGCGAGGCCAGGCGCGGCGTCGAGGCCCATGGCGGCGATCGCCGTGAACTCGGCGGAGAAGGCGTTGTCCAGGGCGTCGGCCGATCGCGCCCCGCGCCTCAACGCCGCTCGCGAAAGAAGTCGCGAAGCAGATCCCCCGCCTCGCGCTCGCCGATGCCCGAATAGACCTCCGGCGCATGGTGGCAGGTCGGTGAGGCGTAGAGCCGCACGCCGTTCTCCACCGCCCCGCCCTTGGGGTCGCCCGCCCCGTAGTAGAGCCGCCTGAGCCGCGCGAACGAGATCGCCCCCGCGCACATCGGGCACGGCTCCAGGCTCACCCACAGATCGCAGCCGATCAGTCGTTCCGAGCCGAGCACGCGCCCCGCTTCGCGGATCGCCTCGATCTCTGCGTGCGCCGTCGGGTCGTGGCGCTCGAGCGTGCGGTTGCGCCCGGTCGCGATCACTCGGTCGTCCCGGACGATCACCGCGCCGACCGGCACCTCTCCCGCTGCCGCCGCCCGGGCGGCTTCGGCGAGCGCGAGGTCCATGTGGCTGCGATAGCGGGTCTCGGTCACGGCGTTCGGGTCCTGGTGGCGAGGGGAGGGTGCTCGAACACTAGGCCGTCCGCGCCGCCGCCGCCACCCGCCGATTTCCGCGCCTTCGGCACCGCGAGACGCTTACATCGCCGGACGCTTTCGTCTAGTAAGGCGCCATGACCACGAACAACGATCAGAACGACGCGCCCGCGAAGGGCGCGAAGGCCGCCGCCGCCGAATCCGAAGCCGGTGAACGCATCGCCAAGGTGCTCGCCCGCGCCGGCCTGTGCTCCCGCCGCGAGGCCGAGGACTGGGTGAACGCCGGCCGCGTCGCCGTCGACGGCAAGGTGCTCGCGAGCCCCGCCTTCACCGTGACGCCGAAGAACCGCATCACCGTCGACGGCAAGCCGCTGCCGATGAAGGAGCGCACCCGCCTGTGGCTGTTCCACAAGCCGCGCGGCCTCGTCACCACCACCCACGACCCCGAGGGTCGCCCCACCGTCTTCTCGGTCCTGCCCGAGGACATGCCGCGCGTCGTCACCGTCGGTCGCCTCGACATCAACACCGAGGGCCTGCTGCTCCTGACCAACGACGGCGGCGTCGCCCGCGTGCTCGAGCTGCCGGCCACCGGCTGGCTTCGCCGCTACCGCGTGCGCGCCTATGGCGAGGTCGAAGAGGCCGCGCTCAAGGAACTCGAGCACGGCGTCTCCCTCGACGGCATCGACTACGGCCCGATCGAGGCCGCGATCGAACGCGTCCAGGGTTCCAACACCTGGCTGGTGCTCGGCCTGCGCGAGGGCAAGAACCGCGAGGTCAAGCGCGTGCTGGCCTCGCTCGGCCTCACAGTCAACCGTCTCATCCGTGTCTCCTTCGGCCCGTTCCAGCTGGCCGACCTGGAGGAGGGCGAGATTCGCGAGATTCGCGGCCGTGTCCTGCGCGACCAGCTCGGCAAGCGCCTGGTGGTGGAGTCGGGCGCCGACTTCGACGCGCCGATCGTCCACCACATCCCCGGCGACGACGCCGAGGACGAGGGCAGGAAGCGCAAGATCCGCGCCTTCACCCCCGCCGACGAGACCGCGCGCGATCGCGGCCCCCGCGCGCCCCGCACCAAGATGGAGTTCATCGGCACCGGCGAGAAGCGCGGCCGGGATCGCGACGAACGCGGCGGCGACCGCCCCTATCGCTCCGAGGGCTTCCAGGGCCGTGGCCCCGGCGGCTCCAGCGGCGACCGACCCCGCACGGCCGGCTACCGCGATCGTCCCGATGGGGATCGTCCGCGCTCGGAGGGCTTCCGTGGCCGCCCCGAGGGGGACCGTCCCCGTTCGGAAGGCTTCCGTGGCCGCCCCGAGGGCGACCGCCCCCGCTCAGAGG
>JBEOKB010000115.1:0-6712 GCA_040275425.1 Siculibacillus sp. | reverse complement strand
GCCGGTCGCCCGGCCCCCGAGAAATGGGGATCCTCGTCCCGCTCGAGAAGACCCCGCCACGTTTTCTCGCTCACTCTCCCGCCGTCGCGCGCGCCTCCCGACGGTCGGCGACGAGGCTCGCGACCACGCCGCCGGCGAGCAGCGCCACCGTCACCGCCAGCGACAGCGCCGCCGGGATCTCGTCGATGCCGAGCGCTTCCGCCGCCAGCACCTTTCCGCCGATGAACACCAGCACGCCCGCCAGCGCGTACTTCATCAGGCGGAACCGCTCGATCATCGCCGCGAGCGCGAAGTAGAGCGCGCGCAGACCGAGGATGGCGAAGATGTTCGAGGTGTAGACCAGGAACGGATCGGTGGTGATCGCGAAGATCGCCGGGATGCTGTCGACCGCGAACACCACGTCGGCGGTCTCCACCATCACCAGCGCCAGGAACAGTGGCGTCGCCCACACCACCGGCGCGCCCGTGGTCGGATGAGCCCGGCGCACGAAGAAGCGCTCGCCCTCGAGGCGGTCGGTCACCCGCAGCCGGCGCTTCAGCCAGCCGAGCAGACGGCTGTCGGCGAGGTCGTGCGGCTTCTCCTGCGTGAAGATCATCTTCAGGCCGGTCGCGATCAGGAACACCGCGAACAGCGGCAGCACCCAGGCGAATTCGCTCACGATCGCCGCGCCGAAGCCGATCATCACCGCCCGCAGCACGATCACGCCGAGGATGCCCCAGAACAGCACGCGGTGCTGCAGGGCGCGCGGTACCGCGAAATGGGCGAAGATCAGGGCGATGACGAAGACGTTGTCGAGCGCCAGCGCCTTCTCCACCGCGAAGCCGGTGAGCCAGGCGAGCCCCGCCTCCCGCCCGAGCCCCGTCCACACCCACGCGCCGAACGCCAGCCCCAGGCCGACGTAGAACGCCGACAGCGCCAGCGACCCGCGCACGCCGATCTCGCCGCGCCGCCGCGACAGCACGCCGAGATCGAGCGCGAGCAGGCCGAGCACCAGGGCGAGGAACCCGAGCCACATCCAGGCCGGACGTCCGAGCAGATCGAGGGAGAGAAACGCGAGATCCATGTCGGAACTCCCGTCGGCACGCGATGTGGGAACGAGGTCCGACATCGCGAAAGCGCCGACGACTTCCGCCAGAGGGGCCCGGACCGGGGATCTCTGTCACCCGAGGTCGGTACGCCCGCGCCGCGTTTCAAGAGGCGGACCGAGGGAAAATACCTACCCCTCGTCGGAGCCCCGCGCCGCCTCAGCTGCGGAAGTGCTTGGAGAGCTTGAGACCCTGCGCCTGATAGTTCGATCCGATGCCCTGGCCGTAGAGTCGCTCCGGCCGCTCGCGCATGCGCTCGTAGACCAGCCGCCCGATGGTCTGGCCGTGGTCGAGGATGAACGGCACCTCGTGGCTGCGCACCTCGAGCACCGCCCGCGACCCCGCCCCGCCGACACCGGCATGGCCGAAACCCGGATCGAAGAACCCGGCGTAGTGGACGCGGAACTCGCCGACCAGCGGATCGAACGGCACCATCTCGGCGGCGTAGTCCGGCGGCACGTGCACCGCCTCGCGGCTGACCAGAATATAGAACTCGTCCGGGTCGAGGATCAGCGAGCGCCGCCCGCGATTGTCGATCGGCTCCCAGAAGTCGAGCACGTCGAGCCCGGCCTTCCGGTCGACGTCGATCACTCCGGTGTGGCGCTTGGCGCGATAGCCGACCAGATTGCCGGTCTGGGCCGCGAACGGCGCGGTGCCCTCGAGGTCGATCGACAGCGTCAGCCCACCCTGGATCACCGCGTCGCCGCCCGAGACGATGGTCTCGCGCGCATGCACGTTCTCGAGCTCGGCGTCGGTCAGCAGCGCATTGCCGCGCCGGAACCGGATCTGGCTGAGCCGCGAGCCCGCCCGCACCAGCACGGGGAAGGTGCGCGGGCTGATCTCGAGATAGAGCGGCCCGTGATAGCCCGCCGGGATGGTGTCGAACGCCCGGGTCTGATCGACGATCACCCGGGTGAAGACGTCGAGCCGCCCGGTCGAGGACTTCGGATTGGCCGAGGCCGAGACGTCGGGGGCGAGCGCCAGGCTCTCCATCAGCGGCACCAGATAGACGCAGCCCGTCTCCAGCACCGCGCCCTGGCTGAGGTCGATGGTGTGCAGCGTCAGCGCCCGGATCTTGGCGTCGACCGACAGATCCGGCCCCGGCAGGAACGAGGCGCGCACCCGGTGGGCGACGAGGCCGAGACGCAGATCGAGGCTCGCCGGCTGGATCTGGTCGGCGTCGAACGGCCGCATCGCCGAGATGCCGCCCGCCTCCGCCATCGCCCGGATGTCCTGCACCGCCAGGATGCCCGTACCCTCGAGCCCACTCATTCCCACACCCGCCGTCTCGCGTTTCCCAGGGCGTTTCCTAGCCCATCGCAGCGCACCGCGCCACCGTCGCGCCGCCGCCGGCGCTGCCTTTTTGGCGTGTCCCGGACCGGACGTGACGAATGAGCGGATTCGAATTTGACGGCTTCCCGCGTCGGCGCTAATGCTCGCCCCAGAGATCCGTGGTCATTTGAGCCGGCCGGCTTGCCGCCACGTAAAAGAACGTCGCTAAAAGGGCCGGGATCTGGGTGAGCAAACCCGGTCCGGCGCCCGTCGGCCGGGTTTTTTCGTGTCCGGACGCGAGCCCGGACCGTATCGGAGACGCGAAGATGACCGAGAGCCCCCGCCGCCGTCGCCCCGCCACCGAACTCGTCCACGGCGGCACCCAGCGCTCGCAATGGGGCGAGACCTCCGAGGCGCTGTTCCTCACCCAGGGCTTCGTCTACGCCAGCGCCGAGGAGGCCGAGGCCCGCTTCCTCGGCACCTCGCCCGGCTATCAGTACTCGCGCTTCGGCAATCCGACCGTGACCATGTTCGAGGACCGCATGGCCGCCCTCGAGGGCGCCGAGGCCGCCCGCGCCACCGCGACCGGCATGGCCGGAGTGACAGCCGCCATCCTCTGCCAGCTCTCCGCCGGCGACCACGTCGTCGCCGCCAAGGCGCTGTTCGGCTCGTGCCGCTACGTCGTCGAGGACCTCTGCCCGCGCTTCGGCATCGCCTGCACCCTGGTCGACGGCGTCGACCTCGCCCAGTGGAAGGCGGCGGTGCGGCCCAATACCAAGGTGTTCTTCCTCGAGAGCCCGACCAACCCGACCCTCGAGGTCTACGACATCGCCGCCGTCGCCGAGATCGCCCACGACGCGGGCGCTCGCCTCGTCGTCGACAACGTCTTCGCCACGCCGATGTGGCAGTCGCCGCTCGCGCTGGGCGCCGACGTGGTGGTCTATTCCGCCACCAAGCACATCGACGGCCAGGGCCGCTGCCTCGGCGGCGTCGTGCTGTCGTCGCAGAAGTTCGTCGACGATCACTTGCAGGTGTTCATTCGCCAGACCGGCCCGTCGATCTCGCCCTTCAACGCCTGGGTCATGCTCAAGGGCCTCGAGACCCTGGCCCTGCGCGTCGAGAAGCAGACCGACAACGCCACCCGCCTCGCCGCCGCGCTGACGCGCCTGCCCGGCCTGAAGCGCGTGATCTACCCCGGCCGCGCCGATCACCCGCAGGCGGCGTTGATCGCGCGCCAGATGAAGGGCGGCTCCAACCTGATCGCCTTCGAGGTCGAGGGCGGCAAGAAGGCGGCCTTCGCCTTCGCCAACGCCCTCGAGGTCGTCAGGATCTCCAACAATCTCGGCGACGCCAAGAGCCTGATCACCCACCCGGCGACCACCACCCATCAGCGCCTCAAGGCCGAGGCCCGCGCCGAACTCGGCATCTCCGACGGCCTGCTGCGCCTGTCGGTCGGCCTCGAGGACGTCGACGACCTGATCGACGACGTGACCGCGGCGGCGAAGGTCGCGCAGGCGGTCGCCTGATCCTCGGTCGAGAGGCTCCGCGCCCGCTTCGCCGTCTCATCTCGAGAGGGCGTTGCGCCGCGCGCGCTTTTCGGCATGATGCGGCCCGCGAGACGAGGCGCCCCTTGCGCCGCGTCCGGGGGATCGGGTGAAGCGATGTATCAGGCGGTGACGCGCGGCGTCCGGGTCTCGGTGACGCCGGAATACCAATCGGACAAGTCGGACCCGTCCGACGGCCGCTGGTTCTGGGCCTACACGGTGGAGATCGCCAATCTCGGCGGCGAGCCGGTGCGCCTGCGCTCGCGCCACTGGCGCATCGTCGACGCCACCGGCCGCACCGAGCGCGTCGACGGCCCCGGCGTGGTCGGCGAGCAGCCCCGGCTCCAACCCGGCGAGAGCTTCGAATACACCTCCGGCTGCCCGCTCGGCACCCCGTCCGGCTTCATGCTCGGCACCTACTCGATGGAGACCGACGCCGGCGAGACCTTCGAGGCCGAGATCCCCGCGTTTTCGCTGGACGTGCCCGAGGCGAAGCGGGTGTTGAACTGAGGGGAACCAGGGCAGGGGACGCAGAACTCTCGTCTCGCTCGACCCGCTCGGTTCGCCCTTCTCCCTCACATCTTCCTGTATCGCACCCGCGCCGAGCGCTCGATCGCCGCCGTCACCAGCGGGTCGAGGTCGAAGGCGTCGCGCAGCATCTCGAGGAAGCGCAGCTCCTCCTGGCCCGCCTGCATGTCGACCGCCGCCACCTCGATCGCCAGCGCGTAGGCGGTCTCGTAGAGCTTGGTCGGCAGCGCCTCCTTGGCGCGCTTGAGGATGCGGTCGATCCCTTCGGCGTTCTCGAGCAGCCGTGCCGTCTCCTCGGCGATCGCGCCGAGCGTCGAGCGGTCGAAGTCGGCGAACACCGGCAGCGTCTCGACGATCAGGCCGATCTCGCCGACCTCCTTCTCCGTCATGGTGCGGTCGGCCATCGACACGGTGACCATGAGATGGACGAGGGCCTCGTGGGCACTGAAGGGCTTCGGCATGGGATCTCCGGGGGACGACGCGGACTTCGATCCGGCGACGGTAGGCCGCGCCGCGACCGCATGCAAGCCGGGCCGCCACGGGCGAGTTGACGCTTCTCCCCCCCGGAATTAGTGTCCGCGCTCTCTTCGACGCGGGTTTTCCTGCGGCGAACTCACCGAAACGAGGACGCTTCCATGACCGCTCGGACCCCGCGCGCGCTCGACCTTTCGCCCGCTCTCGTCGAGGCGGCCGGCCGTTCCAAGGCCTGGCCCTTCGAGGAGGCGAAGAAGATCGTCGCCCGGCTCGAGAAGCATCCGAAGAACGAGGTCCTGTTCGAGACCGGCTACGGCCCCTCGGGTCTGCCCCACATCGGCACCTTCGGCGAGGTCGCCCGCACCACCATGGTGCGCCACGCCTTCCGCGTGCTGACCGCCGATCGCGTCCCGACCCGCCTTCTGTGCTTCTCCGACGACATGGACGGCCTACGCAAGGTGCCGGACAACATCCCCAACAAGGAGATGATCCGCCCCCACCTCGGCAAGCCGTTGACCGAGGTCCCCGACCCGTTCGAGACCTACGAGAGCTTCGGCCATCACAACAACGCGATGCTCCGCCGCTTCCTCGACGCCTTCGCCTTCGACTACGAGTTCGCTTCCTCGACCGAATACTATCGCTCCGGTCGCTTCGACGCCGCGCTTCTCGCCGTGGCGCGGAACTACGACGCGGTCATGAAGATCATGCTGCCGACGCTGGGCGAGGAGCGCCGCGCCACCTATTCGCCCTTCCTGCCGGTGTGCCCGCGCACCCGCGTCGTGCTCCAGGTGCCGATGGAGAGGATCGACGCCGAGGCCGGAACCGTGACCTATCGCGATCCCGAGACCGGCGAGCTCGTCACCCTGCCGGTCACCGGCGGCGCGGTGAAGCTGCAGTGGAAGCCCGACTGGGGCATGCGCTGGTCCGCGCTCGGCGTCGACTACGAGATGTCCGGCAAGGACCTGATCGACTCGGTCAAGCTCTCCACGAAGATCTGTTCGAAGATCGGCGGCCTCCCGCCCGAGGGCTTCAACTACGAGCTCTTCCTCGACGACAAGGGTCAGAAGATCTCCAAGTCCAAGGGCAACGGCCTGACCATCGACGAGTGGCTGACCTACGCCTCGCCGGAGAGCCTCGCGCTGTTCATGTTCCGCGAGCCCAAGGCGGCCAAGAAGCTGTTCTTCGACGTCATCCCGCGCAACGTCGACGAGTACTACCAGTTCCTCGACGCCTACGACCGCCAGACGCTCGATCAGCAGATCGCCAATCCGGTCTGGCACATCCATTCCGGCGAGCCGGTCAAGAAGCACCTGCCGGCGTCGTTCTCGATGCTGATGAACCTCGTCTCGGCCTCCAACGCCGAGGATCGCGACGTTCTGTGGGGCTTCATCCGCCGCACCGCGCCCGACGTGACCCCGGAGAACGCGCCCGAGCTCGATCGCCTCGTCGGATACGCCATCCGCTACTTCCACGACTTCGTGAAGCCGACCAAGCGCTTCCGCGCCCCCGACGAGGCCGAGCGCGCCGCGCTCGCCGCCCTCGACGCGGCGCTGGCCGCGCTGCCGGCCGGAGCCGACGCCGACGTCATCCAGACCACGGTGTTCGACGTCGGCCGCGCCCACTTCCCCGATGCGAGCAAGAAGGGTCCGGACGGCGGCCCCGGTGTGGCGTTGAACTTCTTCGCCGGCCTCTACCAGATCCTGCTCGGCCAGGAGAAGGGCCCGCGCTTCGGCTCCTTCGTCGCGCTCTACGGCCTCGCCGAGACCCGCGCGCTGATCGCCTCGGCGCTGGCGGGAACTCTCGCCGACG
>JBEOKB010000114.1:0-8315 GCA_040275425.1 Siculibacillus sp. | reverse complement strand
GGCGACGATCTCGTGAAATTCCTGAAGGCAGAGATCGTTAGAATTCGAGCGAACACGTGAACCGCTCGTTGATGGGAGGGGGCTTAGATCGGGCGACTGCCGCCAAGGAACCGAGCCCCGATGACCCCACACGCGCCCACGCTGGTTGAAATCGACCGCGCCATGTCGGCGGCGGCCGACGGCGGACAGTTCGAGATCGAGCTCGAGCGACGCTACGAGGGGGAGGTCGGCGCGGCGCGTTCGCGACGGATGGCGACGGCGGCGCTGTGGTTCGCGGTGGTGTGGGCGCTGGTGCCGCTGGTCGACAGCCGGATGGTCGGCGACGTGCTGCCGTTGTCGATCTTCCTCAATCTGTGCGTGGTGGTTCCCGCCGGCCTGGCGACGGCGCATCTGACCGCGCGCGGCTGCGGCCCGGCCCTGCGCGAGGGGCTGGCGTCGATGCTGGTGGTGGTGGCGGTGGCGGCGGTGCTGACGGTCCATGCGGCCAGTGCCAGCCCGTTGGCGGTGCATCACCATTGGCTGGCGAGCCTGCCGATCCTCTACGGCAACGTCGTGCTGCGGCCGCGGCTGCTCCCGGCGACGATCGCCTCGTCGACGGCGCTGGTGCTCTACGGTTCGGCGATGGTGATGGGCGATCTGCCGGCGCCGGTGGCGGTGATGGCGACGATCGACATGACCGTGACGGTGGCGCTGACGCTGGTGGCCGGGTTCCTGATGGAGCGCGAGCTGCGGCGGGCGTGGCTGTCGAAGCTGCGCAGCGAACTCACCGCCCATCGGCTGACTCATCGCAACGACGAGTTGCGCCAGCTCTCCCACGTCGACACGCTGACGGGGCTCGCCAATCGGCGTGCGCTCGATCTGCGGCTGGTCGAGGTGGCGGGGTGGTCGCGCACGCGCGGCGAGCCGATCGCGGCGCTGATGATCGACGTCGACCACTTCAAGCAGTTCAACGACCGCTACGGCCACAAGGAGGGTGATCGCTGTCTGATCGCGGTGGCGCGGGCGGCGTGCGAACAGGTGCGGCGCAAGGAGGATCTGATCGGGCGCTTCGGCGGCGAGGAGTTCCTGGTGCTGCTGCCGGGCGCGGATCTGACGGTGGCGGCGCGGGTGGCGGAACGCATCCGTCGATCGGTCGAGACGCTGGAGATCGCCCATGCGGGAGGGGTCGCCGGCGGCGTGGTGACGGTCAGCATCGGCTGCATGTCCGGGGTCGTCGACGACGACTGGACCATCGATCACATTCTGGAATCGGCGGATTCGGCCCTCTACGCCGCCAAGCGGCGCGGGCGGAACCGGGTGTGTCCGCCACCGCTCGAGCGGTCGGAGTTCGACCTCGACGGGGCGGCCCGCGACGAATGCGCGGCGGCGGCGGCGTGAGCCGTCACGGCCACTTCACCACCGGAGGCAGCGACGACAGGATCGAGGCGACGTTGCCGCCGGTCTTCAGGCCGAAGATGGTGCCGCGGTCGTGGAGCAGATTGAACTCCACGTAGCGGCCGCGTCGGATCAGCTGTTCCTCGCGGTCGTCGGCGCTCCAGGCGCGGGAGCCGTTGCGCCGCACCAGCTGCGGATAGATGCCGAGAAACGCCTCGCCGACGGCGCGGGTGAAGGAGAAGTCGGCCTCGACGTCGCCGCTGTCGAGGTGGTCGTAGAAGATGCCACCGATCCCGCGCGGTTCGTCGCGGTGAGGCAAGTAGAAGTATTCGTCGCACCATTTCGAGTAACGATCGTGATCGGCGACCGGGTGGGCGTCGCAGGCGGCCTTCATCGCGGCGTGGAAGTCGATCGCGTCGGGGTCGTCGCGTCGACGGCGGCGGTCGAGCACCGGAGTGAGATCGGCGCCGCCGCCGAACCACGCCTTCGTGGTGACGACCCGGCGGGTGTTCATGTGGACGGCGGGGACGTTCGGGTTCCAGGGATGGGCGATCAGCGAGATGCCCGAGGCCCAGAAGCGGGGATCGTCCGAGGCGCCGGGGATCTGGGCGCGGAACTCGGGCGCGAAGACGCCGTGCACCGTCGAGACGTGGACGCCGACCTTCTCGAACACGCGGCCGTGCATCAGGGCCATGACGCCGCCGCCGCCGGGGGCGCCGGTCGCGTCGGTGCGCAGCCACGGCGTGCGGACGAAGCGGCCGGGGGGCGCGTCGACGCCGGGCGTGGCGATCTCGTCCTCGAGCGCCTCGAAGGCGGTGGCGAGGCGGTCGCGCAGGAGCGCGAACCAGTCGGCGGCGCGGGTCTCCGGGGTGGCGGGTGCGATGGTCATGCCGGGACTCCGGAGCGAGAGGAAACGGGCGGCCAGCCGTCGGTGACGCGCAGGGCCTCGCCGAGGACGAAGGCGGCGGCGATCGCCACGTTGAACGAGCGCCGACCGGGACACATGGGCACGACGACGCGGGCATCGACCGCGGCGTGGACGGAGGGCGGAACGCCGACCGATTCGCGCCCGACCATCAGAACGTCGTTCGGACGGAAGGCGAAGTCGACATGGGGCGTGTCGGCGGCGGTGGTGAGCAGGACGAGGCGACGGCCGGCGGCGCGGCGGGCGGCGTCGAAGGCGGTCCAGCCGGTGTGGCGGGTGAGCACGGCGGCATCGAGATAGTCGAGGCCGGCGCGGCGCAAGTTCTTGTCGGTGATGGCGAAACCGGCCGGCTCGATCAGATCGACGGCGATGCCGAGACAGGCGGCGGTGCGCAGGAGCGTGCCGGTGTTCTGCGGAATGTCGGGTTCGTAGAGCGCCAGACGCAGGTCGACGCGGGGGGTGAGGCGGGCGAGATCCGGGGGGAACACCGTCGATGCGCTCCGTGGTCGAATGGGGTCGATACCGTCGATTACGGTGTTGTACGTAGTCGTGCGCACTTTCGCCGCAGTACCAAGCCTTAAGCAATGCCACCTATGTCATATTCCAGATGGAACAATTCCAATGTCGGGGGGGTGCGGGGCGCGGCAACCCTGGACATTACGTCGGGGTGGTGTCAAAACGACGGCCGATCGGAGACAGGGGGCAATCTCGCCCTCCGTGTCCCATTTCCGCGTGAATTCTCCTCACGTGCCGACCGATCGAGTCTTTCCGCCGGAGCGGGGCTCGAAAGGGGAGTGCGGAAGAGGTGATCGATCCGACGACCTTCGAGAGGATCCGACCTTGGCTACCTTGGACACCGCAGAACCGTCGCGCCGCGACTTTCTCTACATCGCGACGGGCGCCGTCGGCGCCGTCGGCGTCGCTGCCGTCGCGTGGCCGTTCATCGATCAGATGAACCCCGACGCCTCGGCCCTGGCCCTGGCCTCGACCGAGGTCGACGTCTCGGGCGTCGCTCCCGGACAGATCATCACCGTCAAGTGGCGCGGCAAGCCGGTCTTCGTCCGCAACCGCACCGCGGACGAGATGAAGGCGCTGGCCGCCATGGACACGAAGTCGCTCAAGGACCCGCAGTCCGATGCCGACCGCGTCAAGAAGGGTCACGAGAACATCCTCGTGGTCGTGGGCGTGTGCACCCATCTCGGTTGCGTGCCGCTCGGCAACGCCGGTGACCAGAAGGGCTGGTTCTGCCCCTGCCACGGCTCGCACTACGACGCCTCGGGCCGCATCCACGCCGGTCCCGCGCCCCTCAATCTGCCCGTCCCGCCGTACGAGTTCGTCTCGGACAAGGTCGTGAAGATCGGCTGACGCCAGCGCCTCAGGAGAGCAAGACATGAGCGGTCATTCGACCTACACTCCGACGAACGGCTTCACGCGCTGGATCGACTCGCGCCTGCCGATCATTCGTCTCAGCTACGACAGCTTCGTCGCCTATCCGACCCCGCGCAATCTCAACTACTGGTGGACGTTCGGCGGCATCCTCTCGATGATGCTGATGGTGCAGCTGATCACCGGCATCGTGCTGGTGATGCACTACACCCCGCACACCAGCATGGCCTTCGCCTCGGTCGAGCACATCATGCGCGACGTGAACTGGGGCTGGCTGCTGCGCTACATGCACGCCAACGGCGCGTCGATGTTCTTCGTCGCGGTGTACATCCACATCCTGCGCGGCCTCTACTACGGCTCGTACAAGGCCCCGCGCGAGATCCTGTGGATCCTCGGCGTGGTGATCTTCCTCCTGATGATGGCCACCGCCTTCATGGGCTACGTGCTGCCGTGGGGCCAGATGTCGTTCTGGGGCGCCACCGTCATCACCAACCTGTTCTCGGCGATCCCGCTCATCGGCGATCCGATCGTGACCTGGCTGTGGGGCGGCTTCTCGGTCGACAATCCGACGCTCAACCGCTTCTTCTCGCTGCACTATCTCCTGCCCTTCGTCATCGTCGGCGTGGTGATCCTGCACGTGTGGGCGCTGCACGTGTGCGGCCAGAACAACCCGACCGGCGTCGAGCTCAAGAGCGAGCAGGACTCGGTTCCCTTCACGCCCTACGCGACCGTCAAGGACGCCTTCGGCATGATGGTCTTCCTGGTGTTCTTCGCCTGGTTCCTGTTCTTCTCGCCGAACTACATGGGCCATCCGGACAACTACATCGAAGCCAACCCGATGGTGACCCCGGCGCACATCGTTCCGGAATGGTACTTCCTGCCGTTCTACGCGATCCTGCGCTCGATCCCGGACAAGCTCGGCGGCGTCATCGCCATGTTCGGCTCCATCGCGGTGCTGTTCGTGCTGCCCTGGCTCGACACGTCGAAGGTGAAGTCGGCGACCTATCGTCCGCTCTACAAGCAGTTCTTCTGGATCCTGGTGATCTGCGGCCTCGGCCTGGGTTACCTCGGCGCCATGCCGGCCGAAGGCGGCTACGTGATCGCGTCGCGCATCCTCACCGCTTGGTACTTCTTCCACTTCCTGGTGATCCTGCCGGTTCTCGGCATGGTGGAGAAGCCGCGTCCGCTGCCGGAATCGGTGATGGCCGCCGTTCTCGCCAAGAACGCGCATTGAACGGAAGAGATCGGGAGACACTGACATGACCATGATCCTTTCCGGTTCCACGCTCGGCCGCCTCTTGGGCGCGGTCACCCTGGCGGCGGGCTTCGCGCTCGCCTCCACCCCGGTCTCCGCCTCGAGCGAGACCGGCCCGAAGATCGAGATGCAGTCCTGGTCGTTCGCCGGTCCGTTCGGCCGGTTCGACAAGGGTCAGCTGCAGCGCGGCTTCAAGGTCTACAAGGAGGTCTGCGCCTCCTGTCACGGCATGAAGCTCCTGTCCTACCGCAACCTCGCGGACGAGGGCGGCCCCGGCTTCACCATGGACCAGGCCAAGGCGCTCGCCGCCGCGATCAAGGTCAAGGACGGCCCGAACGACGCGGGTGAGATGTTCGAGCGCGACGGTCGCACCTCGGACCGCTTCCCCTCGCCCTTCGCCAACGACGAAGCCGCTCGCGCGGCCTTCGGCGGCGCCCTGCCGCCGGATCTGTCGCTGATCGGCAAGTCGCGCGCGGCTCACCGCGGCGGCGTGTCGTTCCTCGGCGACCCCTTCACCCTCTACGCCGAAGCGGGTCCGGACTACGTCTACAACCTGCTCACCGGCTACGTCGACGCGCCGCACGGCGTGACCTGCGACGGTGCGCTGCAGTACAACCAGTCGTTCATCGCCGGCACCTGCATCGCGATGCCGAACCCGCTGTCGGACGGCATGGTCACCTACGACGACAAGACCGAAGGCACCGTGAAGAACTACGCCAAGGACGTGTCGGCGTTCCTGATGTGGGCGGCCGAGCCCAAGCTCGAGGCCCGCAAGTCGACCGGCGTCAAGGCGATCCTGTTCCTGATCGTCTTCGCCGGCCTGCTCGGCCTGTCGAAGCGCAAGGTGTGGGCGAACGTCGCTCACTGAGCGGCGGATCGAACGATCCTCGAGGGGGCTCCCGGGAAACCGGGGGCCCTCTCGGCGTTTCGGGGGAGCGCGAGCGAGGTTCGGTCTTCCCGGATTGCAATGAGCGACGGAATGGTGACACTCGGGACGCGCGAGTCCGAGACGGGGGCGAGAATGACGGCATCGGTGATCGGGGTGATCGGCGGATCGGGGCTCTACGATCTGCCGGGGTTGACGGGTGCGGAATGGACGCGGGTCGAAAGCCCCTGGGGTGAGCCGTCGGACGAGCTGCTGATCGGCGAGATCGGAGGCAAGAAGCTGGTGTTCCTGCCCCGGCACGGGCGTGGGCACCGCATTCCGCCCTCGGAGATCGACTACCGCGCCAACATCGACGCGATGAAGCGGGCGGGCGTCACCGATCTGGTGTCGGTGTCGGCGGTCGGGTCCTATCGCGAGGAACTGCCGCCGGGCACTTTCGTGCTGGTCGATCAGTTCGTCGATCGCACGGTCGGCCGGGCCTCGACCTTCTTCGGCACCGGCTGCGTCGGCCACGTCGGGTTCGGCCATCCGGTCAGCCCCGGGCTGATGGACCGGCTGGAGGCGGCGGCGGCGGCCGAGGGGATCACGGCGAAGCGCGGCGGCACCTACGTGTGCATGGAGGGGCCGCAGTTCTCCACGTTGGCGGAGAGCCTGTGGTACCGGGCGGCCGGTTTCGACGTGATCGGCATGACCAACATGCCGGAGGCCAAGCTCGCCCGCGAGGCGGAGCTGCCCTACGCCACCGTCGCCATGGTCACCGACTTCGACTGTTGGCACCCCGATCACGACCACGTCGACGTGGCCGCCGTGATCAAAGTGGTGCACGACAATGCCGACAAGGCGCGGCGGCTGGTGGCGCGGTTCGCGGCCGATTTCCCGGCCGAGCATCCGGCCTGTCCGATCGGTTCGGACCACGCGCTCGACCACGCGTTGATGACCGCCCGCGACAAGCGTGATCCGGCGCTCTTGGCCAAGCTCGACGCGGTGGCGGGGCGGGTGTTGAAGAGGCGGTCATGACCATCACGCTGGAGCCGATCGGCCGGGTGCACGGCGGACGCGAGGACGACGCCGACCACGGGTGGGGCACGGTCGAGGCGGAGATCGTGCTCGATCCTTCGCTGCCGGAGGAGGCGCTCACCGGGCTCGACGCCTTCTCCCATGCGGTGATCGTCTTTCACTTCGACATGATCGATCCGGAAAAGATCGCCTACGGTCTGCGTCGGCCGCGCGGGCGGGACGATCTGCCGGAAGTGGGCATCTTCGCCCAGCGCGGCGGGCCGAGACCCAACCGGCTCGGGGTGACCACGGTGGAGATCCTGGGGCTGTCGGGGCGGAGCTTGCGCGTGCGCGGGCTCGACGCCATCGACGGGACGCCGGTGGTCGACATCAAACCGGTGATGCGCGGGTTCGAGCCGCGCGGCGCCGTTCGCGAGCCCGCGTGGGCGGTCGAACTCATGAAGGACTACTGGTGATGAAGCTCGCAGACACCATCCGCGCGATCGTCGACTACCCGAAGCCGGGGATCGTCTTCCGCGACATCACCACGCTGCTCGGCAATCCGCGCGCGTTCCGCCGCGCCGTCGACGAGCTGGTGCAGCCCTACGCGGGGACCGGGATCGAGAAGGTCGCGGGCATGGAGGCGCGCGGCTTCATTCTCGGCGGAGCGGTAGCGCATCAGCTCTCGGCCGGGTTCGTGCCGATCCGCAAGAAGGGCAAGCTGCCGCACGAGACGGTGTCGATCGCCTACAGCCTCGAATACGGCGTCGACGAGATGGAGATCCACCGCGACGCCATTCTGAAGGGCGAGAAGGTGGTGCTGGTCGACGACCTGATCGCCACCGGCGGCACCGCCTGCGCGGCGGTGCAGCTCCTGCGCAATCTCGGCGCCGACGTGGTGGCCACCTGTTTCGTGATCGATCTGCCGGAGCTGGGCGGGGCCGACAAGCTGCGCGCCATGGGTGTGCCGGTGCGGGTGCTGGTGCAGTTCGAGGGGCACTGAGGCGGGACGGGCGCGGCGCTCGGTGCCGCCCCCGTCCCGCGCGAACGGGGCTCAGGCCGGCGGGGTCCACGTCACGTCGGTGATCCGCGGGGCGCCGAGGGCGAGCATGACGAGCCGGTCGAAGCCGAGCGCGATGCCGCTGGTCGGCGGCATCAGGGCGAGGGCGGCGAGGAGGTCCTCGTCTATCGGGTAGCGCTCGCCGTAGAGGCGCTCCTTCTCGTCCATCTCGACGCGGAAGCGGCGGCGTTGTTCGACCGGGTCGGTCAGCTCGCCGAAGGCGTTGGCCAGTTCGACGCCGCAGGCCCACAGCTCGAAGCGCTCGGCGACGCGGGGGTCGTGGGCGCAGGGGCGGGCGAGCGCCGCCTCGCGGGCGGGGTATTCCATCAGGATGCAGGGGCGGCCGTCGCCGAGGGCGGGTTCGATCCGCTCGGCGAGGACGCGCGAGAAGACGTCCGACCAGCCGTCGTCGGCGGCGACGAGCACGCCGGCC
>JBEOKB010000113.1:0-8010 GCA_040275425.1 Siculibacillus sp. | reverse complement strand
GAGCGCGGCGCGCGCCTGGGCGAGACGGCCCTCGGCGGCGCGAATGGCGTCGTCGCGCGCGGGCAGCTTGGCGACCTCCAGATTGGCCTCGAGCTCGCGCACCCGCGCGGCGGCGACGTCCGAGGCGGTCACCGCCCGATCGAGCTCGGCCTGTGGCGTCGAGCCGTGTCTGAAGAGATCGCGGCGCCGCTCGAGACTACGCTCGGCGTCGATCGCCTGGGCTCGCGCCGAGGCGAGCGTGGCGGCGACGACGTCGATCTCCTCCGGCCGCCGCCCGCGCCTCAGATCGGACAACTCCGCCTCGACCTGGGCGAGCCGGGCGGTGGCGTCGCGCACGGCGATCTCGCCGTCGACGGTCTCCATCCGGGCGATCTCCGCCCCCGCCTCGACCCGGTCGCCGCGCCGCACCGACACCGAGGCGATCCGGGCGACCTCGAGCGGCGCCATCGCCACGTAGTCGCCCTCGACGTAGCCGTGGGCGACCGTAGCGGGCACGCATCCGGGCATCAGCGATCCGATCACGGCGAGCGAGCAGAGCCATTCCATCACGGGCGTGATCTCCGATGGCGATGCGACGCCAGCGCGGCATCGAGATTGTCGAGAACGACGGAAAGGATGCGCTCGACGTTGGTGTCGTCGATCGTCTCCCAGCCGAGCCGGCGCAGCGCCGTGGCGCGACCGACGCGGAAGAACATGATCTGGCCGAACAGCGCCGACACCGCGAGGATCACCTCCTCGTCGTCGGCCGCCGCGCCGGTCGCGCGCGCCCACAGCCGGCACATCCGCTCGTGACGCGGGCGAATGAGCCCGGCATAGACCAGCTCGAACGCCGGGCTCGGGTCCATCTGCTCGCGCACCATGAAGCGCGCGACCGCCTCCGCCTCGGGCCGGGCGAGCATGAAGCGCGCGAGCACGCCCAGCGCCGTTCGGATCGCCGCGTGTGCCTCCTCGGGTGAGAGATCGTCCGGATCCGGCGTCGACGCGCCCTCGAACGCTGAAAACCACGTCCCGACCAGCGCGGCGATGTGCTCCGCGCAGGCGCGATGCAGCCCGGCCTTGCCGCCGAAGTGATAGGCGATGCCGGCGATGTTGACCCGGGCGGCGGCGGCGATGTCGCGGGTCGAGGTGGCGACGAACCCCTTGCGGCCGAAGAGATCGAGCGCGGCGGCGATCAGATCGCTGCGGGTGGCCGCCCCCGACGCGCTCTCCGCCCCCGACGCCCCGCGCGCCGACGAGGGACCGGCCGCGGCCGCCGCCGTCTCGCTCACCGAGAGGTCAGAAGGATCGAGGAAAGGAGGGAGAACACTGGTCGACATGCCGTCACCCTAGACCCGTGCGGAAAGAATTCAATCGATCGTTTGATTGAATTTCAGACCCTCGGCGCGAGCTGCGAACAGGGTGGGCAGAACGGCGCGAGGATCGGCATCGCCCCGCGCCGAGGTCGTGGCATCCTCGGAACCGAACCGAACCGAACCGAGGAGAGGGCGATGGCGAAGGTGACGTTCTGGGAGAAGCCCGGCTGCGGCGGCAACGCGCGCCAGAAGGCCCTGCTGGCGGCGAGCGGTCACGAGGTCGATCCGCGCAGTCTCCTCGCCGAGCCCTGGACCGCCGATCGCCTTCTCGCCTTCTTCGGTCCCCTGCCGGTCGAGGCGTGGTTCAACCGCGCCAGCCCCCGCGTCAAGGCGGGCGAGATCGTGCCGGAGACGATGACCGCCGATACGGCGCTGGCGGCGATGCTGGCCGACCCCCTGCTGATCCGTCGCCCGCTGATGGAGGCCGACGGCCGCCGAATGATCGGCTTCGACGCGGCCGCGGTCGAGGCCTGGATCGGCTTGGCGCCTCCGCCCACTCCCGTCGGCGAGGGCTGCCCCAAGGGCGAGGACCACCTCCCCTGCCCGGCTCCGACGACGGCGTGACGCCGCCGACGAGCGGTCCGGCTCACGGCGTGATCTTCGTCGGCGCGCCGTCGGACGGCGACAGCCGCGTCGGGGCGTTGGGATCGCCCCCGCCCTTCGGCATCTCCTGGTTCTGATATTCGAAGATCTTGCGGAAGATCCCCGGCGCCACCGCCGACAGCGGATTGATCTGCAGGATCGGGTCCTCGATCGCCCCGACCACGCGGAAGGTGACGCCGACCAGACCCTCGTTCGACCCCGCCCCGGCGATCGCCCCGAGCACCGGGATGCGCCCGGCCAGATTGTTGAGCCCGAACGCCGGAATGTAGGTGCCCGACAGCGACAGGCGCTGATTGTTGAGGTCGATCTGGCCCGACGCCGTCGCCCCGACCGAAATCCCCTTGGCGACCGCCTCGCCGACGTTGATCACCCCGTCGCGCATCGAGAACCGCACCGAGGCGCGATCGAAGTTGGTCGAGCGATCGATCTCCACCTTGCGCACCTGGATCTGGCGCGTGCCGTCGGCCGCCTCGCGGGTGGCGTTGGTGCGCCCGGTCTTCGGCTCCTCCAGCAGATGGAAGTCGACCAGCCGCAGCACGCCCTCCGACACGCCAGGCGCCCCCAGCCGCGCCGACAGCGTCATGGTGCCGTCGCCGATGCGGTCGAACAGGTCGAAGAAGCTCAGCACCGCTCCGGCGTCCTCGGTCGCCACGGTGAAGCGCCGTTGGCCGCCCTCCGGCTTGATCGCCACGTTGAGTGGACGTCGACCGGGCGAGCGCGCTCGCGCCTCCAGCTGGCCGAACGCCCCGCCGCGCAGTCGCCCGTCGACGCTCACGTCGGCGAAGACGACGTCGTTGAGGCCGGTGAGCCTGCCCACCTTGAGCTTGAGCACCAGATCGGGCGAGGGCGTCGGGCTCGCCTCGCCGCTCGCCGGACGCCGGGCCGCGAGGATCAGGCCGCGCGCGTCGAAGGCGGCGGCGTCGAGCGCGATGGTCAACGCCTTGTCGGCGCCGCGCGCCAGCTTCAGCTTGGCATTGTCGCCCTTGCGCAGATTGAAGCGGGTGAAGTCCGCCGAGACGATGTTGCGATCGCGATCGAGCAGCACCGAGCCCCGGATCGACAGGCCCTCCGACTCCAGCGCGAAGTTGTCGATGTGGACGCCCTTGTCGTCGTCCCACAGATCGAACACCGCCTTGGCCGGCACGCCCGACCCCTTGGTCCAGCCGAGCGGCGCCAGCATCAGCTTGACCGGGCCGAGATCGGCCTCGATCCGGCTGCGCAGCTCGTTCGGATTGGGCTGAGACACCGAGAGCCCGATCGCCCCCTCGACCATGCCGCCGAGATCGATGCCGAGCCGTTGGCGCGCCGCGTCGTCGACCGCCATCTTGAAGTCGCGCCGCTCGTCCTTCTTGGAGGCGCCGCGCGGATCGTGGACGTGGACGTCGGCCGGAACCCCGTCGACCACGGCCCGGCCCGAGACGTCGAGCCCGCGCGGATCGGCGACGATCTTGAACTTGCCGTCCTGGAACTTGCGCCCCTGAATCGGGTTGGTCGACGAGAAGCCGTCGAGATTGGCCTCGATCCGGTAGTCGAGCCCGCGCTCGTCGAACGGCTTGGCGAACACCACGTCGACGTTGGCGGCGATGGTGCCGGTGCCGCCGAGGCCGCCCGCCGCGACGCCCGACTGCTGCAGCACCGCGAGCGGCTCGGCGTCGACGATCTCGGCCAGCGCCGGCACCTCGCCGACGACCTGCAGGCGGAAATTGGCCTTGGCCGGCTTGGCGAAGATGTCGGCGACGCTGAAGCGCATGCCGTCGGCGGTCGGATGGCGGGCCGCCTTGGTGGCGACCTGCGCCTTCTCCACGAACGCCTCGAACCGCCGCTCGGCGATCGACAGGCGCCCCTCGCCTCCGACGACCGCCGGCAGATTGCCGAGCGGATCGAAGCGCAGTCCGTCGAAGCGCCCGGTCATGCGAAAGGCGTTGCCGGGCCAGGTCTCGGGTCGGTCGAAGCGCGGCATGTCGAGGCGGATGCGCGTCTCGCTCACCCGCCCGGCCGAGACGTTGCGCGCGAACCAGGTCCGCGCGTCGGGCGCCACCCAGTGCGGCCACGCGTGGGCGACCTCGGCGACGCTCATCGGCGAGAACTGCAGATCGCCCTCGAGGCGCGGCTCCTCCCCGGTGAGATCGAGCCGCAGCACCGCGTTGAGCGTGGCGCTGCCGAAGGTCACCGAGGCCGGGTTGATGTCGAGCACCGACGTCTGCGGATTCCACTGGCCCGACCCCGATCCCGCGACGATCGGCACCGTCGGTCCGCGCACGTCGCGCGGCTTGAGCGCGCCGCCGTCGGCGACGAGGTCGAAGGCCCAGATGCCGCCGGGCAGCGGCGGCGGACGAATCGCCCCGTGCAGCGTCGCCCCGGTCTCGCCGACGGCGATCGTCAGTTGCGCGATGTCGAACACCCGCTCCTGCGCCTTCCATGTCGACTGGATCAGCAGCTCGTCGAGCAGGATCTCGTCCTCGCGCTCGCGCCCGAAGCGGAACACCCCCGCCCCGAGCCGCAGGTCGAGATCCGCCCCGGTGAAGGCGCCCTCCCGCCCGAACACCAGCTTCAGGCGCGGATAGAACGGCGACCCCATCACGAACCCCGGCGACCCCGGCCCGATCAGATCGTGCAGCGTCACATCGTCGGCGACGAAGGCGAGACTGCGCCCGCCGTCGGGCTGCCGTTGCTGGGTCAGCCGCATCGACCAGCGCCCGACCTCGCCGCGCGCCGTGACCCCGGCGTCGAACTCCCCGGCCGGGCCGTCGAGAACGCCCTCGACGTCGATTTCGGAGAAGACGATGGTGCGCACCGGCGCGTCCGGGGAGCGGTGACGGACCTCGAGCCGCCCGTTGCGCAGCCCGAACGTCTCGAATCCCTGCCCGCGCGCCGCCGCCGCCGCCCGGTCGATCGCCCCGCCGATCGCCTCGGCCAGCCGTGTCGACGGCGGAACCGACGCCACAGGAGCGGCGGGATCGGAACCGGTGGCGGCGAGGAGATCGGCCGTGTCGACGATGACGGCGGGGTCCTGCAGCACCAGCGCGCGCGGCCGCACCTCGCCGACGAAGATCGGCAGCATTCTGAGACGCAGCGTCGCGCGCGGCAGCTCGAGCGTGAGCCCCGGTCCGCGCTCCACCGCGATTTCGGCGAGATCGACGGTCAGCCCGTCGGCGATCGACCATTCCAGCCGCGCCGTGCCGACGCGCGCGTGAGCCCCCGCCCCGGCCAGCTCGCTCAGCACCGATTCGGCCGCCCGCGCCGCGGTCTCCGCCTCGACCGGCCCCTGCGCGAACACGATCGTCAGCGCGACCGCGGAGATGCCCAGGAGCGCCGAGAGGGTCGCGGCGAACCACAACAGGCCGACGCCGCATCGCGCGAGGAGGCGACGACCGCGACCGGGTTCGACGAGAGCGTCCGCCGTCATGTCTCTCAGGTGCTCCTCGCGGCGGCTCGTCCCTGCGACCGCTTCTTCTTCTGTTCGTCGTCGTCCCGCGCGGGGCGCCGAATCGGTCCGCGTTCGTCTTTCCCGAACGGGAGGTACACGTTTCCGCGCACCGGGTCGAACCGCTCGAGGTTGCGATCGCGCCCCCGCTGGTCCACGTTCTTCGAAGCGGCGACGCATACGGCGTCGCCCCCACTCCTCGACCACCAGATCGAGACGAAAGGAAGGCACATGACGCTCGTCACCGGTGATCCGGCACCCGATTTCGATCTGGCGACCGATCAGGGCGACCGTATCCGCCTGTCGGCGCTCGCCGGCCGTGCGGTCGTCGTCTACTTCTATCCGAAGGACGACACCTCCGGCTGCACCCGGGAGGCGATCGACTTCACCGCCCTGATGCCGCAGTTCGCGGCGGCGAACGCCGTCGTCGTCGGCATCTCGCCCGACGGCGTCGAGGCGCACCGGAAGTTCCGCGCCAAGCACGACCTCGCGGTGACCCTCGGCGCCGACGAGAGCCGGGCGACGCTCGAAGCCTGGGGCGTATGGGTCGAGAAGTCGATGTACGGCCGCAAGTACATGGGCGTCGAACGCTCGACCTTCCTCGTCGACGCCGCCGGGCGGATCGCGACGATCTGGCGCAAGGTCAAGGTCCCCGGCCATGCCGAGGCGGTGCTGAAGGCGGTCCAGGGGCTGAAATGAAACGCGCCGACCTGTCGACCGAGGTCGGAGAGCGGAGTTAGACTGTGCGGAGCGCGCGGAGATTCTCCGGCGGTGCGAGCCCGTCCGTTCGCGCCGCACGGGGCCGCGCCGAGAGGATCGAAGCGATGCCCGACTTTCTCCATGCCGTCCTCGTCTTCGCCGGATATCTCGGCGCCGCGGTCGCCTTCACCGTGCTGTTTCTCTACGTCTACACTCGGCTCACTCCACACCGCGAGTTCGAGCTGATCGTCGTCCAGCACAACGTCGCCGCCGCGGTGGCGCTCGGCTTCAGCCTGATCGGCTTCGTGATCCCGCTGGCGCGGGCGATGGCCCAGGCGGTTTCGATCGTCGAATTCGCCACCTGGGGCGTGGTCGCCTTCGCGGTTCAGCTCGCCGCCTACGGCGCGGCGCGGGCCGCCCATCCCGGCCTGTCGGAGGCGATCGGCGGAGGCTCGGTCGCCTCGGCCCTGTGGCTCGGCTTCGTCTCCCTCGCCGCCGGACTGCTCTCCGCCGCCGCCATGACCGGGTGAGGCCCCCATGTCGAAGCCGACCCGCCCCTTCGGACACAGGACGGCGAAACCGCCGGGCGGCGAGCCGGGGCCGGTGAGGCACGGCGAGGACTCGCTTCTTCCCCCGCCGGTCGAGGAGTACGCGCGCGCCCGCAAACGCACGCTAACCCTGTCGCTGGTGACGGCGGGCGCGCTCGCCGCCGCCGGCCTGTGGTTCGCCGAGGGCCGCGCCAAGACCTGCGTCGACGATCCCGCCACCCCGACCGTCGACGAATCCCTGCCGGAGAACTGCCGCCCCCGTCAGAGCCACTGGCGCTCGAGTTCGCGCTGGTTCTGGACCTCGCACTCCGGTTCGACCTGGACCTCGGCCAAGCGCTGGTCGCTGTTCTCCTCCTCGTCGTCGTCGAGCCCCTCGGCGATGTCGCATTCCTCCTCGTCGACGTCCCACGGCGTCTCCACCACCTCGCGCGGCGGCTTCGGCTCGCTCGGCTCGTTCCACTCCTCCGGAGGCGGCTGACATGCGGCGACGGCCCTTCCCCGTGCGCGCGGACGCGGCCGAGCGCCATGCCTCGATCGGCTTCGACTTCGCGGAGGTCGGCGGCGCCCCCTATTGGGACGAGAGCGTCTGCTGGGAGGTCTCACTGCGCCGGATCGAGGACGGCATCGAGGACCCGACCACCGAACTCGCCGCCCTGGCGCTCGATCTGGTCGACCGCGTCGTCGCCGACGAGAAGCTGCTGGCTCGCCTGAGGATCCCCGAGGTCGCCTGGGACCTGATCGCCGAGAGCCGCCGGCGCGGTGATCCGAGCCTCTACGGCCGCTTCGACTTCTCCTGGGACGGCAAGGGCCCGGCCAAACTGCTCGAGTACAACGCCGACACCCCCACCAGCCTGTTCGAGAGTGCGGTGGTGCAGTGGGTGTGGCTGACCGACGCCATCGAGCGCGGCACGCTGCCCGCCCGCGCCGACCAGTTCAACTCGATCCACGAACGCCTGATCGAGCGGCTGAAGCAGGTGGTGCGCGGCGACCATCTCCACCTGACCGGCATGACCGAGACCCAGGAGGAGGCCGGCACCCTCGCCTATCTCGCCGACTGCGCCCAGACGGCCGGCCTCGGGGCCACCGTCCTCGACATCGCCGACGTCGGCCTGTCGGGCGCGCGCTTCGTCGACCTCGAAGAACGGCCGATCGAGACGCTGTTCAAGCTCTACCCCTGGGAATGGCTGGTGGCCGAGAGCTTCGGCGCCACCCCGCCCATGCGCACCACCCGCTTCCTCGAGCCCGCCTGGAAGGCCGTTCTCTCCAACAAGGGGGCGATGGCGCTCCTGTGGGAGATGGCCCCCGGCCACCCCAACCTGCTGCCGACCGTCTTCGACGACGATCCGAACCGCGACCGCATCGGCCCGCGCTACGCCGTCAAGCC
>JBEOKB010000112.1:0-8159 GCA_040275425.1 Siculibacillus sp. | reverse complement strand
GTGTCGAGCGCCAGCCGCGCCGAGCGCTAGCGCCGGGCATTGGCGAGATGCACGCGGATGCGCGCCGTCAGCTCGTCGAGCACGATCGGCTTGGTGACGTAGTCGACGCCCCCCGCCTCCAGCCCCATGACGATGTGCTCGGTCTCGCTGAGCCCGGTCATGAAGAGGATCGGCACGTCGGCGGTGGCGGCGAGGCGCTTGAGACGACGGCAGGTTTCGAATCCGTCGATCCCCGGCATCACCGCGTCCATCAGCACGACGTCGGGCGTGATCCGCTCGACGATGGTCAACGCCTGCTCGCCTCCGGTCGCCACCAGCACCATCGCCCCCTGCCCCTCCAGCGTCTCGGTGAGAAAGCCGAGCGTGTCGGGATTGTCGTCGACCACCAGGACGATGTCGCGGCTGGTCGTGGGATCAGGCGTCGCCATCGAGAGCCTCCAGAAGGGCGATCAGGCGGGTCATGTCGAAGTCCGCCGCCGCCCGGCCGAGTGTACGCAACCGTTCGCCCGGCGTCCGGCCTTCCGCGACGATCGCCGTCTCGATCGCCGCCAGCGACTGGGCGACGCCGCGAACATAGCCGATCCTCGCCCATTGCAGCATCTCCCGCGCCTCCTCCCGGTTCGGCCGATCGTCGCAAGCCGGGAGCGGCGCCGGCGCCGTCTCCGGTGGCGGCGGCTCGTGCAGCCATTCGAGCCCGAGCAGCGCCTGGATGCGATCGAGCAGGCGCTTGAGGTCGAACGGCTTGGGCAACACGTCGTCGTGGACGACGGCCTCGCCGTCGGGCGGACGGCTCTCGCCGACGTTGGCCGACAGGATGACGATCTTCGCCGCCGCGAACCCGGTCTCGCGTAGGGTGCGCGCCAGCGTCCAACCGTCCATGCCCGGCATCGAGATGTCGAGGATGAAGAGATCCGGCCGGATCTCGCCCGCCAGCCCCAGGCACGACGGCCCGTCCGCCGCCTCCAACACCGTGAAGCCGATCGGCTCCAGCACCGCGCGCAGGAGGTCGCGGTGCTCGGCGTTGTCGTCGACCACCATCACCGTGCGACGCGGACCCCGATAGGCGTGCACCGTCGGGCTCGGCGGTCCGGCCGTCGGCGTCGCCACCACCGACAAATGCATGCGCACCCGGAACCGGCTGCCCTCCCCGACCCGGCTGTCGACCCGCACGTCGCCGCCCATCAGCGTCGCCAGCATCTTGGTGATGGTCAGCCCCAGACCGAGCCCCGGCGCGCCGCGCGCCCCCGCCCCGCGCTCGAACGGCTCGAAGATGCGCGGCAGCTCGTCGGCCGGGATGCCCCGCCCGGTGTCGGTGACGGTGAAGGTGGCGATCTCGTGCCGCATCGCCACGTCGAAGTGGATCTCACCGCGCTCGGTGAACTTGACCGCGTTGGTGAGCAGATTGGTCAGCACCTGCCGCATCCGCTTCTCGTCGGTCGCCACCACGTCGGGCAGCTTCGTCGGCCGGGTGAAGCGGAAGGCGAGCCCCTTGGCCTCGGCCAGCGGCCGGAACAGCTCGACCAACCCGTCGAGGAAGTCGCCGAAGCGGATCTCGTCGCGCGCGAGTTCGAGCCGCCCCGATTCGATGCGCGAGATGTCGAGGAGCCCGTCGATCAGCCCGGACAGATGCTCGGCCGAGCGGCGGATCACCTGCACCGACTTCGCTCGGCTCGCCCCGAGCCCCGCGTCGCGCTCCAGCACCTGCGCATAGCCCATCACCGCGTTGAGCGGCGTGCGCAGCTCGTGGCTGAGGCCGACCAGATAGCGGCTCTTGGCCGTGTTGGCCGCCTCCGCCGCCTCCTTGGCCTTCTGCAGCTCGGCGTCGGTGCGCTCGTGCGCCTCGATCTCGTCGAGCAGCGCGGTGGTCTGGCGCGCGGATTCCTCCTCCGCCACCCGTCGGCTCTCGTGCGCCAGCACGAAGAACCACGCCACCACCCCGGCGACGATCATCAGAACGAAGAACGCCGACCACAGCGCCCGCGCCAGCGCCGCCTCCGCCACCGGATCGCTCGGCCGCGTCTGGAAGTGGACGACCAGCAGCACCAGCCCGATCGCCGCCGCGATCAGCCCCAGGATCGCCACGTATTCGATCAGGCGCGGGTTGATCCGCGCATACCACGACGCCGGCAGCATCGCCCGGAGCACCGCCCGCCCCTGCGCCGACATCCGCCCGTCCGGCTTGCACAGGTCGCGGCAGCGCGCGTCGAGCGAACAGCACAGCGAACAGATCGGCGCGTCGTAGGCCGGACAATGGGCGGTGTCCTCGGGTTCGAACTCGTGCTCGCACACCGAACACGCGATGGTCGCCCGCCCGCCCCACCTCTCCTCGGCCGCTCGCGCCAGATACCACCGCCCGTCGGTGGCCCAGGCGATCAGCGGCGCCACCACCAGCGACGTGCCCAGCGCCACGAACGGCGCGAACGCCGCCGCGATCTCGCCGAGCGCCCCGGTCGCCGCCGTCAGCGCCAGCGCCGTGGCGATCCCCATCGCCCCGACCCCGACCGGGTTGACGTCGTAGAGATGGGCCCGCTTGAACTCGATCCCCGGCGGCGACAGCCCGAGCGGCTTGTTGATCGCCAGATCGGCGGTGATCGCTCCGAGCCACGCCACCGCGACGATGGCGAAGAGGCCGAGCGTCTTCTCCAGCGCCTCGTAGATGCCGAGTTCCATCAGGAGGAGCGCGATGGCGACGTTGAAGACGAGCCACACCACCCGCCCGGGGTGGGAATGGGTCAGCCGCGAGAAGAAGTTCGACCACGCCAGCGACCCGGCATAGGCGTTCATCACGTTGATCTTGAGCTGAGAGACGACCACGAACGCCGCCGTCAGCACCACCGCCGCCTCGCGCGACGGCAGCATGTACTGGAACGCCACTTCGTACATGTAGGCGGGCTCGGCCGCGTGCTGCGCCGACACTCCCCACCGCAGCGTGATCACCGCCAGCAGCGACCCGGCGAACAGCTTGGGCAACCCGAGCACGATCCACCCCGGCCCGGCGAAGAACGTGCCGATGCGATGCGCCCGCCGCCCCGCCTGCACCCGCGCCGGCAGGAAGCGCAGGAAGTCGACCTGCTCGCCGATCTGCGGCATCAGCGCCAGGATCACCGACGAGGCGAGGCCGAAGCGGACGAGATCGAACTCCTCGGCGAAGGTGCCCGGCTGCCCGCCCTGCGTCAGCCCGCCGAACTGCCACCACGCCGAGAACTGCGCCGGGTCCTGCCAGGCGATGAAGGCGAACGGCGCGATGTTGAGCACGATCCAGAACGGCTGCGTCCACAGCTGGAAGCGCGAGATCGCCGTGATGCCGTAGACCACCAGCGGAATGACCGCGAGCGCCGACAGAATGTAGCTGAACCACAGCGGCCAGCCGAACGCGAGCTCGAGCGCCGACGACATGATCGAGGCTTCGATCGCGAACAGGATGAAGGTGAAGCTGGCGTAGATCAGCGAGGTGACGGTCGAGCCGATGTAGCCGAACCCCGCCCCGCGCGTCAGCAGATCGATGTCGACGCCGTAGCGCGCCGCGTAGCGCGCGATCGGCAGCCCCGTGATCAGGAGCACGATCGACACCGCCACGATCGCCGCCGCCGCGTTGACGAAACCGTGGGCGAGCGTGATCGCCCCGCCGATCGCCTCGAGCGCCAGGAACGAGATCGCCCCGATCGCCGTCTGGGCGACGCGCGGCGCCGACCACCGCCGCGCGCTCACCGGCGTGAAGCGCAGGGCGTAGTCCTCGAGCGTCTGGTTGGCGACCCACCGATTGTAGTCGCGCCTCACCGGGAGAATCCGCTGCCGTCCGGCCATCCGCCCTCGCTCTCGGCCCCCCGGGCACCGTCTCGTCCTGCTCGCCGCCCACGATCGCCCGCGAATGCGGCGTTCGCTCCGCCGAAACGAAGGCATGCCGCCCATATTCCGGGCAAGTCGACGCCTCGAGCAACGACCTACGTCGGATGACGTATGTGCCGGAAACCCGCGCCGGGCTCAACTCCGCTGCGACGCGGGATCGATGGGCCGAACCCGCCTCGACCAACCACCGTCCGGGGGAGTCCTCCAATGTCGAAGTCTCGCAATGCTCTGAAGTCCGAGCTCCTGAGCGCCCTCGTCGGCGCCGTGATCGCCTCCGGCGCCTTCGCCGGTGCCGCGCACGCCGAGGAGACCATCAAGGTCGGCATCCTCCACTCGCTCTCGGGCACCATGGCCATCTCCGAGACGACCCTGAAGGACACCATGCTCTTCCTCATCGACGAGCAGAACAAGAAGGGCGGCGTGCTCGGCAAGAAGCTCGAGGCGGTCGTGGTCGACCCGGCCTCCAACTGGCCGCTGTTCGCCGAGAAGGCGCGCGAGCTGATCTCCAAGAACAAGGTCTCGGCCGTGTTCGGCTGCTGGACCTCGGTGTCGCGCAAGTCGGTCCTGCCGGTGTTCAAGGAGCTGAACTCGATCCTGTTCTACCCCGTCCAGTACGAGGGCGAGGAGAGCGAGCGCAACGTGTTCTACACCGGCGCCGCTCCCAACCAGCAGGCCATCCCCGCCGTCGACTACCTGATGTCGAAGGACGGCGGCGACGTGAAGCGCTGGGTGCTCGCGGGCACCGACTACGTCTACCCGCGCACCACCAACAAGATCCTCGAGGCCTACCTGATCTCCAAGGGTGTGGCCAAGGAGGACATCATGATCAACTACACGCCGTTCGGTCATTCCGACTGGCAGACGATCGTGTCCGACATCAAGAAGTTCGGTTCGGCCGGCAAGAAGACCGCCGTCGTCTCGACCATCAACGGCGACGCCAACGTTCCCTTCTACAAGGAACTCGGCAACCAGGGCCTGAAGGCGACCGACATCCCGGTCGTGGCCTTCTCGGTCGGTGAGGAAGAGCTCGCCGGCATCGACACCAAGCCGCTGCTCGGCCACCTCGCCGCGTGGAACTACTTCCAGTCCGTGAAGTCGCCGGAGAACGACGCCTTCATCGCCAAGTGGAAGGAGTTCACCAAGAACCCGAAGCGCGTCACCAACGATCCGATGGAAGCTCACGTGATCGGCTTCGAGATGTGGGTCAAGGCGGTCGAGAAGGCCGGCACGGTCGATCCGGACAAGGTCATCGACGCTCTGCCGGGCACCGAGGCCAAGAACCTGACCGGCGGCGTCTCCAAGATGCTCCCGAACCACCACATCACCAAGCCGGTGCTCATCGGCGAGATCAAGGCCGACGGCCAGTTCGACGTGGTGTGGAAGACCAAGGATCTCGTCCCCGGCGACGCCTGGACCGACTTCCTGCCCGGCTCCAAGGACCTCGAGTCCGACTGGGTGTCGCTCAAGTGCGGCAACTACAACACCGTCACCAAGAAGTGCGGCGGCTGATCGCCCCGCTTCCGACGAACCCCACGACGAGAACCGAGCCGGGCGAACGCCCGGCTCCCCCTTCTCCCCTCGCGGGAGAAGCTGCCCGAAGGGCGGATGAGGGGTGCCGCGAAGCGGCAGGACCATCACTCCCTCCTTCCGAACCAACCGGCGCAGCGCGCGCCCCCTCATCCGGCGCTGACGCGCCACCTTCTCCCGCGAGGGGAGAAAGAGACCGCTTCGCGGTCGACGGCCCACATGCTCGCCCCGGCGCGAGTGGGCCCACCGGTCACGGGACAGGAGACGCATGCCCCACACCGTCCGCCGCCTCGTCCGTTACGGACTTCTCGCCCTCGCCGTCCTTCTCGGCGCGGCCCTGCCCGCCGCCGCCCAGGACCTCTCCTCCGCCCTGGAGAAGCTCACCACCGACGGCTACGCCGACACCGCCGCCGCCGTCGGCGAGTTGGCGGTGAGCGGCCATCCCCGCGCCGCCGCGATCGTCCAGGCCCTCGCCGACGGCCGCCTCGAATTCGACGCCGCCTCCAAGACCGTGGCGATCCGCACGCCGGCCGGCGTCGTCGACGCCGCCGACGGCGCCCCCCTCGCCGCTCCCCCGGCCGGGCTCTCGCCGGTGCGCCTCAACAATCGCGTCCGCACCGCCATCGCCGCCGCCACCGGTGCGCTGACCCTGATGTCGCCCGACCCGGTCGAGCGTCGCAAGGCCGCCGACGCGGTGTTCAAGTCGCGCGATCAGGGCGCGCTCGCCACCCTCGACACCGCCATCGCCAAGGAGAGCGTCGCCTCGATCCGCTCCGCCCTCCACGTCGCCCGCGCCGCCGTGATCTTCACCAGGGTCGACGCGCCGATCGACGCCCGCGTCGAGGCCGCCGCCGCCGTCAAGGAGCGCGGCGATCAGGAGGCGGTGGCGCTGCTGCGCTCGCTCGCCCCCGACGCCCCCGCCCGACTGCGCGACGCCGCCGCCGCCGCCGCCAAGTCGATCGAAACCTCGCTCGCGCTGTGGAACTCGGCCCAGAACGCCGTCTACGGCCTGTCGCTCGGCTCGGTGCTGCTGCTGGCCGCCATCGGTCTGGCCATCACCTTCGGCGTCATGGGCATCATCAACATGGCCCACGGCGAACTGGTCATGCTCGGCGCCTACACCACCTTCGTGGTCCAGGAGGCGATCCGCACCCACGCCCCCGGCCTGTTCGACTGGTCGCTCGCCTTCGCCATCCCGCTCGCCTTCGTGGTCTCCGGCACCATGGGCATCGCCATCGAGCGCACCGTGATCCGCTGGCTCTACGGTCGCCCGCTCGAGACCCTGCTCGCCACCTGGGGCATCTCGCTGGCGCTGCAACAGACCGTGCGCACCATCTTCGGCGCCAACAACCGCGAGGTCGGCGCGCCGTCGTGGATGTCCGGCTCGATCGAGTTCGGCAATCTCACGCTGACCTCCGGCCGCGTCTGGATCATGGTCTTCGCCCTCGCCGTCTTCGTCGGGCTGATCCTGATCCTCAAGAAGACCCCGGCCGGTCTCCAGATGCGCGCCGTCACCCAGAACCGGGCCATGGCGAGCGCGATGGGCATCCGCACCCCCTTCGTCGACGCGTTGACCTTCGGGCTGGGCTGCGGCATCGCCGGCATCGCCGGGGTGGCGCTCTCCCAAATCGACAACGTCTCGCCCAACCTCGGCCAGAGCTACATCATCGACAGCTTCATGGTCGTGGTGTTCGGCGGCGTCGGCAATCTGTGGGGCACGCTGGTCGGCGCGCTGACGCTCGGTGTCGTCAACAAGTTCCTGGAGCCCTTCGCCGGCGCCGTGCTCGGCAAGATCCTGGTGCTCGTCTTCATCATCCTCTTCATTCAGAAGCGTCCCAGGGGCCTGTTCGCCCTCAAGGGCCGGGCGGTGGAAGCATGATCACGCACTTTCTCCTGAAGGGCCTCGACCGCCGCGTCGCGCTCGCCCTCCTGGTCATCCTCGCCGTCGCGATCCTGGTGCCGGTCCTGAACCTCGCCGTGCCCGAGGGCTCGCCCCTCCACGTGCCGACCTATCTCGTCACGCTGTTCGGCAAGTACGCGACCTATGCCGCCCTCGCCCTCGCCCTCGATCTGGTGTGGGGCTATTGCGGGATCCTGTCGCTCGGCCACGGCGCGTTCTTCGCCCTCGGCGGCTACGCCATGGGCATGTACCTGATGCGCCAGATCGGCACCCGCGGCGTCTACGGCGATCCGATCCTGCCCGACTTCATGGTGTTCCTGAACTGGAAGGAACTGCCCTGGTACTGGTGGGGCTTCGATCACTTCGCCTTCGCCGCCCTGATGGTGGTGCTGGTGCCGGGCATCCTCGCCTTCGTCTTCGGCGGGCTGGCCTTCCGCTCGCGCGTCACCGGCGTGTATCTCTCGATCATCACCCAGGCGATGACCTACGCCCTGTTGCTGGCCTTCTTCCGCAACGACATGGGCTTCGGCGGCAACAACGGCCTGACCGACTTCAAGGACGTGCTCGGCTTCAACATCCAGGCCGACGGCACCCGCGCGGTCCTGTTCGCCCTGTCCTGCGCCACCGTCGCCCTCGGCCTGCTGGTGTCCTCCGGCATCGTCAATTCCAAGCTCGGCAAGGTGCTGGTCGCCATCCGTGACGCCGAGAGCCGCACCCGCTTCATCGGCTACCGCGTCGCCGCCTACAAGACCTTCGTCTTCACGGTTTCGGCGATGCTGGCCGGCATCGCCGGCGCCCTCTACGTCCCCCAGGTCGGCATCATCAACCCGGGCGAATTCTCGCCCGCCAACTCGATCGAGGCGGTGATCTGGGTGGCGGTCGGCGG
>JBEOKB010000111.1:0-14127 GCA_040275425.1 Siculibacillus sp. | reverse complement strand
TTCTCGGCCGGAGCGGCGACGTCGGGCGTGGCGGCGGCGGGGGGCGGCGGCGGCGAGGTGACGGTGCCGCTCACGCCCCAGGCGAGGAGGGGAGCGGCGATCAGGGCGACGGCGGCGAGCAGGGCCCCGCGCAGGCGATTGGAGCGCGGCGGGCGATCCTCCGGCGAGGGAGGGTTCACGGGGGGAATCCACAGGACCGGGAGATTCGACATGCCTTCGCTCCGAACGCCGCGAGCGGAGGACGCATCGCCCGCCGCCGCAGGATCGAGATCAACGGCAAAACCCGGCGACACGAGGGCGGGCTTCGGTCGAGATCACGGCATCGGGCGGGAGGGGGGGGAATTCGACGTCACAGCCGATCGCGCAGGGCGAACCACGACATCGCCAGCACCAGGGTGGGCCAGCGCAGGAGGCGACCGCCGGGGAAGGCGCGGGCGGGGATCGAGGCCATGAGGTCGAAGCGCGAGGTGTCGCCGACGATGGCCTCGGCGAGCAGGCGCCCGGCCAGGGTGGCGATGGCGATGCCGTGGCCGGAATAGCCGCAGGCGGTGTAGACGCCGGGGCGCATGCGCCGGAAGAACGGCATGCGGTTCATGGTCACCGCCAGGGTGCCGCCCCAGGCGTAGTCGATGCGGACGTCGGCGAGGCCGGGGTAGATCTTCAGCATGTGGGCGCGAACGAAGGCGGCGACGTCGCGCGGGTCGCCGTGGCCGTAGCGTTCGCCGCCGCCGAAGACGAGACGGCCGGCGGCGTCGATGCGCCAGTAGTGGACGACGAAACGGCTGTCGGCGACGGCCTCGCGGCCGGGGATGAGAGCGTCGGCGCGGGCGCCGAGCGGCTCGGTCGCCAGCACGTAGTTGCGGATGGGCATGACGCGGGCGTCGATCTCGGGATCGAGGCCGTCGAGCAGGCCGTTGGCGGCGATGACGACGTCGGCGGCGCCGACGGTGCCGGTGGCGGTGACGACGCGGCGGCCGCCGCCCTCGGATTCGATCGCCGTGACGCGGGTGGCCTCGTGGACGCGCACGCCCGCCGCTTCGCAGGCGCGGGCGAGGCCGAGGGCGTAGTCGAGCGGGTGGAGGTGGCCGGCGGTGCGGTCGCGCCAGCCGCCGAAGTAGACGTCGGTGCCGATGGCACGGGCGAGTTCCGGCCCGGTGAGGAGATCGACGTCGTGGTAGCCCCAGCGGTGGACGAGGTGGTCGACCTCGTCGCGCATCTCGGCGACGTAGGCGGGCTTGTGGGCGGCGTGGATCAGGCCGTCGCGCCAGTCGCAGTCGATGGCGTGCTCGACGATCAGGCTCTTGACCAGACGCTTGGCCTCCTCGGCGAGGTCGAACAGCATCCGCGCCTTGTCGGCGCCGAACCACTGTTCGAGTGTCTCCTGATCGCGACGCTGCCCGGTGTGGAGTTGGCCGCCGTTGCGCCCCGAGGCGCCCCAGCCGATGCGTTCGGCCTCGAGCAGCACGACGCGGCGTCCGGCCTTCGCCAGATGCAGCGCGGTGGACAGACCGGTGTAACCGCCGCCGATCACGCAGACGTCGGCATGCGTGCTCCCGTCCAGCGCCGGGCGATCCGGGGCGGGGTGGGCGGTGGCGGCATAGAGCGAGGGCGCGTGGGGGGCGGGGGAGGTCGGCGGCATGGCGGCTCCGCGAGATGCGGGAGGCGGGGGCGCGCGGGACGGGCCTCGTCCCGCGCGGAGGTTCAGGCCAACAGACCCTCTTTCTTCAGAGCGGTCCAGGTGTCGTCGAGGGTCTTTTCCGCGAGACGGACGAGCTCGTCGGCCTCGGCGTGGGAGAGGGTCAGCGGCGGCGACAGAATCAGACCGTCGCGGACGGCGCGCATGATCAGGCCGTTCCTGAACGACAGATCGCGGGCGATGGTGCCGACCTTTCCTTCGTCGGCGAAGCGAACGTCTCGAGCCGGCTTCTTCGGCACGAGTTCGAGCGCGCCGACCAGGCCCTTCATGCGGGCCTCGCCGACGAGCGGGTGGTCGCCGAGCTTCAGCCAACGCTCGCGCAGGTAGGGGCCGATGTCGTCGCGGACGCGCTCGACCAGGCCCTCGTTCTCGATGATCGCGAGATTGGCGAGCGCGGCGGCGGCGCAGGTGGGGTGGCCGGAATAGGTGTAGCCGTGGAAGAATTCCTCGCCCTGATCGACCACGACGCTCGCGACGCGGTCGGACACCAGCACGCCGCCCATCGGCAGGTAGCCGGAGGTGAGCCCCTTGGCGATCGGCATCAGATCGGCCTCGATGCCGTAGGTCTGGCTGCCGAACCACGAGCCGGTGCGGCCGAAGCCGCAGATGACCTCGTCGACCACCAGCAGGATCTCGCGCTCGGAACAGATGCGGCGGATCTCGGGCCAATAGGTCTCGGGCGGGATGATCACGCCGCCGGCGCCCTGAATCGGTTCGGCGATGAAGGCGGCGACGTTGGCCTCGCCGAGGCGGTCGATCTCACGCTCCAGCTCGCGCGCGGCCCAGAGGCCGAATTCGTCCGGGCTCATGTCGCCGCCCTCGCCGAACCAGTAGGGCTGAGCGATGTGGGTGATGCCGGGGATGGGCAGGCCGCCTTGGGAATGCATCGGCTTCATGCCGCCGAGCGAGGCGGCGGCGACCGTCGAGCCGTGATAGCCGTTGCGCCGCGAGACGAAGACCTTCTTCTCCGGTCTGCCGGCGAGCGCCCAGTAGTGGCGGACCATGCGGAAGACGGTGTCGTTGGCCTCGGAGCCGGAACCGCAGAAGAAGACGCGATTGACGTGCGGCGGCGCGACCTCGGCCAGCTTCTCGGCGAGGCGGATGGCCGGAGCGTTGGAGGTCTTGAAGAAGGAGTTGTAGTAGGCCAGCTCCAGCATCTGGGCATGGACGGCGTCGGCGATCTCGCGACGGCCGTGGCCGACGTTGGTGCACCACAGCCCGGCCATGCCGTCGAGATAGCGGTTGCCGTCACTGTCGGTCAGCCACACGCCCTCGCCGCGCACCATGATGCGACTGCCCTCGCGGGCGAGCGCGGCGCTGTCGGTGAAGGGATGGAGATAGTGTGCGGCGTCGAGGGCGCGAAGCTCGGCGGTGGGGTAGAGGTTCGAAGCGGGCATTTCTGGAGCGTCTCCGAGGAGAGGACACGACTTTCCCGTTCCGCGTGGCGAGCGCCGCGCGGTCGGGGTGAACCGGTTTCGGCCGTCATCCCCGGCCGGTGCGCACCCGCGGTGCGCGGAGGGGAAGGGGATCCATGCGACGCTCGGCGCACGCGCGCCGCATGGATCCCCTTCCCTCGGTCGCGGCGCCTCCTCGCCGGGGATGACGGCGAGGGCGGTTTCGAGCCGACGTCCCTTCGGTCGGCGGGGCCGCCGAGCGGGCGGCCGGATCGGGATCGACGACGTGAAATGCATTCCTCACGCGTTGCCGATGTGTGACGTCCCTCGTCGTCGGACGGAGCGGACTTCGACCGAACGTCTTCGGCGGTGTGGCGGAACAGAGCCTCGCCCCTTCCGCCCCGGGCGTCCCTCACACGTTGAGCAGCAGGAACTCGCGTTCCCACGGGGAGATCACCCGCATGAAGGTTTCGAATTCGGCCTGTTTGATCGCGCGGTAGGTCGAGCGGAACGACTTGCCGAAGATCTCCTCCAACTCGTCGCACTCCTCGAACAGGGCCAGCGCCTCGAGCAGGCCGCGCGGTAGGCCGAAGTCGAGATCGTAGGCCGAGCCGTCGACCGGATCGCCGGGGTTGAGGCCCTCGGTCATGCCGATGTAGCCGCAGGCGAGCGAGGCGGCGAGCGCCAGATAGGGGTTGGCGTCGGAGGAGGGCACGCGGTTCTCGACGCGGCGGGCGGCGGGCGAGGAATTGGGGATGCGCAGGCCCACGGTGCGGTTGTCGTAGCCCCAGTGGACGTTGACCGGGGCGGCCGACTTCCTCATCAGGCGACGGTAGGAGTTCACGTAAGGGGCGAGCATGCACATCACGTTGGGCAGGAAGCGCTGCTGGCCGCCGATGAAGTTGAAGAACTCGCGGGTGGGGCCGCCGTCGGAGTTGGAGAAGATGTTCTCGCCCGTCTCGAGATCGACCACCGACTGGTGGATGTGCATGGCCGAGCCGGGTTCGTTGGCGATCGGCTTGGCCATGAAGGTGGCATACATGTCGTGGCGCACCGCCGCCTCGCGGATGGTGCGCTTGAACAGGAAGACCTGATCGGCCAGCGCCAGCGGGTCGCCGTGGCGCAGGTTGATCTCCATCTGGGCGACGCCCTCCTCGTGGATGAGGGTGTCGATCTCTAGCCCCTGAGCCTCGGAGAAGTCGTAGATGTCGTCGAACAGATCGTCGAACTCGTTGACGGCGGCGATCGAATAGGACTGGCGCCCGGTCTCGGGGCGGCCGGAGCGGCCGATCGGTGGCTTCAGCGGATAATCGGGGTCCTGGTTGCGCTCGACCAGATAGAACTCGAGCTCGGGCGCGACGATCGGCTTCCAACCCTTGTGCTCGTAGAGGTTCAGCACCCGGCGCAGCAGCTGGCGCGGGGCGATTTCGACCGGGCGACCGTCCTGGTGATAGGCGTCGTGGATGATCTGGCCGGTCGGGTCGGAGGCCCAGGGCACGACCGCCAGGGTCGAATAGTCCGGCACCAGCTTGATGTCGCTGTCGGCGGCGTCGATCTCGAAATCGTCGTCGTCGTCGGGATAGTCGCCGGTGATGGTCTGGGTGAAGATCGAGCCGGGAATCGACATGGTCGGAGCGTCGATGAACTTGGCGACCGGCATCATCTTGCCGCGCGCCACGCCGGACATGTCCGGCACCATGCACTCGATGTCCTCGAGACCGCGTTCGGTCAGCCATTCCTCGGCCGCCGCGGCATCGGTGACGCCACGCAGGGTCGGTGTCGCGGCTGCCGTCTTCTTCTTCTTGGCCATGGGCCACCTCGCATCGAAATGTGATCACATTTAAGCGCGGGCGGCGGGATGCCGTCAACGGGGGGCGGAGCGATCGTCTCAGGCGGAGCGGCGATCGAGGGGCTCGGGCGCGCGGCCGAGCACCGAGGAGTTGATCAGTTCCATGCCTTCGAGGATGTCGGCGTGGACGGAGGCGGCGAGGCGATCGGCGTCGCGCGCGACGATGGCCTCGAGGGCGACGACGTGGTGATCGATCAGCGCCGCCGTGCCGAGACGGCCGTAGACCGAGCGCATGAACGGGCCGAACTGCAGCCACAGGCTCTCGATCAGCGGCAGCAGGACGCGCGAGGGGGCGGCGGCGTAGATCTCGAAATGGAAGCGGTGGTTTCCCGCCATGTAGGCCTCGACGTCGCCGCGCTCGAGGGCGACGTCGATGCCGTCGTCGATGTCGCGCAGGCGCTCGAGGCGGGCGGCGTCGATGTGGGGGAGGGCGCGAACGGCGGCCTCCGGCTCGAGCAGGGCGCGGGCGCGCACCAGTTCGTCGAAGCGCTCGGGGTCCATGTCGGGGACCCAGACGCGGCGGTTGGCGCCGACCACCAGGCCGCCCTCGGCGGACACCCGGCGGATGGCCTCGCGCACCGGCATCGGCGACACGCCGAGCGACTGGGCGAGGCCGCGCAGGGTGACGGCGCGGCCGGGCACGATGCGTCCGGTGATCAGCGCGTCGCGCAGGGAGCGATAGACGCGGTCGTGCAGAGGCGTGTCGTCGGCGGCGCCATCGCCCTCGCCGACGGCGAAGGGCGGTTCGCCGGTTGCTCGCTTGACCATCGTTGCGTCCCCCAAGTCTCCCCGGAGAAGTCGGTTTCGGACGGTCGGTCGGCGGTTCCGCCCGGTGGCGACGCGATTGACAGCCCTGCGTCAATGTGATCACATTTTTTCCATCATGCAACTCGTTCCGTCGCCGAGCCTCCGGGAAGGTCGCGACGGAAGCCGGTATCGATCGACGGAGAGAGCATCTTGACCGAGCCCGTGACGGCGCCCCTCGATCTCGATCCGGCCGACGAGTTGGCGCGGTTTCTCGCCGCCCATCCGGACATCGAGGCGGTCGAATACCTCATCACCGATTCCAACGGCGTGCTGCGCGGCAAGTGGGGACCGGTCGAGAGCCTGAAGAAGGCCTACAAGGACGGCATCAACTTTCCCGTGTCGATGTACGGGCTCGACGTGTGGGGGCGCGAGGTCATGGAGACTGGGCTCCACGTGGAGACCGGCGACCGCGACGGCTTCTGCAAGGCGGTGCCGGGGTCGCTCCGGGTGGTGCCGTGGGCGAGCCGGCCGACGGCGCAGGTGCTGCTCACCATGCACGCCGAGCGCGGCCAGCCGTTCGAAGGTGATCCGCGCGTGTGTCTGGCCAACGTGGTCGAGCGGATGACGGCCAAGGGGCTGACGCCGTGCTCGGCGATCGAGCTCGAGTTCTATCTGCTCGATCCGAAGCTGCCGCCGATGCCCAACGGCATGCCGTCGCCGGTCTATCGCGCGACCTCGGGGCCGACACCGCAGAACATGTACGCGCTCGAGGATCTGGCCGAGTACCGGGCGGTGTTCGCCGACATCTGGGACTACGGCAAGCTCCAGGGGCTGCCGATCGACACGATGGTGAGCGAGGCGGCGCCGGGGCAGTTCGAGGTCAATCTCAAGCATCGGGCCGACCCGATGGGGGCGGCCGACGACGGGGTGATGCTGCGCCGTCTGGTGATCGAGGTGGCGCGAAAGCACGGGCTCAAGGCCACGTTCATGGCCAAGCCGTTCATCGACGTGGCCGGCAACGGGCTGCACGTGCACGTCAGCCTGCTCGACCGCGCGGGCGTCAACGTGTTCGCCGATCCGGTGACCGGCGAGACGCGGCTCAAGCACTGCGTCGGCGGGCTGATCGACACGATGAACGCCTCGACGCTGTTGTTCGTGCCGACCTGGAACGGCTATCGGCGGATGCAGCCGGGGTCCTATGCGCCGACGACGGCGTCGTGGGGCTACAACAACCGCTCGGTCGGGGTGCGCATTCCGGCGAGCCCGCCGGAGGCGCGGCGGCTCGAGCATCGCATCGCCGGCGCCGACGCCAATCCCTATCTGGTGCTGGCGGCGATCTTCGCCGGCATGCTCGAGGGGTTGGAGCGGGAGATCTCGCCGCCGCCGGTGATCGTGCGCAACGCCTACGACGAACCGGCGCAGCGCCTGCCCGACGCGATGGACGACGCGATCCGGCTGTTCGAGCGGTCGGAGTTCATTCGCCGGGCGATGGGGGTCGAGTACCGATCGCTGTTCGCCCATCTCAAGAAGGCGGAGGTGGCGGCGTTCGAACGCGAGATCACGCCGCTCGAGCGCACCACCTATCTGTGACCCGGTCGAATCGAGCCTCGTGAATTCGAACGAGGGCGAGGCGACGACGGGGCTGACAGGACGGGAGAATTCGGAATAGGCTCGCAGGGCGGGACCTGCCGGGCGGTCGGGTCCGACATGGACGAGAGGACAGGGCACATGAGGAAACACATCATCGCATCGGTCTTCGCGTCGACGATCGCCGCGGTCGCGACGGGAGCGGAAGCTCAGGAGAAGGTGGTCAACGTCTACAACTGGTCGGACTACATCGATCCGGCTATCCTGGAGGACTTCACCAAGGAGACCGGGATCAAGGTCAAGTACGACGTGTTCGACAGCAACGAGCTGCTCGAGACCAAGCTGCTCGCGGGCAAGACCGGTTACGACGTCGTGGTTCCGTCGGGCAACTTCCTCGGACGCCAGATCCAGACCGGTGTGTTCACGGCTCTCGACAAGTCCAAGCTGCCGAACCTGCAGTACATGTGGCCGGTGATCACCGACATCCTGGGCAAGTACGATCCCGGCAACAAGTACGCCGTCAACTACATGTGGGGCACCACCGGCATCGGCTACAACGTGGCCAAGGTCAAGGAACGGCTGCCCGACGTGCCGCTCGACAGCTGGAAGGTGGCGCTCGATCCGGCCAACGTCCTGAAACTCAAGGACTGCGGCGTGATGATGCTCGACGCGCCGGACGAGATCGTTCCGGCGGTGATGAACTATCTCGGCCTCGATCCCGACAGCAAGAAGCCCGAGGATCTGCAGAAGGCGGCCGAATACTTCAAGCAGATCCGGCCGGCGATCCGCAAGTTCCACTCCTCTGAATACATCAACGCGCTCGCCAACGGCGACGTCTGTCTGGTGGTCGGCTGGTCCGGCGACATCAAGCAGGCCGCCAGCCGCGCCGAGGAGAAGAACAAGACCCTCAAGGATCCGAAGAAGAAGGTCGAGGTCGGCTACATCATCCCGAAGGAAGGCGCCTACATGTTCTTCGACAACTTCGTCATCCCCAAAGATGCGAAGAACGTCGAGGAGGCCTATGCCTTCATCAACTACATGATGAAGCCGGAAGTGATCGCCAAGGCGTCCAACTTCGTCAAGTACCCGAACGGCAACCTCGAGTCGCAGAAGTTCATCGACAAGGAGGTTCTCGACGACAAGAGCGTCTTCCCGTCGATGGAGACGATGAAGAAGCTCTACGTGATCTCGCCGTTCGATCAGAAGTCGCAGCGCGTGCTGACGTCCGTCTGGCGCGACATGAAGAAAAAGTGAGTCCGTAGGGCCGAGGGCGTGCGGACACGGGGGGGCGTCCCCCGTGTCCGGGACGTTCTCGTGCCCGCCCGCCTTCGCCGATCGGGTGTGGGGCCCGGTGGGCGACGGGTTCACGGCGAGGAGTTCCCGCGCGGTGTCGGGCGCGCGGTCCGGTTCCGATCCGACGATCACGAGGGGCGGGCATGGCAAAGACACTCGGTCCGGTTCGACGCAGATTCGCGCCCTGGAACGATCCGGCCGCGAAGCCGCTGATCGAGTTCCGCAACGTGATCAAACGTTTCGGCGACTTCACGGCGGTGGCGGGCGTCTCGCTCGGCATCTACGAGCGCGAGTTCTTCGCGCTGCTGGGGCCGTCGGGCTGCGGCAAGACCACGCTGATGCGCCTGCTCGCGGGGTTCGAGCAGCCGACCGAGGGGGCGATCCTGCTGGCGGGCGAGGATCTGACCGGCAAGCAGCCCTACGAGCGGCCGGTCAACATGATGTTCCAGTCCTACGCGCTGTTCCCGCACATGAGCGTGGAGAAGAACATCGCCTTCGGTCTCGTCATGGACAAGATGCCGAAGGGTGAGATCGAGACGCGCGTGCAGGAGATGCTCAAGCTCACCAAGCTGGAGAAGTTCGCGACGCGCAAGCCGCATCAGCTCTCCGGCGGCCAGCGCCAGCGGGTGGCGCTGGCGCGGTCGCTGGCCAAGCGGCCCAAGGTGCTGCTGCTCGACGAGCCGCTCGGCGCGCTCGACAAGAAGCTGCGCGAGGAGACCCAGTTCGAGCTGATGGATCTGCAGCAGCAGCTCGGCATGACCTTCGTGATCGTCACCCACGATCAGGAGGAGGCGATGACGGTGGCCGACCGGATCGCGGTGATGAACCACGGCGAGCTGGTGCAGGTGGCGCCGCCTTCGGAGATCTACGAGCAGCCCAATTCGCGCTACGTGGCCGACTTCATCGGCGACATCAACCTGATCGAGGGCAGGGTCGCGGCGGTCGAGGGGATGCGGATCTCGATGCGCTCGGAGCATCCGGCGGTGGCGATCGAGATCGAGGACGACGCGGCGACCGAGCCGGGGGCGACGGCGTGGCTGGCGCTCCGGCCGGAGAAGGTGCGCATCGGCCACGAGGCGCCGGCGGAGGGCGCGATCAACGCGGTCGCCGGCACGGTGTGGGACATCGGCTACATCGGCGACACCTCGATCTACCACGTCAAGCTCGACGGCGGGGCGACGATGCGGGCGACGGTCGCCAACGTCTCGCGCACGGTCGATCGACCGATCTCGTGGGAAGACCGGGTGTGGCTGACGTGGTCGCGCGACGCGGGTGTGGTCCTGACCAGCTGAGGAGGCGGAGATGAGCAAGAGCCAACCCCGCCTCGGTCGCGGTCTGCTGATCGGCGTGCCCTATTTCTGGATGGTGATCTTCTTCCTGGTGCCGTTTCTGATCGTGGCCAAGATCTCGCTGTCGTCGAGCGAGATCGCCCAGCCGCCCTATCGGCCGGTGATCGAGGGGATCGGCGACTTCTTCGCCAAGATCGGCGAGTTCTCCGGGTTCAACTATCTCAGGCTGTTCCAGGAGAGCATCTACGTGGAGAGCTATCTCTCCAGTCTGTGGATCGCCGGCACGTCGACGCTCCTGATGCTGATCATCGCCTATCCGCTCGCCTACGGCATGGCGCGGGCGCCGAAGTCGTGGCGGCCGACGCTGTTGATGCTGGTGATCCTGCCGTTCTGGACCAGCTTTCTGATCCGGGTCTACGCGTGGATCGGCATTCTCGCCGATCAGGGCCTGCTCAACGGCCTGCTGATGCAGCTCGGGGTGATCTCCGAGCCGATCACCTTCCTGGCGACGACGCGGGCGGTCTACATCGGCATCGTCTATTCCTATCTGCCGTTCATGGTGCTGCCGCTCTACTCGAGCCTCGAGAAGATGGACGACACGCTGATCGAGGCGGCGCAGGATCTCGGCTGCACGCCGTTCCAGGCGTTCTGGCGGGTGACGTTCCCGCTGTCGATCCCGGGCGTGATCGCCGGGTCGTTCCTGGTGTTCATCCCGGCCGTCGGCGAGTTCGTCATCCCGGATCTCCTCGGCGGATCGGACACGGTGATGATCGGCAAGACGCTGTGGGAGGAGTTCTTCAACAACCGCGACTGGCCGAGCGCTTCGGCGGTGGCGATCACGCTGTTGATGCTCCTGGTGGTGCCGATCGTGATCTTCCAGAACGCTCAGGCCAAGGCCCAGGAGGCGGATCGATGAAACGGTTCTCCGTGTTCAACGTCGTCTCGCTGACGCTCGGCTTCGCCTTCCTCTATCTGCCGATCGTCATCCTGGTGATCTATTCGTTCAACGCCGGGCGCAACGTCGCGGTGTGGACCGGGTGGTCGACGCACTGGTACGCCGAGGTGTTCCAGGATCAGCAACTGCTCGACGCCGCTTGGGTCACCCTGAAGGTCGGGCTGGTGTCGGCGTCGGTGGCCACCGTGCTCGGCACGATGGCGGCGCTGGCGCTGGCGCGGTCGGGGTGGTTCCCGGGGCGGATGCTGTTCTCGGGCATGGTCTATGCGCCGCTGGTGATGCCGGAGGTGATCACCGGCCTGTCGCTCCTGCTGCTGTTCGTGGCGATCGACTTCGATCGCGGGTTCTGGACCATCACGCTCGCCCACATCACCTTCACCATGTGCTTCGTGGCGGTGGTGGTGCAGTCGCGGCTGGTCGGGTTCGACAAGAGCCTGGAGGAGGCGGCGATGGATCTCGGCTGCCGGCCGCTCGAGACCTTCTTCCGCATCACGCTGCCGATCATCTGGCCGGCGGTGATCTCGGGCTGGATGCTCGCCTTCACGCTGTCGCTCGACGATCTGGTGATCGCCTCCTTCGCCACCGGGCCGGGGGCGACGACGCTGCCGATGAAGATCTATTCGGAGGTGCGTCTCGGGGTGAAGCCGGAGATCAACGCGGTGTGCACGCTGGTGATCGCCATCGTGTCGGTGGCGGTGCTGATCGCCTCGATCCTGACCAAGCGGCAGGAAGTCGAGCGCGAACGGGCCGAACGGGCGGCGATGGCCGCCGGATGAGGAGGGGCCATGGCCGCCGTCGTTTCGATCGATACGAGCCCGCTCGCGACCCTCGACGAGCCGATCGCGGCCGAGAAGTTGATCTCGGGGACGCCCTCGTCCGGCCTTCGCCCCGCCTTCGACGACGAGGCGGCGGGGTTCTGGTCGGGCGTGTGGGGGTCGGAGATCGGGTCGTGGCGGGTCGCCTACGACGAGATCGAGTTGTGCGTCCTGCTCGAGGGGCGGGTGCGTCTGACCGAGGACGGCGGGGCCGCGCGTGAATTCGGGCCGGGCGAGGCCTTCGTGATCCCGCGCGGGTTCGTCGGGGTGTGGGAGACGATCGAACCCTGCCGCAAGATCTACGCGATCGTCAGCGCTCCGGCATAGGGGCGGGTTCGGCCGCGGTCGGCGGAGGAGGCTCGCCCGGAGGCGTCGCGCCCGGGGTCGCCTCGGCCGGGGACCGTTCGTCGGAAGCCGCCTCGCTCGGGGCCGCCTCGCTCGGGGGCTGCTCGTCGGTCGGCTCGGGCGTCTCGTTCACCACGGGGGGCTCGTTCACCGGCGCGGGCGCCTCGCTCGGCGCGGCGGCGTTCGGCGCCTCCTCGTGACCGGCGGTGGTCTCGAAACCGGCGAGGGTGCCGCGCACGCGGATCGGGATGGCGACGATGCTCGACGCCGGGCGGGCCGGATCGGCGCGGGCGTTGGGGAATTCGGCGCGACCGGCGAGATCGAGGGTGGCGGCGAGGAGATTGCCGATGCCGGACAGAACGAAGCGGCCGCGTTCGGTGAGGATGTCGAGTTGCTCGACGGCGACGTGCGGGCCGGTCAGCTGCAGTTCGGCGGTGGCGCGCGGCCACAGCGCCCGGGTCGGGGTGGCCTTGGGGGCGACGACGATCGGGTGGAAACGGGTGACGTCGCCGAAGGGCGAGGGGCCGACCACGGTGAGGTCGTGGGCGGCCAGACGCAGGCGGCCGGACGGCGCGAACAGGCAGTCGATCGGGCGGGCGCAGGCGGTTTCGCCGTCGAAGGTGGCGGTGACGGCGCCGCTCTCCAGGGCCGGGATGCCGAGGAGGGTCGCCAGCCCGGTGGCGGGCAGCTCGCCGGCATGGGCGGAGACGCGGGTGTGGAGTCCGTCGGGGCGCAGCTCGCCGCGCAGCGAGGCCGAGATCGGCCGGTCCCACAGGGTGATTTCGCCGACGTCGGCCTGGAGGCGGCCGTCGACCAGATGGATCGAGGCGGCGGCGCGGCCGAGCACGAGATCGCCGAGGACGAAGCGTCCGGCCGACAGGCGAAGATCGAGGCCGAGAGCGACGCGATCGCGATCGAGGGCGACGTCGCGCCAGCCGGAACCGAAGCCGGAGGGGCGTTCTCCGCCGAAGCCGAGGGCGTCGAAGGCGAGGGTGCCGCCGAGAAGCGGTTCGGCGAGGTCCCAGCGCAGCGACAGCACGCCGGTGGCGCGGGCGCCGCCGAGATCGAGGCGCAGCGACGTCAGTGTGGCGGCGGTGGTGGAGACCCGGGTCTGGGCCTCGAGGTGGACGCCGGCGGCGAGGAGGTCGGCGCCGCGTGCGATGCCGAACCAGGCGAGGGCGCGGTTCGGATCGGCGACGTCGAGGTCGAGGGCGCCGGTGAGGCGGCGGGTCGGGTCGGCGTCGAGGTGGCCGGTCCAGCGCAGGCGCAGATCCGGGGTGGTGAGGTCGACGGCGAGGCGCGAGGGCGTGCCTCGGGCGAGATCGAGCGGCGAGGGGCCCTTGACGCCCAACCGGAAGCGGCCACCGTGGCGTAGAGCGGAGAGCTCGAACTCGGCGCGGTCGTGGGCGGGCGGCCAGCGCAGGGAGGCCTCGACGGCGTCGAACCGTTCGACGGCGCCGCCGCCGCGATCGAGGTCGACGGTGCCGTCGTCGATGGTGAGATCGAGGGCGGGGAGGGCGGCGGCGCGGGCCTCGACGTCGAGCAGGCGGTGCCGGTCGGGGGCGGCGAGGCGCAGGCGCGGGCGGTGCAGATCGACGGCGGCGATCTGGACCCGGCCGAGCAGGAGGGCCGTCGGCGAGAGGCGGACGGTGAGTTCGTCGATTTCGGCGAAGGCGGCGGTCTCGGGGTGGGCGAGGGTCGCTTCGCTCCAGCGAACCGAGGGGCTCGGCAGCAGGCGGACGTCGGCCCGGCCGGTGACGACGACCGGGCGGCCGATCCAGGCCTCGAGCCGTTCCTCGAGGGCGGCGCGCAGGGCGTCGGGCGCCACGGCGGCGCGGATCGCCAGGGCGGCGAACGCGAGGAGGGCGACGACGACGAGGGCCACGATCGGGCGTTTCACGGGGACGAGCCCTCGGTCCGGCGAGAGGTGAGCATCTCTCCGGGTTAACGGTCCGCGCGGGCGGTTGCAACGGCCCCGACGCGGGTCACCCGGTCGCGAGGCGCGGTATCCTCAGGGAACGAGCGCGCCCTGTGCCGATCGGTCGCGGGCGTGCGGGATCACGCAACCTCGGGGATGCCGCCGGCGAGAACCTCGCGGAACCAGTCGCGGTCGATGTTGCCGCCGGTCAGCACGGCGGCGGCGCTGCGCCCGGCCCA
>JBEOKB010000110.1:0-6210 GCA_040275425.1 Siculibacillus sp. | reverse complement strand
GTGGGCGATGGTCTCGTCGTGCATGAGGGCCTCCCTGGCGAGCGGCGTCGGCGCGAACGGTCTCAGTGCGCGCCGCCGAGCGGTCCGAACACCTTGCGGATCACCGCCTCGCCCGCTTCCACCGTCATCTTGACCTGATCCGGCGAGAGTTTGAAGCGGGTCGGTATCCGCCCCAGCGTCGCCGCCCGATCCGCGCCGAGATCCTCGAACGCCACCCGATCGAGCCGGATGTTGACCGCCTTGCAGTCCCATCCCTCGGCCGAGCCGCGCACCGCCGCCACCTCCACCGGGTCGAGCGAGCACCGCCACGTCCTCAGCCGCTGTTCCCACAGCTTCATCTGCAGCCGCATCACCTCGTAGGAGGAGCGCACCGCGCTGTCGACCGCCGTGTCGGCGACCGCGTCGAGCAGTTCCTGCGCGTTCGGCCCCTCGAGCGTCTTGGTCCAGTCGCCCGCCACGTTGCGGCCGGCGTCGACCACGATGAACTGGAACGTCTCCACCGTGATCGCGTCGGCCCGCGTCAGCGGCCGATAGGGTTCGGACGCGGCGGCGAGCTGCACGTTGAAGCCCGCCAGACCCCAGTTGTCGGTGAGCCCGCCGTCGAGCAGCTTGACGTACTTGATCTTGCCCGGCTCGCGATATCCGGCGAGCGTGTTGATGTAGGCCTTGACCATCGGCGAGGTGTCGCGCGTGCGCGCCTGCGTCTCCAGCCAGTCGGGCAGTTTGAAGCCGCACTTCTCCGACCAGTTCTGCACCACCACCGGCGCGAACACGATCGGCACCGCCGCCGACGCCGCCACCGCCTCCGACAGCGGATAGCTCTCGTAGTCGGAGCAGATCGCCGCGAAGGTGACCGGCTCGAAGATGAACGGCGTCTTGCCGTAGATGTCCGAGGCGTTGATCCACACCACCGGATGGCCCGGCCGCTGCAGATCCTTCAGCGTCGCCTTGCCGAACAGGTTCTTCTCCAGCCAGGTCGGCAGGCCGGAGCGGTCGTTCACGCCGCCGTCCATCGCCCGCATCATGTTGCCGACCGAATAGACCTGGGTGCGCAGCGATTCCTCGGCGTCGCGATAGAGGAAGCGGCTCTCGAAGTCGGAGAGCACGCCCCGCCCCTTCAGCCCGAAATAGGCCGCCGTCACCGACCCGCCCGACACCCCCGACACGAACCGCACCTGATCGATCAGCGCCCCGCCGCCCGGCGCCTCGACCTGCGACAGCCCCTTGAGCACGCCGAACGAGAACGCCGACGCCCGCGTGCCGCCGCCCGAGAAGGCCAGCCCGACGATGGTCGAGCGCAACGTGTCGTCACCGGCGACGGTGTTGACCGCCGTCAGCCGGGGCAGCACCGACGGCCGATTGACCGGCGCGTTGTCGATACCGGCGCACCCCGTCAGCACGGCCGCCGAAAGCGCCGTCGCCGGGATCACGCGAAGGAGGAGCGAAGTCGACATCGTGCGAATCGGAAGCCGAGGAACGAGGGAGGGGTGGAGGCCGTCGACCTACGACGTCGCCGCGCCCCCTTCAACCCTGCGAATGCGGCATGGGCAGGGCGACGATCCCAATCGTTTGCGGTAGCGACCGGCGGCGGCGCCGTTTCCTCGCTACGGAAGTCGAACATCACGCGCCGCCGATGTGGCGAACTTCACATTTCACCAACCCTTTCAGGGGGTTTGACTTGATTTCGAGACGAAATGAGCGGTTACATCGTCTCGTCGCCACGCAATCGCGAGCCAGACCGGCATGCCGCTGTCCGCAACGTCCTGTTCGAGAGATCTCGCCGACGTGGCCGATCGGGTCGCCGATTTTGCCGAGGTGTCGCCGGAGTTCTGCGAGCGGCTGACCTCGTCGCTGATCCAGCTCTACCGCCTCGCCGGGCCGGAATTCGCCGAGGAGGATCTCGGCCGCTTCGATGCGGTGATGATCCGCATCGCGCCCGCCGCCCGCACCGAGACCCGCGCCGAACTCTCCGGCTCCATCGCCGCGACCCCCACCCCGCCCCGCCGCATTCTGCTGCTGCTCGCCCACGACGGCATCGAGGTGGCCGGGCCGGTCCTGCGCCATTCGCCGGCATTGAACGACGACGACCTCGTCGACATCGCCCGCAACTGCGGCACCGGGCACATGGAGGCGATCGCCGAGCGTCCCCAGTTGTCGATTCGCATCACCGACGTGCTGGTCCTGCGCGGCGACGACGTCGTCCGCCGCATCGTCGCCGGCAATCACGGCGCCCGCCTCTCCGACAAGAGCTTCTCGCGCCTGTCGCTCCAGGCCCGCCAGGACGCCTATGTCGAGAACTTCCTGCTCCACCGCCGCGATCTGCCCGAACTGGTGATCCACTTCCTGTCGGAGAACGGCTCCGACACCACCCGCGCCGCGCTGGCCGATCGCCGCGGCGATCGCGGCTCGGCCCCCCTGCCGCGCGCGCGTTCGCTCTACGTCGCCGAGGAGAGCTGGCTCGAGCCCTACGACTTCGACGCCGCCGCCGATATCCTGCCGAGCTTCCAGGCCGCGCGTCACCAACTCGATTCCTTCGTGCGTCGCCTCGCCCAGGCCGGCTCCTTCCCCGAGCTCGTCCATGTGCTGACCAACGTCTCCGGCCTGCCGATCGACGTGCTGAAGCACATGATGGCCGGCACCCAGACCGAGCCCTTCGCCACCGTCGCCCGCGCCGTCGGCCTCAAGGTCGAGACCGTCCGCGCCGCGCTGACGATCGGCCCGTGGCAGCACCGCCTCGACGCCCGCTCGCGCGAGGCCACCGTCCTCGCCTTCCAGGCCCTGAGCGTCGACGAGGCCCGCGTCCGTCTGCGCCGCATGGCCGCCGACTTCCACTGAGCGGCTTTTCACCCGCCGCGTCCCCCACTATCGTCGCGCGATCCCTCCGCCGAGCCTCGGGGACCCCATGCGCGTCGATCTCAGCGAAATCGCCGAAGCCTTCCCCGACTTCCGTGTCGGCGTCGTCGTCGCCGCCGATCTCGCCATTCCCGCCCGTCGTCCGAGCGAGCTCGACGCGCTGATTCGCGCCCGCGCCGCCGCGACCCGCGCCGCCTGGGCCGGACGCGAACTCGGCGACATCCCCGGCATCCGCGCGTGGCGGCTCGCCTACAAGCAGTTCGGCATCAAGTCGACCCGCTACCGCTGCTCGGTCGAGCGCCTGGTCAAGAACGTGCTGGCCGAGCGCGACGCCCCGGAGATCAACGCCTTCGTCGACGCCTACAACGCGGTGTCCTCCACCCACGTCTTCCCCCTCGGCGCCGACGATCTCGACCGCCTCGACGGCGACCTCTTCTTCCGCTTCGCCCGCGACGGCGACGACTTCCTCGACATGGCCGCGGCCGAGGAGGCCGATCCGGCCGACAGGGCGCCGAAACCCGGCGAGGTGGTCTACACCGACGCGGTCAAGGTGCTGTGCCGCCGCTGGAACTGGCGCCAGGACGCCCGCTCGCTGGTCTCCCCCTCGAGCCGCCGCGTCGTGCTGACGGTGCAGTCGCTCGGCGTCGGCGATCTCGACGCCGCGCTCGCCGACGTCTGCGATCTGATCACCCGCTTCTGCGGCGGCAGAACCGCGGTGACGCTGGCCGATTCGGGTGCGCCGGTGAAGGAGATCGCCCTGCCGACCTGACCCGGCCGCCGACGAAGAGCGCGGAATTCCTCGCGTCGGGACTGGCGCGAAGCCCTCGCGCGCCTTATGGGAGGGGGATGAAGAACCAAGACTCTTTCGCCGAACGCCGTAAGACCGCCCTCGCCGCCAAGGCCGCCCTCCTCGAGAAGTTCAAGGCCCGCCCGGCCGAGGACGATCCGGAGGTGATCGCCCGCGCCGCCGCCCGCGCCGCCGCCGCCGAAGCCAAGGAACAGGCGCGCATCGCCAAGCGCGAGGCCGAGAAGGCCGCCCGCGAGGCCGCCGAAGCCGAAGCCGCCGCTCAGTCGGAAGCCGAAGCCGCCGCCGCCAAGGCCGCGCGCGACGCCCGCTACGCCGCCCGCAAGGCGCGCAAGCAGGGCTGAGGCCCCTCCCTCGCATCACCTCGACGTCGCCCGGGGAAGCCCCCGCGCGCGTCGTCGACGCATGTCGGTATGCCGGGGAATACGCCGAGGTGGCGCGTGGCGGATCACGGCTTCGCCGGATCCGCCCCACGAAACGAGCCGTAGGGCGCAATGGGCGAAGCCGTATTGCGCCGCCCCACGACCGCTCCCACGTCCCGCCTCACCCCGCCGGCTTGGCCGGGTCATACGCCAGGATCGGCGCCAGCCACCGCTCGGCCGTGGCGAGATCCCAGCCCTTGCGCGTCGCGTAGTCGGCCACCTGATCGCGTTCGATCTTGCCGACGCCGAAGTAGTGCGCCTGTCGGTGCGAGAAGTAGAGGCCCGAAACCGACGCCGCCGGATGCATGGCGAAGCTCTCGGTCAGCTCGATCCCGGCGCGATGCGACGGGTCGAGCAGCTTCCACAAGGTGGCCTTCTCGGTGTGGTCGGGCTGGGCCGGATAGCCCGGCGCCGGCCGGATGCCGACGTATTTCTCGGCGATGAGATCCGCCGGCGTCAGCGCCTCGTCGGCGGCGTAGCCCCACAGCTCCTTGCGCACCCGCTCGTGCAGCCACTCGGCGAAGGCCTCCGCGAGACGATCGGCCAGCGCCTGGGACAGAATCTTCGAATAGTCGTCGTTGGCCCGCGCATAGGCGTCGGCGATCGCCTGCTCACCGATGCCCGCCGTCACCGCGAAGGCGCCGACATAGTCCTTCGGACCGCCGACCGGCGCGACGAAGTCGGCCAGCGCCAGATTGGCCCGCTCCGATCCGGCCCGGCCCATCTGCTGACGCAGCGTGTGCAGGCGGGCGATCTCGGTGTGGCGACCGTCCTCGGCGTAGATCACCACGTCGTCGCCGGCGGCCTGCGCCGGCCAGAACCCGACCACGCCCTTGGCCGTGAGCGAACCCTCGGCGACGAGCTTCGCCAGCATCGCCCGGGCGTCGTCGTAGAGCGCCTTGGCGGCCGGGCCGACCTTGGCGTCGGTGAGGATCGCCGGGTAACGCCCGATCAGCTCCCAGGTGGCGAAGAACGGCGTCCAGTCGATGTAGGGCACCAGCGTCTCGATCGCCACGTCGACCGTGCGCTGACCGAGGAACGACGGCTTCACCGGCGTATGGGTGGAGAAGTCGGCCTTGAACGCCTTCGCCCGCGCCTCGGCGAGACTCACCCGCGCCTTCTCCGCCTGCCCGCGCGCATGCCCCTCGCGAATCTCGGCGTAGTCGGCGGCGATCTCCACCTTGACCCGCTCCTTGTCCGCGCCGATCAGCGACGACGCGACCCCGACCGCGCGGCTCGCGTCGACCACGTAGACCGCCTGACCGCGCTTGTAGGCCGGATCGATCTTCACGGCGGTGTGGACGCGGCTTGTGGTCGCCCCGCCGATCAGGAGCGGCACGTCGAAGCCCTGGCGCTCCATCTCGCTCGCCAGATGCACCATCTCGTCGAGCGACGGCGTGATCAGGCCGGAGAGACCGATCACGTCGGCCTTCTCCTCGCGCGCCCGGTCGAGGATCTTCTGCGCCGGAACCATCACGCCGAGATCGACCACGTCGAAGTTGTTGCAGGCGAGCACGACGCCGACGATGTTCTTGCCGATGTCGTGAACGTCGCCCTTGACGGTGGCGAGCACGATCTTGCCGGCCGAGGAGCGCCCCTCGCCGCCCGCCGCCGCCTTCTCGGCGTCCATGTAGGGCATCAGCACCGCCACGCCCTGCTTCATCACGCGCGCCGACTTCACCACCTGCGGCAGGAACATCTTGCCCGAGCCGAACAGATCGCCGACCACGTTCATGCCCGCCATCAGCGGCCCCTCGATCACGTCGAGCGGCCGGGCGGCGGCCAGACGCGCCTCCTCGACGTCCGCCTCGATGAAGGTGGTGATGCCGTTGACCAGCGCGTGCTCCAGCCGCTTCTCCACCGGCGCCTCGCGCCAGGAGAGATCGGCCTCGCGCTTGACCCCGACCTCGCCCTTGAAGCGCGGCGCCGCCTCGAGCAGCCGCTCGGTCGCGTCGGCGCGGCGATTGAGCACCACGTCCTCGGCCAGCTCGCGCAGATCCGCCGGCAGGTCGTCGTAGACCGCGAGCTGGCCCGCGTTGACGATGCCGAAGTCCATGCCGACCTTGATCGCGTGGTAGAGGAACACCGAGTGCATCGCCTCGCGCACCGGCTCGTTGCCGCGGAACGAGA
>JBEOKB010000109.1:0-20770 GCA_040275425.1 Siculibacillus sp. | reverse complement strand
CTGCGCCGCGGTCGCCTCGGTCTCGAGCTCGCTCACCCGGCGGTTGAGCGTCTCGATCGTGGTGTCCTTGGCCGCGAGCGCGCCGAGATCGACCAGCCCGACCGCCCCGGCGGCGCACAGCACCGTCGAATGGCCCCGCGCCGCGCAGTCCGCCGCCGAGTCCGACGTCGCGTACATCGCGCCGATGCCGCCGATCGCCGCGGTGGCGGCGACGCCGACGATCGCGAACAGTCGGGTGAGCACCCCGCCCGCGGGCCGCTCCCTGTTGTCGTTCGTGTAGCTCATCGCGCATTCCTCCGATCGTTCTGCGGGGTCGAACGCCCATACCCACGCAGATCGAGGATCTGCCGAGCGGAAGGTCGAATCGACGTCGTTGTGGGACAGAGGGTCGAACCGTTCGCCCGTGATCGAAACGGGAATTGTGCCGGCTACGTAGTCACACCAATGGACGTGCGCCATTTCGTCAGTAATCGGCGATGGAATCGCCCGCGCGCCGCCCCGTGACGAAAAGGCCCGCCGCGGTCTCCCGCGACGGGCCTCCGAGATCGCATCGATCGCGCTCGGGCGGATCACTCCGCCGCGGCGGCCGGGCCGTAGCCGAGCTTGGCGTTGAGGTCGGCGATCAGCTTGATCGCCGCCTCGGCGATGACGGTGCCGGGCGGGAAGATCGCCGCCGCGCCGTGGTCGATCAGCGCCTGGAAGTCCTGCGGCGGGATCACGCCGCCGACGACGATCATGATGTCGCCGCGCCCCTCCGCCTCCAGCGCCGCCTTCAGCGCCGGGACGAGGGTGAGGTGACCGGCCGCCAGCGACGATACGCCGACGATGTGGACGTCGTTCTCCACCGCCTGCCGCGCCGCCTCTTCCGGGGTGGCGAACAGGGGGCCGATGTCGACGTCGAAGCCGAGGTCGGCGAAGGCCGAGGCGATCACCTTCTGGCCGCGATCGTGGCCGTCCTGGCCCATCTTGGCCACCAGGATGCGCGGGCGACGGCCGTCGTTGCCCTCGAACTCGGCCACGAGCTTCTGAACCTTCTCCACCGCGTCGCTCATGCGGGAGACCTCGCGCTTGTAGACGCCCTGGATCGAGCGGATCTCGGCCTTGTGGCGACCGAACACCTTCTCGAGCGCATCGGAGATTTCGCCGACGGTCGCCTTGGCGCGTGCCGCCTTGATCGCGAGATCGAGCAGATTGCCCTCTCCCGCCGCCGCGGCGGTCAGCGCGTCGAGCGCCGCCTGGACCTCGGCCGGATCGCGCTCGGCCCTGAGCCGCTTCAGCTTCTCGATCTGGGCGGTGCGCACGGCCGAATTGTCGACCTTGAGCACGTCGATCGCCTGCTCGCTCTCGGGCTTGTACTTGTTGACGCCGACCACGGTCTGCGAGCCGGAGTCGATGCGCGCCTGGGTCTTGGCGGCGGCCTCTTCGATCCGGAGCTTGGGAATGCCCGCCTCGATCGCCTTGGCCATGCCGCCGAGGCTCTCCACCTCGGCGATGTGGGCGAGCGCCTTCTCGGCCAGTTCGGCGGTCAGTCGCTCGACGTAGGCCGAGCCGCCCCACGGATCGATGGTCCTGGTGGTGCCGCTCTCCTGCTGCAGCAGGATCTGTGTGTTGCGGGCGATGCGCGCCGAGAAGTCGGTCGGCAGCGCCAGCGCCTCGTCGAGCGCGTTGGTGTGGAGCGACTGGGTGTGGCCCTGGGTCGCCGCCATCGCCTCCACCGCCGTGCGCACCACGTTGTTGAACACGTCCTGCGCCGTCAGCGACCAGCCCGAGGTCTGCGAATGGGTGCGCAAGCTGATCGACTTGTCCGACTTCGGCTGGAAGTTGTCGCTGACGAGCTTCGCCCAGATCAGGCGCGCGGCCCGCAGCTTGGCCACTTCCATGAAGAAGTTCATGCCGATCGCCCAGAAGAACGACAGGCGCGGCGCGAAGGCGTCGACGTCGAGGCCCGCCGCGCGCCCGGCGCGGATGTACTCGATGCCGTCGGCGATCGTGTAGGCGAGTTCCAGATCCGCCGTCGCTCCCGCTTCCTGCATGTGATAGCCGGAAATCGAGATCGAGTTGAACTTCGGCATGTGCTGCGAAGTGTAGGCGAAGATGTCGGAGATGATCCGCATCGAGGGCGACGGCGGGTAGATGTAGGTGTTGCGGACCATGAACTCCTTCAGAATGTCGTTCTGAATGGTCCCCGAGAGCTTCGACTGGTCGACGCCCTGCTCCTCGGCCGCGACGATGTAGAGGGCGAGCACCGGCAGCACCGCGCCGTTCATGGTCATCGACACGCTCATCTGGTCGAGCGGGATGCCCGAGAAGAGGGTGCGCATGTCGTAGATACTGTCGATCGCCACGCCCGCCATGCCGACGTCGCCGGTGACGCGCGGATGATCCGAGTCGTAGCCGCGATGGGTCGCGAGATCGAACGCCACCGACAGACCCTTCTGACCGGCCGCGAGGTTGCGGCGATAGAAGGCGTTGGAGTCCTCGGCGGTGGAGAAGCCCGCGTACTGGCGGATCGTCCACGGCTGATTGACGTACATGGTCGGATAGGGGCCGCGCAGGAACGGCGCCATGCCCGGCCAGGTCTTCAGGAAGTCGAGGCCCTCGAGATCGGCCGCGCCGTAGACCGGCTTGACGTCGATCTCCTCCGGCGTCGTCCAGATCGACGCGCCTTCGGCGTTCACCGGCACGTCGACGGTGGAGAAGGGAACGGTGCTGAAGTCCGGGATGCGGCTCATCGGCCTCTCCTCATGGGTCTCGAGAGATCGCGGTCGCGTCGCGCGCCCGGCTCGATCCCTCGCCGCTGGCCGCCGTCGGAGCCCCGACGGCGAACGAAGGAGGTCGGGACGGAGAGCCGCCCCGACCGGGAACTCACGCGCCGAGCTGGTCGAGCGCCTCGGCGAGCGTGGCGACCACGTCGACGCCGACATGGACGAAGCCGATGACGCCCGCGGCGGTGTAGGCCGCCTGACGTTCGGCGTCGGCCGGCCTGCCGGCGAGATAGAGCACCTCGCAGCCCCCGTCCGACAGCGCGGTGGCGGCGGCCACGCCCTGGGCGTCGTAGACCGCGTCCGAGGAGGCGATCACCGCGGCCTTGGCGCCCGACGCCTTGTAGGCGGCGGTCAGCGCCTCGATCGAGGCGAAGCCGTCGTTGGTCACCGCCTCGATGCCGCCCGCCTCGAAGAAGTTGCGCGCCCAGGTCGAGCGCGCCGTGAAGTCGGCGATGCGCCCGAGATTGGCCATGAAGATCTTCGGACGGATGCCGGCCGCGTCGGAGCGGTCGCGCAGCGCCTCGTAGGCCTCGCCGAGCCCGTGCGGCGCGAACGCCGTGACGTGCTCGACCGAGGCGACGGTGCGCGCCGTCGGCTTGGGCAGATCCCACACCGCGACCGAACCCTCGAGGATGTTCGGGAACTCCGACACGCCGGTCACCGGCTCGCGCCGCTTGGCGATCGCCTCCAGCCGCTTCTTGGCGGTGGCGGTGATCTGAGCGTGGAAGGCGCCGGTGCGCAGGGCCGCGAGCATGCCGCCCTCGGCCTCGATCGCCTGAACCTCGGCCCAGGCGAGCTCCGCCAGCTGGGTCGTCTCGGTGTCGACCAGACCCGACCCGGCCGCCGGATCGGCGACCCGGTGCAGGTTCGATTCCTCGATCAGGATCGACTGGGTGTTGCGGGCGACCCGGCGCGCGAACGCGTCCGGCAGGCCGAGCGCGGCGGTGAACGGCAGCACCGTCACCGAATTCGCCCCGCCGACACCGGCCGCGAAGGCGGCGATGGTGGTGCGCAGCATGTTGGTGTGGGAATCGCGCCGGGCCATCATCCGGCGCGCCGTCTCCACATGCAGACGCGGCGCCTTGACCGACAGCCCGCACGCCTCGCGCACCCGCGACCACAGGAGGGTGAGGGCCCGCAGCTTGGCGATCGAGCGGAACTGGTTCTGATCGGCGACGGCGGTGAAGCCGATCTTGTCGGCCGCCGCCTCGAGATCGAACCCGGCCGCCTCCAGCGCGCGCAGATAGGCGAGACCGGTGGCGATCAGACCCGCGAGTTCCTGCGCCTCGGAGGCGCCGGCCGCGTGCCACACGCGCCCGTCCGCCTCGAGCGCGGTGCCGGAGATCGACTTGGCCGCTTCCGCCGCCGCCGCGATCGCCTCCTCGGCGGTCGAGCCGAGCCGGCCGGTGGCGGCGAGCAGGCCGATCGGATCCTGGATCACCGCGAGATCGAGCGTCTTGCCCTGTTCGGCCGCGAGGCCCGCGACCAGCGCGGCGATTTCCGCCGACCGGTGGCCGGCGTCGATGCGGATCGGCACGAGATCGAGATGAACCCCGGCGAGCAGCGTCTTGACGCAGCCGCCGCACGACACGGTGAGACCCCAGCCGCCCGCGTTCGGGCTCTCGGCGAACACCAGATCGAGGCCCGAGGCGCCGCCGACCAGATCCTCGAGGATCTGCGCGTTGGCGGTCTTGTTGCCGGGGACGTCGACGCGAGCGGACACCACCCAGGGCGCCCCCGCCGCGCGGCTGCCGATCGGCGCCGGCGCGTCGTTGCGCTCGTAGATCGGCTCGATGACGATGCCGTCGGAGGTCGAGGACCTCAGCCGCTCGAACGGCGTCGTCTTCAGTGCCTTGGTCGCCACGCCGACCCAGTCGTCGTAGCCGCGCGGGTCGAACGACCCCATGAAACGCTTCGCCTCAGAGCTCACCATCGACTCCCAATGTCCGTCGCCACGCCGAGCGTCGTCGGCATCGCGCGTTCCGATCGCCTCGCATCCGGCCCGGGATCGGGCGGCCGACGGCGACCATCGGGCGGATGTTCCGGACCGCACCGCCGACGAACCCGTCGCCGCCGTGCCCCCGGAGGGTCGCGCCGATTTGGTTTTCGGCGCGTGGGCCCACCTCCGCAAGCCTCGATAGGGGTGATTTCCGTGATTTCTGGAATAAGACTTTCGTAGGGCGGTTCCGTGGGGAGCCCTCGGCGACTTGCGCCCTATGTTCTCCGAAGATGTTCACACCCCCGTCAAAACCGACAATTGATCGATTTAAATATCGGCTCACATTGGCATTCCACACGCGGGAGAGGGTTGAAATGGACCTGGGAGTCGACGCGAGCCTCTACGCGGAGGCTCATCTTCTGTCGTCGGTCCGCGAGTCCGATCGTGTTCTCGAGCGTTTCGAGCACGGGCTTCGCCGACTGGGCGCCACGCACCTGTTGCTGACCGGCCTGCCCCTGCCGCGCCGTCCCGTGTCCAAACTGATCAAGCGCATCGTCTGGCCCGATCGCCGCAACGGCGGTCATCTCATCGACGTCGGCGCCGGTGAGCCGATCCTGTCTTGGTGCCTCGCCGCCCGTCGCGCGGTGGTGATCCGTCGCGGCGTCCCCGAGTTCTCCCGTCTCGACGGCGCGCTCGATCGCGGCGCCGTTCAGACCTCGGAACTGGTCGCGGCCGCCGGAGGCGGCGACACCATCGTCGTCGCCGTGCCGATCCACGCCGTCACGCCCTGGCAGGGCTGCGTGGTGATCGCCGGAACCGAGATCGCGGTCTCGCCCGCCGCCCTCGCCGCGCTGGAGTTCTATTGCGCCGAGGCCCTGCGCGCCCTCGTCGCCACCGGCCGTTTCGACCTCGCCCGCCCCGGCGATCTGTCCGAACGCGAACGCCACGTGCTGCAGCTGACCTCGATCGGCAAGACTGCCGCCGAGATCGCCGACCTTCTGGCGATCTCACAGCGCACCGTCCACGCCCATCTCCAGAACGCCAGCGACAAGATGAACGCCTCCAACAAGACCCACACGGTCACCGAGGCGCTGCGCTACGGCCAGATCCGGCTCTGATCCCGGCTCCGCCGCGGACGGATCGGCCCCGTCGCCTCCCCACGAACGAAGGAGAGGCCGCGCCGGGCGCGACCTCTCCTCGTCGATGCGTCGATGCGTCGTGACCGCTCGCCGACCTCAGTAGGTCAGCATCGCCGGCAGAACCTTGGCCTGCTCGACCCAGTCGCCGACCGACTTCAGGCTCGGGGTCTGGCGCACGAGCTTCTTCTCGGCGTTGACCTCTTCCATCTTGGCGTGGAGGTTCTCCGGCTTGCGGTGCTTGAGTTCCTTGACCGTGTCGACGCCGGCGGCCTCGAGCAGGTCGGAATATTCCTCACCCACGCCCTTGATGCGCATCAGGTCGGCCTTGTTGGCCCACTTGAGGATCTTGCCGTCGTCGATGCCGGTGGCCTCGGCCAGCGCCTTGCGGCCCTTGGGGTCCTTGGCCATCTCCAGGAAGCCTTCGACGGTCTTGGCGCCCGCGGCGGTCAGCTTCTCGGCGAAGACCGGTCCGATACCTTCGATCGTGGCGATGTTGGCCATGTGTCGTCCCTCCGAATGTCGCTTCGCCCGGTCTTGCGCGTCCGAACGGCGACGAGAATGTCATCGGCACGGAGTTGAGCGCGAAAGTCGCGATTCTTCAATCCCCCTCCCGCCCGAAGCGGTCGGCCGCGCGCGGGAAGGGACGAAGAGACGCGGTCCCGCGCCTGCGGTCAGGCCAGGAAGTGGCTCGCGCCCGGGATCTGAGCGACCAGCTTGTCGACGGTCTCGTCGCCGACGGCCTCGCGCAACTGGCCGACGAGGCCCGTGGCGACCTGCTGGACCTGCCCGAGTTCGAGCCCGTCCTTGGAGAGGTTGCCGAGCATGGCCATCACCTGACCCATGCCGCCCTCCTGACCGCCCATCAGCCCCCCGAGCGCGCCCATCAGGCCGCCGCCGCCCATCAGGCCGCCGAGCGCGCCCATCAGACCGCCACCCGAGGTCTCCTCGGTCGCGGCGGTGTTGAACGCCTCGCCCTGGGCGACGACGTCGTCGAGGCCGGGCACGTACTGCTTGATCGTATCTACGTATTCGGCCGGGGCCTGGCTGACGATGAACTGCACGATCATCGAGGTCGCCTTGGAGGCGAGCTCGGGTTCGATGCCCACCTGGGCGGCGATCTTGTCGATGATGTCCTGCATGGCGTCGTCCTTCCGATGGGAAAAGGCCCGACGAGGTTCGGCGGGCGGATTGCGCGGGGTTCGCTCGGCGGGTCGAATTCGACCTCTCCTCGAGCCGATGCGACGGCGGAGCGTCGCGTGTGCTTCGGTTCCTCGGGCCCGGGTCCTCGCGAGCGTCGCCGCCGCCGATTTCCGTCGAGCCGTGCCACCCGTGGTTCCGAGCGCGTCGACAGTGACACCAACACCGAGCGAAAGACAAGACGCCGCCGCCCCCTCTCCCGCGCTCCACGCGCCGCTTCCGCGCGCCCTCGCGCTGGCTTATAGGAGATCGTCGGCACCAAGGGGGATGACACGATGCACATCGAAGGCGGCGTCTGGCTCGGGCGGAGCGTGGAAGACGAGTTCCTCGAACTGAGGCTCGCCAATCGCCACGGTCTGATCACCGGCGCCACCGGCACCGGCAAGACCGTCTCCCTCCAGGTCCTCGCCGAGGGGCTCTCCGCCGCCGGCGTCTCGGTCTTCGCCGCCGACGTCAAGGGCGACCTCTCCGGCATCGGCGCCGTCGGCGTCGAGAAGGACTGGATCGCCAGGCGCTGCGCCGAGATCGGCTTCACCGACTGGGAGCCGAAGAAGTTCCCCGTCGTCTACTGGGATCTGTTCGGCGAACAGGGCCACCCGATCCGCGCCACCGTCAGCGAGATGGGCCCGCTCCTGCTCTCCCGCCTGATGAGCCTCAACGAGGTCCAGGAGGGCGTGCTCAACATCGTCTTCAAGCTCGCCGACGAAGAAAACCTGCTGCTCATCGACCTGAAGGACCTGCGCGCGGTCCTCTCCCACGTCGCCGAGCGCGCCGACGAGCTGACCACCGAATACGGCAACGTCTCCAAGGCCACCGTCGGCACCATCCAGCGCCAGCTCCTGGTACTGGAGCAGCAGGGCGCCGAGAAGTTCTTCGGCGAGACGGCGATCACGATTTCGGATCTGATCGCAACCGATGCCCAGGGCCGCGGTCGAGTGAACATCCTCGCCGCCGACAAGCTGATGTCGAGCCCGCGCCTCTACGCGACGTTCCTGCTGTGGCTCCTGTCGGAACTGTTCGAGGAACTGCCCGAGGTCGGCGATCTCGACCGGCCGAAGCTGGTGTTCTTCTTCGACGAGGCCCACCTCCTGTTCGACGAGGCCCCCGACGCGCTCGTCGCCAAGGTCGAGCAGGTCGCCCGCCTGATCCGCTCCAAGGGCGTCGGCGTCTACTTCGTCACCCAGAACCCGCTCGACGTGCCCGACAAGGTCTCCGCCCAGCTCGGCAACCGCGTCCAGCACGCGCTGCGCGCCTTCACGCCGCGCGAGCAGAAGGCCGTGCGCGCCGCCGCCGAGACCTTCCGTCAGAACCCGGCCTTCTCCACCGAGAAGGCGATCACCGAACTCGCCGTCGGCGAGGCGCTGGTGTCGATGCTCCATGGCAAGGGCGTGCCGACCATGGTCCAGCGCACCTTCGTGCGCCCGCCCGAGGCCCGCGTCGGCCCGCTCACCCCGGCCGAGCGCGCGACGCTGGTCAACACCTCGCCGCTCGCCGGCAGGTACGACGAGACCATCGACGGCCCCTCCGCCTACGAGAAGCTGCGCGGCAAGATCGTCGCCTCGCCCAACCAGCCGAACCCGCCGAGCGCGGGCGAGGTGAACTCCGGCGGCGGCTTCTTCGGCGGCATCCTCGACGGGATCGTCTCCACCGTCGGCGGCGTCGCCTCGATGCGCACCGGCGGCCCTCGCTCGCAGACCATCGGCGAAGCGGTTCTGAAGTCCGCCGCCCGCTCCGCCGCCTCCCAGGCCGGTCGCCAGATCACCAATGCCCTGGTGCGCGGCGTCCTCGGCTCGCTGCTGAAGTGATCCGTAGGGTGCGTCGAGCGTGAGCGAGACCCACCGTCGGCGGCCACAAGGGACGACCTCGGGCATCGCGCGGTGCAGTTCGCTCACGCTCGATGCCTCCCACGATCAATGAACAGGAACCTCCATGTCCCTCGACGCCGTCCTCGCCCGCATCGACGCCGATCAGCCGAAGAGCCTCGAGCGCCTGTTCGAACTGATCCGTTGCAAGTCGATCTCCGCCGATCCGGCCTACGCCGCCGAGGTGGCGAGGACCGCCGACTGGTGCGTCGCCGAACTCGCCGCCCTCGGCTTCGAGGCGTCGCGCCGCGACACCCCCGGCCACCCGATGGTCGTCGCCCACTGGCCGGGCGCGGTCGAGAACCCCGGCGTCCACGTCCTCTTCTACGGCCACTACGACGTCCAGCCGGTCGATCCGCTCCACCTGTGGCGCGCCGATCCCTTCGATCCGAGGATCGAGGAGATCGACGGCGTGAAGGTGATCACCGGTCGCGGCTCGGCCGACGACAAGGGCCAGCTGCTGATCTTCGTCGAGGCGGTCCGCGCCCTCCTCGCCGAGACCGGGCGCCTGCCGGTGAAGCTGACGATCCTGCTCGAGGGCGAGGAGGAGAGCGGCTCGCCCTCGCTCGAGCCCTTCCTCGCGGCCAACGCCGCCGAACTCGCCCACGACGTGGCGCTGGTGTGCGACACCAACATGTGGGCGCGCGGCCGCCCGGCGATCACCGCGTCGCTGCGCGGCCTCGTCGGCGAGGAGGTGACGATCCGCTGCGCCGATCGCGATCTCCACTCCGGCCTCTTCGGCGGCCCTGCCTGGAACCCGATCCGCGTCCTGACGAAGATCCTGGCGAGCCTGCACGACGACGACGGCCGCGTCACGCTGCCCGGCTTCTACGACGGCGTCGCCGATCTGCCGCCCGAGGTCGCCGCCTCCTGGGCCGCGCTCGACACCACGCCCGAGAGTTTTCTCGGCCCGGTCGGCCTGAAGACGGCCGCGGGCGAAAAGGGGCGCTCGGTGCTCGAGCAGGTGTGGGCGCGTCCGACCTGCGAGGTCAACGGCATCGAGGGCGGCTACACCGGCGACGGCTTCAAGACCGTGCTGCCGGCCGAGGCCTCGGCCAAGGTGTCGTTCCGCCTCGTGGGGAGCCAGGACCCGGTGAAGGTCCGCGACGCCTTCCGCGCCCGCGTCGCCGAGATGCTGCCGCCCGACGCGGTGGTCGAGTTCCACCCCCACGGCGGTTCGCCCGGCCTGTCGCTGCCCTTCGACAGCCCCTGGCTCGCCAAGGGTTGCGCGGCGCTGGGGGAGGAATGGGGCGTGCCCGCTCTCCTCATCGGCGGCGGCGGGTCGATCCCGGTGGTCGGCGCCTTCCAGCGCCTGCTCGGCATGCAGACCATGCTGGTCGGCTTCGGCCTCGACGACGACCGCATCCACTCGCCCAACGAGAAGTACGACCTCGAGAGCTTCCACAAGGGTGCCCGGTCGTGGGCGCGCATTCTGGCGAAACTGGCGGAGTGAACGGGGAGGGGGTGGCGAACCGCCGTAGGGTGCAATGGGCGAAGCCGTATCGCACCGCTCCGAGCCCGTGAGCTGCCCCGGACGTCCCCCACGACCGCCGCCGGTGCATTTCGCTGACGCTCTATGCACCCTACGATCCGGCCCTACGGCCACCTCTCACTTCATGATGCCCATCCGCCGCAGCACCAGATAGACCGCGCCCGAACCCGCCGCCGCCACCAGGGCGGCCGACCAGAACCCGTGGTCCGAGGCGCCGAACGGCAGACCATGGGTGTTCATGCCGAACAGCCCGGTCACCAGCGTCGCCGGCAGGAACAGCGCGGTCAGCGCCGACAGGGTCGAGAGCTGTCGGTTCATGTGCTGAGCGTTCTTGGCCGAGACCTCTTCCTGGATGATCCGCGCCCGTTCCTGGATCGCCTCGACGTCGCGCGCGATCGAGGCGAGCCGCAGCGCCACCCGCTCGGTCATGGCGAAGACGTCGTCCGGCAGATCGCGCTCGGGATTGTCGATCAGCGCCGCGAAGTGCAGGCGCAGCGCGCCGACCTGCCGGTTGAGCCGGAGCGCCATGCGCCGGATCGGCCCGACCCTCAGATCGTCCGGATCGACCCGGTCGTCGACCACCCGGTCCTCGATCACCTCGAGCCGCTGAGCGAGCGTGCGCGTCGTCGCCGAGACCTGATCGGCGAAATGGTCGAAGATCCGCTCGAGCAGCTGCTCGCCGCTCTCGAACCGCTCGCCCTGGAGCACCGCCCGCCGCACCTCGTCGACCGACAACAGCGCCTGCCGCCGCCCGGTGATCAGGACATGGCGATGCAGCGCGAACTTCAGCCGCGAGATGTCCTGGGAATCGCGGTCGAGCTCGCGCCGGAAGTCGGCGAACACGCCGATCAGGGCGTCGTCCTCGGCGATCAGGCGAATGTGGTCGTCACCGTCGAGCAGGAGGTCGCGCGCGGCTTCCGGCAGCGGCGCATGCGCCTCGATCCAGTCGCGCGCCCGCGCGTCGGCGAGGTTGAAGTGCAGCCACAGCCACCGCTCGCTCTCCCCGGCCGAACCGGAGAGATCCTCCGGCCGCAGGGCGTGGCCCGCCCCCTCGCCGTCGAAGCGGAAACCGCCGACGAGACCGGGCAGGACCGCGTCGAGGACGGGATCGCGAGCGTCGCGTCCGATGCCGAACGAGGAGGGCGGGCGCATGAGAGATCCCCGCCTCGCCCCCTCCCCGACGAGGGAGGGCCGGCGAGGGCACCGGAACTTCTCCCCCGCGCCCGTGACGTTTCCGTGACGCTCGCCTCAGCCGAGCGTCAGAAGCCCCTCCAGGCTCGGCAGCACGGCGGCGGGACGGAAGTCGTTGTACTCCTCCGGCAGGCCGTTGCGGTTGACCCACACCGAGCGGAAGCCGAAGGCGGTCGCCCCGGCCGCGTCCCATCGGTTCGACGACTGGAACGACACCGCCTCCGGGAAGCAGCGATAGCGCGTGGTGACGAGGTCGTAGACGCGCGGATCGGGCTTGTAGACCCTGATCTCGTCGACCGAGATGATCTCGTCGACCACGTCGTCGATGCCGCCCGAGCGGCAGGCGGCGGCCAGCATCTTCGGCGTGCCGTTCGACAGGATGACGATCTTGGCCCCGCGCAGCTTCAGCTGCTTGAGCACCTCCGGCACGTCCGAATGCACGTCGCAGCTCCAGTAGCTGTCGAGCAGCGCCGCGCGGGTGGCGCGATTGGCCTGCGGCACCCGGGCGAAGGCGTAGTCGAGCGCCTCCTCGGTCAGCGACCAGAAGTCCCGGTAGCGGCCCATCATGGTCAGCATCCAGGAATACTCGAGCTGCTTCGCCCGCCACAGCGCCGACAGGAGCTGCCCTTCGGGACCCACCTCGTCCGCGTGCAGGCGCACGGCGGCATGAACGTCGAACAGTGTTCCGTACCCGTCGAAGACGTAGATCGCGTGAGCCATGCTTCGCTCCGTTGGCCGACATTTCGCCGGACAATGGACCGGAAGCGCCGTCGAGGGAACAGGGCGTGGCACCCGAGGTGACGAAAAGTCGTACTCTCGCCGAATTGTACGGTCGAATAATAGAATGGCGGCGGGCGCGAACGTGCTATGATTCGCGCCGACGCCACCTGATCGACCGAGGAGAGACCGATGGGCCACGTCGCCGAGAACGCCAAGACCATGACCTGGTACGACGGCGAATGGCTGGAGGGAAACCCGCCGCTGATCGGTCCGCGCAGCCATGCCTTCTGGCTCGGCACCTCCGTCTTCGACGGCGCGCGCGCCTTCGAGGGCGTCACCCCCGATCTCGATCGCCACTGCGCCCGCGTCAATCGCTCCGCCCGCGCCGTCGGCCTCGCTCCGACCATGCGCGACGAGGAGGTGCTCGAACTCGCTCGCGAGGGTCTGCGCTTCTTCGATCGCGACGCCGCGCTCTACATCCGCCCGAGCTACTGGGGCGAACTCGATCAGGCCGATCTGGTGATCGGCGCCGACCCCGCCTCCACCCGCTTCGCCCTGACGCTTTGGGAAGCGCCGATGATCCCGCCGAACGGCATCTCGGTGACGCTCTCCCGCTTCCGCCGCCCCAGCCTCGAGTGCATGCCCACCGACGCCAAGGCGAGCTGCCTCTACCCCAACAACGCCCGCTCCGCCCGCGAGGCCCGCGCCAAGGGCTTCGACAACGCCCTGGTGCTCGATCTGCTCGGCAACGTCGCCGAACTCGCTTCCGCCAACGTCTTCATGGTCAAGGACGGCGTCGCCCTGACCCCGGTGCCCAACGGCACCTTCCTCGCCGGCATCACCCGCGCCCGCGTCATCGACCTGTTGCGCCGCGCCGGGACCCCGGTGGTGGAGAAGACGCTGCGCTACGAGGACTTCCTCGACGCCGACGAGATGTTCTCCACCGGCAACTACACCAAGGTGATGCCGATCGTCCGCTTCGAGGATCGCGAGCTCGAGCCGGGCCCGGTCTATCGTCTGGCGCGGCGGCTCTACTGGGACTTCGCCCACGCCTGAACCGCGTCGTGCCGGTCGGTGCCGGGCGGCCCTCGTCGGAAGTTCGGATGAAATGGCCCGCGGCGGTTGCCGCGATCCGTAGACCTCCTTATGTTTCGTCTCGGCCCTTCCCCGTTCGCCCCGGCGCCCGAGTTGCGCGGCGGTCGAACGAACCCTCCCGCAGGAGATCTCCGATGGCTTTCGAAATCGCCCCGCTGCCCTACGCCTACGACGCGCTCGCCCCCTACACCTCGGCCGAGACCCTCGAGTTTCATCACGACAAGCATCACGCCGCCTACGTGACGAACCTCAACAACCTGATCAAGGGCACCGAATTCGAGGGCAAGAGCCTCGAGGACGTGATCACCTCGAGCTTCGGCAAGAACCCGGCCGTGTTCAACAACGCGGCTCAGCACTACAACCATCACCACTTCTGGCTCTGGCAGAAGAAGAACGGCGGTGGCACCAAGATCCCGGCCAAGATCCAGGCGCTGATCGACAGCGACCTCGGCGGCTACGACAAGTTCCGCGCCGACTTCATCCAGGCCGGTATGACCCAGTTCGGCTCCGGCTGGGCCTGGCTCGCGTTCAAGGACGGCAAGCTCTCGATCACCAAGACCCCGAACGGCGAGAACCCGCTGATCCATGGTCAGACCCCGATCCTGACCGTCGACGTGTGGGAGCACTGCTACTACATCGACTATCGCAACCTGCGCCTGAAGTACCTCGAGGCCTTCGTCGACAACCTCCTGAACTGGGACTACGTCCTGGAGTGCTTCGAGAAGGCCGCCTGAGCGATCTTCTTCTCCGACGTGTGGAACGGCCGGGCTTCGCGCCCGGCCGTTCGCGTTTCCGCGCTTCGATGCCGCATCTCGCGCATCCGCTTCATTCGTGAAACCGAATGTTAGCGGTCGTCGGCCTAGTTCTTGGGCAGTGACGTCGGGTGACATGCGTGGGGAGACGCGATCGTGGCACAAGTCGACGTCGTCACCGGCGCGCGAATCGCCGTGCTCGACGACAATCGCAACTTCCAGAATCTGATGCGCACGATGTTGCGCCACCTCGGATTTCGTCACGTCGAGGTGTTCGGCGACCCGGACGAGGCGACCACCCATGTCGTCGAGCACGGCGCCGATCTCGTCTTCTGCGATCTGATGATGCCCAAGGTCAGCGGCCTGGAATGGGCCCGCGCCCTGCGCCGCAGTCCCGGCCTCGCCAATCCCGAGATGGCGATCGTCCTGGTCACCGGCCATGCGGTGCGCTCGGTGCTCGAGGAGTCGATCGCCGCCGGCATCGACGATCTCCTGGTCAAGCCGCTCTCGCCCGAGGCGCTCAATCGCCACACCCTGCGCGTTCTGACCGCCCGCCCGTCCTACGTCCGGGTCGGCTCCTACTACGGCCCCGACGCCGTCGATCGCCGCAGACGCCTGCAACAGATCGCCGGCGGCGGACGCCGTCCGGTTCCCACCGCCGCGCCGACCCCCGAGGTCGCCTCGAACCCGACGCCCCGACCGGCGCGGCCGCGTCGCTCCGTCCCCGGTCTCGATGTGGAGATCGTCGACCGGACGAGCTACCATGTCGATGCGCTCTACCTGGACTGACCGCCGCCGCCTCGCCGAGGCCGGGGCGGCCGTCCCGCATCGGCCGGAGGTCGTTTGAACTCGCCCCTCCCCTGGACCGCTCGGTTCCCCGATCTCGCCGGTCTCGCGCCCGACGATCGAGATCTGCTCCTCGCCCGCACCCAGAGCGTCGAACTGACGCCGGGCGCCACGGTGTTTTCGCCCGGCGCTCCCTGCGGCGCCTATCTCCTGGTGCTCGACGGTTCGGTTCGGGTGCAGATGATCGCCGACACCGGCCGCGAGATCGTGCTCTACCGCGTCCGTCGCGGCGAGAGCTGCGTGCTGACCACCGCCTGCCTCGTCGGCGAGGAGGTCTACGCCGCCGAGGGCATCGTAGAGGAGCCGACCGCCGCCGTCGCCGTGCCCCGCCCGATCTTCGACGAGCTGATGCGCCGCTCCGATCCGTTCCGCCGCTTCGTCTTCGCCGGGTTCGGCCGCCGCGTCGCCGAGATCCTGGCGACCATGCAGGCGGCGGTGTTCCACCGCATCGACGCCCGCCTCGCCCGCCACCTCGCCGCCCGCGACGAACGCCCGATCGTCGCCACCCACCAGGAGCTGGCCACCGAACTCGGCACCGCGCGCGAGGTGATCAGCCGCCATCTCAAGGCGTTCGAGCGGCGCGGCCTCCTGCGCCTCGGGCGCGGCACCATCGAGGTCGTCGACCACCCCGGCCTCCTGCGCCTCGCCGATCTCGACGAATGATCGGACTGAAATGCCGCTCCTGTGACTAGATCACCGACGGCCCGTCCCGTTTCGTGCCATGGTGCCGGTCATGGACGCACGAGGGCCCGCGCAACACCGCGTCGGGCACTGGCGGAAAACGAGGAGACGGAACACATGACCCCCAACGTCGGTGGTATCGACAAGATCCTGCGCATCGTGGTCGGCCTGGCGCTCATCGCCTTCGCCCTGCTCGCCCCCGCCACCATCTCGTGGAAGTGGGTCGGCTGGATCGGCTTCGTGCCGCTGCTGACCGGCGTGTTCGGCTTCTGCCCGTTCTACCCGCTGCTCGGCCTCAACAGCTGCCCGGTCAAGAAGTGATCCACGCGCCTCCCGCGTGAATCGAGAAAGGCCCGCGACGAGCGATCGTCGCGGGCCTTTGCACGTCACGAGCCGGGTCTCACGCCTCGGCCTTACCCGTCACCGCCAGCGCGAACGCCTGCACCAGCGCGGCGTCCCTGAGCCGGTCGAACCGCCCCGCCGCCCCGCCGTGCCCGGCGTCCATGTCCGTCTTGAGCAGCACCGGCGCGTCGTCGGTCTTGGTCGCGCGCAGCTTCGCCACCCACTTCGCCGGCTCCCAATAGGTCACGCGCGGATCGGTCAGCCCGGCCAGCGCCAGGATCGGCGGATAGGCCTTGGCCTCGATCGCGTCGTAGGGCGAATAGGCGCGGATGCGCCGGAACGCCGCCTCGTCCTCGATCGGATTGCCCCACTCCGGCCATTCCGGCGGCGTCAGCGGCAGCGTGGCGTCGCACATGGTGGCCAGAACGTCGACGAACGGCACCTCGGCGACGATCCCGGCGAACAGATCGCCCGCCCGATTGGCCACCGCCCCCATCAACATGCCGCCCGCCGATCCGCCCTGCGCCACGATCCGTCCCGCCGAGGTGAAGCCATGGGCGATCAGCCCGCGCGCGGCGGCGGCGAAGTCGTCGAACGTGTTGGTCTTGAACTCGCGCCGCCCCATCGCGTACCAGCGGAACCCCTTGTCCTTGCCGCCGCGCACATGGGCGACGGCGTGGACGAAGCCGCGATCGACCAGCGACAGCACCGAGGTCGAGAACGCCGCCGGGATGGCGATGCCGTAGGCGCCGTAGCCGTAGAGGAGCGCCGGCGCCGTGCCGTCGAGCACGAGGTCGCGCCGGTGCAGCACCGTCACCGGCACCGTCTCGCCGTCGGCGGTTGGGATCTGCAGCCGCCGCGTGACGTAGGCGGCCGGATCGTGCCCGCTGGGCACCTCCTGCTCCTTGCGCAGCACCCGCGCCCGGCTCTCCACGTCGTAGTCGTAGACCCGGCTCGGCGTGGTCGGCGACGAATAGGTGAAGCGCAGCGCCGTGGTCGCCCATTCGTAGCCGCCGGCGAGGCCGAGCGAATAGGCCTCCTCGTCGAAGGCGATCGCGTGTTCCGCCCCGTCGGCGAAGCGGCGCACGACGATGCGCGGCAGCCCCTCGACCCGCTCCAGCCGGACGAGATGATCGCGGTGGGCGCGCTGCGACAGGATCAGCCGTCCCGGCTCGTGCGCCACCAGCGGTCGCCAGTTCTCCCGCCCCGGCGCCTCGATCGGCGCGGCGACGATCTGGTAGTCCTCCGCCCCGCCGGTGTTGGTCAGCAGCGTCAGAAAGGCGCCCGCGTCCTCGACGTCGTACTCCTCGGCGGTCACGCGCGGCGCGACGAGGCGCGGCGGCGTCGCGGGCGCGTCGGCCGGGATCAGATGCGCCTCCGACGTCTCGTGATCGTGCACCGAGATCACCACGAACCGCCCCGACAGCGTCTTGCCGATGCCGACGAAGAAGCCGGGATCGGCCTCCTCGTAGACGAGCCTGTCCTCGCTCGCCGCAGTGCCCACCCGGTGCAGGTAGACCCGCGACGGCCGATGGTTCTCGTCGAGCCGCACGTAGAAGAAGTGCTCCGAATCGTTCGCCCACACCGCCTCGCCCGAGGTCGCCTCGATCACGTCGTCGCGATCGCCCTCGGCGCCGATCTCGCGCAGCCGCAGGGTGAAGTACTCGGAACCGTTCTCGTCGGCGCCGAAGGCCGCGAGGCGGTGGTCGGGCGAATGGGTCACGCCCGAGAGGCGGTAGTAGGCCTTGCCCTTCGCGCGCGCGTCGCCGTCGATCAGGATCTCCTCCGCCCCCCCCTCGCGCGGCGTGCGCACGTGGAGCGGATGCTGCGCCCCGGTGATCCAGCGCACCCCGTAGGCGAACGGGCCGTCGACTGCCGGAACCGAGCTGTCGTCCTGCTTGATCCGCCCCTTCATCTCCGCGATCAGTCGCTCGCGCAGAGCGGCGAGCGGCGCCGTCGTCGCCTCGGTGTAGGCGTTCTCGGCATCGAGATGGGCGCGGATCTCGGCGTCGAGCGCCGCCGGCGCGCGCATCACCTCCTGCCAGTTCTCGGCGCGCAGCCATGCGTAGTCGTCGGCGATCTCGACGCCGTGCATCGTGCGGGAGGTCGGTCGCTTCGCGGCGATCGGAGCGGCGAGGGTGGCGGTGAGAGCGAGGGTCATGCGGCGGGGGCGTCCAGCTCGAGGGTGAGGGCATTGCCGTTGATACAGTAGCGCAGCCCGGTCGGCGGCGGGCCGTCGTCGAACACGTGGCCGAGGTGGGCGTCGCAGGCGGCGCAGCGCACCTCCGTACGCACCATGCCGTGGCCGACGTCGCGGTGCTCGGTGATCGCCTCCGCCGCGACGGGGGCATGGTAGCTCGGCCAGCCGCTGCCGGAATCGTACTTGGTCTCGGAGCGGAACAGCGCCGTCCCGCAGCAGACGCAGGAATAGAGACCCGCCCGCTTCTCGTTCCAGTAGGGCCCGGTGAAGGCCCGCTCGGTCGCGCCGCAGCGGGTGATTCGATACTGCTCGGGCGTGAGGCGCGCGCGGAATTCGTCGTCCGACATGAGGGACACACCTTTCGTGAGCCGAGGGGACACCAGCGAGGCGCCCCCGAACTGCGGCAGAACGCCGCCGTCGACATTCCAGGATTTAGGTCACCTCCGACGTATCGGCAATGTGTCGAGGCGCGGTTCCTGCGGTGGATGCACGGCAGCTCTGCGGACGAGGCGATCCGCCGTCACGATGAGTGGGCTTCGAGGGCGACGCGACTACGCGAAGACGCGCCACCATCCGTGATTCTCGGGAGGAATTTGCTCGCGAAGTCCCTTCTATGGCTTCGAAGCGGGAGCGTACCGACATGCAATGGGTCGCAGTCGACTGAAAAAATCCAAGAGATCGTGTTCCGAGATCTTGTGCTCTGATCAAACTGTGCCTATACGAAGAAATCGATTTGCAGGCCGTGTGATTCAATCTTCGGCGTCGGCAGTTGAGTAGGCACCAAGCCGAATTGCCGGTGGTCGACCTTCGCGCGGCTCTCGTTCCGATGGGCCACCTTGCGGTGGTTCCTCACGCAGGACAGGTGAAAAATGACCGATTCTTCTAGCAGCAACCTCATCGAACTGGCCACCGAGATCGTTTCTGCCTATGTCAGCAACAACACGGTGCCGGCCGCCGAACTGTCGGGGTTGATCGCCGAGGTCTATGCCGCCCTCCAGCGCACCTCTTCCGGCGTCGCACCCGAGCCGATGCCCGAGCCGCTGAAGCCCGCCGTTCCGGTGAAGAAGTCGGTCACGCCGGACTACATCGTCTGCCTCGAAGACGGCAAGAAGTTCAAGTCGCTGAAGCGCCACCTGCGCACCCAGTACAACATGACCCCGGAAGAGTATCGCGAGAAGTGGGGCCTGCCGGCCGACTATCCGATGGTCGCTCCGAACTACGCCCAGGCGCGCTCCGACCTCGCCAAGAAGATGGGCCTCGGCCAGCAGCGTCGCCGCGGCGCGCGCTGATCCGTCCCCTTCGATCCGTTTCGACCGCCGCGAACCACCCGGTTCGCGGCGGTCTCGCGTTTCAGGCGGTGTCGCGCGCCTCGCCGCCGCCCGCCCCCCGCACCGGCTCGCGCCACGGCACACCGAACAGGGCGAGCCAGGCCGCCCGTTCGCTCTCCAGCGCCTGCACCAGGCCGATGTGGCGATCGAGGCGATAGCTCCAGTGGCGGCCGCGGCCGCGTCGCCGCTCGCCGTCGAGCGCCGTCGTCAGCAGACGCAGGACCTTCGCCCGCCCCGCCCTTGAACCGTCGGCGATCTCGGCCGGGCCGATCGCGATCAGGCGCGGCAGCAGGCGTTCCCGCGCGCCGACCTCCGTCCCCGCCCGTGGATTTGCCCAAACCGGCCGTGCGGACCGGCCGCCTTCTCTTGCGTGATCGGACATGGCGTCCCTCCTCGATGGTGACGCCATTGTCGCCCCGCCCCCACCGCCCGGGGACAACTCTCGGCTTTTCGAACGCAACGACAAATTGGTGAAATTCACCATATAGATCGGTAGTTATCCCCGTCCGCTCGTCTCCTCCGATAATCGAAAGGTATTTATTCCTATTCTCTGGATGGGGAGGTTCGGGGATGCCGACGAAGGGACGCACGTGGCCGCGGGAGCCGGAGGCCGAGAAGAGAAACGCGAGAGCGGGGCGAACCGCCGGGCGCCGCCCCGGCCGACCCCGCCGACGGCGCGGCGAGACGCGCGAGCCCGACCAGATCGCCGCCCGCTGCCGCTGTCTCGAGGCGGTGGTCGCCCAGGCATTCGGTCTGACCCCGACAGCCATGCGCAACCCCTCGCGCGGTCATGCCCCGGTCGCCTTCGCCCGTCAGATCGCCATGTACGTCGCCCATGTCTGGTTCGCGATGTCCCTGAGCGAGGTCGGCCGCCGCTTCGAGCGCGACCGCACCACCGTCTCCCACGCCTGCCGCATCGTCGAGGAACGGCGCGAGGATCCGCGCATCGACCGCGTCGTCGCCGCCATCGAGAGCGCCGCCGATCAGTGGTTCGACCTCGCCGCCCGCCTGGAGGATGCGCCGTGACCGACCACGATCCTCACCGCCGCCGCGACACCCGCCTGCTCGAGCGCCTGAGCGAAGGGGAGGGGGTTCTGGAGGATGCGGCGACCGGCGTCCTGCGCCTGATCGGCGCCGCCGGCATCCGTCGCATGCGCGTCGAGCCCGAGCGCCTCGCCTCGATCCGGGGCAGGGTGCCCGACATGCGCCGCCTGCCGCCCG
>JBEOKB010000108.1:0-8350 GCA_040275425.1 Siculibacillus sp. | reverse complement strand
CCGACCGCACCGACGATCCGGTGCGCATGTATCTGCGCGAGATGGGCTCGGTCGAGCTTCTGTCCCGCGAGGGCGAGATCGCCATCGCCAAGCGCATCGAAGCCGGTCGCGAGGCGATGATCGCGGGCCTGTGCGAGAGCCCGTTGACGCTCCAGGCCGTGATCATCTGGCGCGACGAGCTCAACGACGGCAAGATTCTCCTGCGCGACATCATCGATCTCGAGGCGACCTACGCCGGGCCGGACGGCAAGAACGCCGGTCCGCCGATGGTGCCGGTCGACGAGGAGGCGCCCGAGGCCGAGGAAGAGCCGCCGGAGCCGGACACCGGCGACGACGGCGAGGACGACATGGAGGGCAACGTCTCGCTGTCCGCCATGGAGGCCGAGCTGAAGCCCAAGGTGCTCGAGACCTTCGATCGCATCGCCGACGACTACAAGAAGCTGCACCGCCTGCAGGAGCAGCTGGTCGAGGGTCGTCTCAAGAACGAGACGCTGTCGCCCTCCCAGGAGCGTCGCTACAAGAAGCTCAAGGAAGACCTGATCTCCGAGGTGAAGTCGCTGTCGCTCAATCAGGCGCGCATCGACAGCCTGGTGGAGCAGCTCTACGACATCAACAAGAAGCTGATGGGCTTCGAGGGTCGCCTCTTGCGCCTCGCCGAGTCGTTCGGCGTCGGCCGCGAGGACTTCCTCAAGAACTATCAGGGCTCGGAACTCGATCCCAACTGGCTGCGCCGGGTCGCCAATCTCGGCACGCGCGGCTGGCGCGACTTCGTCAAGAACGAAGGCGACACCATCAAGGAGTTCCGGGGCGCGATCCAGAACCTCGCCTCCGAGACCGGGCTGGAGACGACCGAGTTCCGCCGCATCGTCCACATGGTACAGAAGGGCGAGCGCGAGGCGCGTCAGGCCAAGAAGGAGATGGTCGAGGCCAACCTGCGTCTCGTCATCTCGATCGCCAAGAAATACACCAACCGTGGCCTGCAGTTCCTGGATCTGATCCAGGAGGGCAACATCGGCTTGATGAAGGCGGTCGACAAGTTCGAGTATCGCCGCGGCTACAAGTTCTCCACCTACGCGACGTGGTGGATTCGTCAGGCGATCACCCGCTCGATCGCCGATCAGGCGCGCACCATCCGCATTCCCGTCCACATGATCGAGACGATCAACAAGATCGTGCGCACGTCGCGCCAGATGCTGCACGAGATCGGCCGCGAGCCGACGCCGGAGGAGCTGGCCGAGAAGCTGGCGATGCCGCTCGAGAAGGTGCGCAAGGTCCTCAAGATCGCCAAGGAGCCGATCTCCCTCGAGACCCCGATCGGCGACGAGGAGGACAGCCACCTCGGCGACTTCATCGAGGACAAGAACGCGATCCTGCCGATCGACGCGGCGATCCAGTCGAACCTGCGGGAGACGACGACGCGGGTGCTGGCCTCGCTCACGCCCCGCGAGGAGCGCGTGCTGCGCATGCGCTTCGGCATCGGCATGAACACCGACCACACGCTCGAAGAGGTCGGCCAGCAGTTTTCGGTGACCCGCGAACGCATCCGCCAGATCGAGGCGAAGGCGCTGAGGAAGCTGAAGCATCCGAGCAGGAGCCGGAAGCTCAGGAGCTTCCTGGACAACTGAGCGCAGCTCACACGGAAAATGATGCGAACCCCGGTCGAAAGGCCGGGGTTTTTCGTCTCAGGTGGGCTTTCGGCGCAATACGAACCCAACCCTCTCGAACACTCGAACAACTACCCGCTCTACTGGTCTCGTCGCAAATCCTCGTGTAGACACGCGATCCGATCCACGAAGCCGAGACCCGACATGCTCCTCACCCTGATGCGCGCCAAGCTCCATCGCGCCACCGTCACGCGCGCCGATCTCCATTACGAGGGGTCGATCTCGATCGATCGGGATCTGATGGACGCTGTCGGTTTTCTCGCCAACGAGCAGGTCGACGTGCTCGACATCGACAACGGCGCGCGGTTCACCACCTATGTCATCGAGGCCGAACGCGGCTCGAAGACGATCGGGGTCAACGGCGCCGCCGCGCGTCTGGTGCAGACCGGCGACAAGGTGATCGTGCTCTCCTATGCCCACATGACCCACGAGGAGGCGCTCGCGCACGTGCCGGTGGTGGCGCTGATGGACGAGGGCAACGTGATCAAGGGGTGAGCCGACGCGGGGCGAGCGGGGGAGGGGTTCCGCGCGGCGCGGGGCTCGGATAGGTTCGCGGGCGACGCAACCGAATCCCGAGCCCGACATGACCGCCGCCGAACCCGAGACCCATCGCGGAGAACTCACCGTCCGCGTCATCGCCATGCCGGCGGACACCAACGCCAACGGCGACATCTTCGGCGGCTGGGTGCTCAGCCAGATGGACGCGGCCGGCGGCATTCGCGGCGTGGAGCGGGCGCGCGGGCGGGTCGTCACCATCAAGGTCGACACGCTCACCTTCATCCGCCCGGTCCGGGTCGGCGACGTGCTCTGCGTCTATACCGACGTGGAGAGCGTCGGGCGGACGTCGATGAAGATCCACATCGAGGCGTGGGCGCAGCGGTTCCTCACCGCGCAGCGCGAGAAGGTCACCGACGCCACCTTCACCTTCGTCGCCGTCGACGACGACGGGCGGCCGCGGGTGATCCCGCGCGACGAGGACTGAGAGCGCGTCTCGAGAGCTCGGACGGCTCGGCTCGTCGGGTCTCTTCCGTTCGCACGGCGTCGGAGATCTCGTCGATCCTCCGCCGACTTCCGAGACCGGCTCTGAGCGCGCGATTTCGTCCGGATGCTCCCGCCGTTGCACGAACTGAGAGCAATCGCCGCGCGAGTGCACGCCGGAGCTTGCGGTGGGCGCGGGGGTGCGGCATCGTGGGCGACGGCGCAGGTGCGCAGAGGCGAGGTCGGCGATGGAAGCGGCGGTTTCTCCGGAATTCCTTCTCACCACCCTGATCATCGTTGCCTCGCCGGGGACCGGGGTGATCTACACGCTGGCGGCCGCGCTCGGGCGCGGGAGCCGCGCCAGCGTGGTGGCGGCCTTCGGCTGCACGCTCGGCATCGTGCCGCATCTCCTGGCGGCGATGGTCGGACTGGCGGCACTGCTGCACACCTCGGCGGTGGCCTTCGCGATCGTGAAGTGGGCGGGTGTGGCCTATCTCCTGTGGATGGCCTGGAAGACGGTGCAGGAGGGGGGGCTGCTCGACGTCGCGGTCGACGAGGCGCGGCGTTCGGATCTGGCGATCATCGTCGACGGCATCGTCGTCAATCTGCTCAATCCGAAGCTGTCGATCTTCTTCGTGGCCTTCCTGCCGCAGTTCATGAACGCCGACGACGCCATGCCGCTCGTGACCATGAGCGCGCTCGGGGGCGTGTTCATGCTCGTCACCTTCGTCGTGTTCGCGATCTACGGGCTGTTCGCGGCCAGGGTGCGCGATCGGGTGCTGCGGGCGCCGCGCGTGCTCACCTGGATGCGGCGCACCTTCGCCGCCGCCTTCGTGGCGCTGGGCGCGCGTCTGGCGGCGAGCGAGAGCTGACCCGCCCCGCGACCGACGGCAGATGAGACGAGGAGGCCCCGAACCTGCCGGTTCGGGGCCTCTCTCTTCGTTCGATCGGGCGATCGGCTCAGTTGATCGAGGTGTTGCGATCGATCATCAGCCGGTCGCGCTCGGTGAGGTGCAGGCGCGAAGGCGGGGCCGCATCCGCATCGGCCGGGGATTCCACCGGGGTCGCCCTGAGGGCGGTCTCGGCGGCGAGGGCGCGGCTCCTGGGCGCGCGCGTCGGAGCGAGGGTGCCGGTGGTCTCCGGCTCGACCGAGGCGAGGCGGGTGGCGGCGTTCGGGCCGGCGGCGTCGATGCGCACCGTGGTCAGGCCGGAGGCGACGAAGCCGAGTTCGTTCGCGGCGGCGTGGGAGAGGTCGATGATGCGGCCCTTGACGAAGGGGCCGCGATCGTTGATGCGCACGGTCACGCTGCGGCCGTTGCGCAGGTTGGTGACGGTGACGCGGCTGCCGAGCGGCAGGGTGCGGTGAGCGGCGGTCATGGCGTTCATGTTGAAGCGCTCGCCGGAGGCGGTCGGGCCGCCGTGTTCCTTGCGACCGTAGAACGAGGCGATGCCTTCGGCCGCCTCGGCGAGGGACCCGCCGGCGACCAGGACGGCGCAGGCCAGGATCGCGGAGCGCACGGCTCCGCCACGCCGCGACGCGGCGAGCTCGTTGGTGGGGATCATTCACGTTACTCCGTACTCTCACGCGAGCGGGGCGGTTCGCCTTCTCGTCTCGCGTTCGTGGGCGACGGGGTGGCCGGGGTCTCGCCCTCGGGGTTCACCGTTCCGTCATGGTCGATGGTCGCTGCCCCCGGAATTCATCCCGACGGGGGAGGGAGCCATCGGCGTCGGCGCCGGACGACGTATCGGACGTCGGACGGTGCCACCGGAGCCGACGCCTCACGCTGTCGGGTCCGGTCATTCCCCCGGCGCCGGTCTCGACGCCGTCGGGGGGAAACGGGTTCGCCTACTTCGTCTCGCGTGGGGCGAGCTCGAAGGTCATCGCCACTCCGGCTTCGATGATCCGGCTGCCGGCCTCGACGGGGACCGAGCCACCGGGCGCGGCCGACATCGCCTTGGCGAAGACGGGCGGGTGGTGATCGGCGGAGGACTCGGTGAGCGAGAGGACACGGACGATGCGCTGATCGGCGGCGGCGGCGAGAAGCTCGGCGCGCTTGCGGGCGGCGGCGACGGCGGCCACGCGGGCCTCGTCGCGGCGCGCCTCGGCGTCGGACACTTCGAAGGCGATGCCGGAGATCTGGTTGGAGCCGCGCCCGACCATGCGCTCGAGCAGCGGGCCGACGTCGGCGATGCGGCGCACCTTGATGGTGAAGGTGTTGGAGACGGTGTAGCCGGTGATGCGGCTGGTCTCGCCGCTCGACGAGGGACGCGACGACCACACCGGATTGAGCGAGAAGTTCGAGGTGGCGACGTCGGCCTCGGCGACGCCGGCGGCCCTGGCCTCGGCGAGGAGCGCGGCGGCGGCCTTGTCGGCGCCGGCCAGAGCCTCGGTGGTGGTGTGACCCTCGGCGACCACGCCGGTGGTGATCACGGCGACGTCCGGGCGGGCGGTGACCTCGCCGACGGCACTGACGCTCAGGGTGGGCAGAACGGGATCGGCGGCGGCGACGGGCGCGACGAAGGCGAGGAGGACCGCGAGGGGGGCGACGGCGCCGCGACGGATCGCGCGGCCGAAGAGGGCGACACTCGGGGTCTTCCGCATCGAGGGCTTCAGCAAACCACGTACCTCTCATGCCCGATCGGATCGGGCCGGTTCGTTTCGCCGGGACGTTGGTCGCCCTTCGCGCGAAACCGGAATACCACGTACTTCGTCCCCTGATCTCGTCGATCTGCATGAAGAAAGTGTTCACAACGTGGCGCGTGCTTGTCGGGGCGCCACACGTCGTGCTAGGCACGGCCGGTCGCGATTCCACCGTTCGACGCGCTCGATCGGTCGGGGGCCCGTAGCTCAATGGTCAGAGCCGGCCGCTCATAACGGCTTGGTTGGGGGTTCGAGTCCCTCCGGGCCTACCACTCTCGCCACCTCGACAAGATCGGTCCGACGAGGGATGATCGACGCGCGGACGTCCGCTCGTTGGAGCCTGCGATGCCGATCGATCGCGAATTCGCCGACCTTCTCAAAAGGATGCCCAAGGCGGAGCTGCACGTCCACATCGAGGGGACGCTGGAGCCGGAGACGGTGTTCGCGCTCGCCGCGCGCAACGGCGTGGCGCTGCCGTGGGCGGGGGTCGAGGCGCTGCGGGCGGCGTCGGACTTCGTCGATCTGCAGTCGTTTCTCGACGTCTACTACGCCTGCGCCGGGGTTCTCCTCGCCCGAGAGGACTTCCGCGACATGGGGCGGGCCTATTTCGCCCGGGCGTGGGCCGACGGGGTGATCCGGGCGGAGATCTTCTTCGATCCGCAGACCCACACCGCGCGCGGGGTGGCGATGGAGACGGTGATCGGCGGGCTCGGCGACGCGCTCGCCGAGGCGCGGGCCGAGGGGGTGAGCTGCGATCTGATCCCGTGTTTCCTGCGCCATCTGTCGGAGGAGGAGGCCTTCGCCACCTTCGAGGCGCTGCTGCCGTTCCGCGAGGCCTTCATCGGGATCGGGCTCGATTCCGGCGAGGTCGGCCATCCGCCGGAGAAGTTTCAGCGGGTGTTCGCGGCGGTGCGGGCGGCGGGGCTGCGCGTGGTGGCGCACGCGGGCGAGGAGGGGCCGCCGGACTACGTGCGGCAGGCGCTCGATCTCCTGAAGGCGGAGCGGATCGACCATGGGGTGCGGGCGCTCGAGGACACGGATCTCGTGGCGCGGCTCGTGGCGGAGCGGGTGGCGCTGACGGTGTGTCCCCTGTCCAACGTGCGGCTCAGGGTGTTCGACACGATGGCCGACCACCCGCTGGCGCGCATGCTCGACGCCGGGCTGATCGCGACGATCAACTCCGACGATCCGGCCTATTTCGGCGGGCACATCGGCGCGAACTTCGTCGAGACGTTCGCGGCGCTCGGGCTCGGGATCGAGGCGGCGGTCCGGCTCGCGCGCAATTCGTTCGACGCGGCCTTCGTGGGCGCGGCCGAGCGGGCCGGGTTGCATGCCCGGCTCGACGCGTTCCTGACGGCGAGCGGGATCACTCCGGCTTCGTGAGCTTCGACAGGATCGAGGTGGTGGAGAGACCGTCGACGAAGGGCAGGACGCGCACCTCGCCGCCCGCCGCCATCACCTCCTCGGCGCCGACGATGGTGTCGATCGAATAGTCGCCGCCCTTGACCAGGACGTCGGGGGCGACGGCGAGGATGACGTCGCGCGGGGTGTCCTCGAAGGTGCCGTCGGGCAGGTGCGAGCCGTCGAAGGGCAGGACCCAGTCGACCGCCTTCAGCGCCTGCAACACCACCGAGCGATGCTCGAGGGAGTTGACCGGGCGGGTCGGGCCCTTGAGGCGGGCGACGGAGGCGTCGGTGTTGACGGCGACGACGAGGCGATGGCCGAGCGCCTTGGCGCGCTCGAGATAGTCGACGTGACCGGCGTGGAGCACGTCGAAGCAGCCGTTGGTCATGACGATGCGTTCGCCGCGGGCCTTGGCCTCGGCGATGCGGCGCAGGGCGAGATCGGGGTCGATTAGGGCGCCGTGCGGCGTGGCGAGGGCGGCGAGCTCGTCGAAGGTGACGGCGGCGGTGCCCTTGCGGCCGACGACGATGCCCGCCGCCAGATTGGCGAGGCGGGTGGCGTCGGCGAAGGAGGCGCCGGCGGCGAGCGCGGCGGCGAGGGTGGCGATCACGGTGTCGCCGGCGCCGGTGACGTCGTAGACCTCGCGCGCCTCGGTCGGGATGTCGAGACGGCGACCGTCGGCCTCGAACAGGCTCATGCCGCGTTCGCCGCGCGTCACCAGCAGGTGCTCGAGCGACAGGCGCTCACGCAAGGAAGCGGCGCGGCGGCCCAGATCGTCCTCGTCGGTCGGGCGACCGGCGACGGCGAAGAACTCCGACGCGTTGGGCGTGATGGCGGTGGCCCCGGCGTAGCGGGCGAAGTCGGTGCCCTTCGGGTCGACCACGACGGGGCGATCGGCCGCGCGGGCGGCGGAGATCAGGTCCGCGACGCGGGCGAGAGTGCCCTTGCCGTAGTCCGACAGCACGACGAGGTCGTGATCGACGAGCGCGGCGCGGAAGGCCTCGAGGAGGTCGTCGTGGTTCTCGTCGGCGAAGCCGTCCTCGAAGTCGAGGCGCAGCATCTGCTGGCGCTGGGACAGGACGCGCAGCTTGACGATGGTGCGGGCGGCCTCGGCGGTGACGAGACGGGCGTCGACCCCGGCCTCGGCGAGGCGGGCGCGCAGCGCGTCGGCGTCGGCGTCGGCGCCGACATAGGCGAGGAAGGTGACGCCGACGCCGAGCGAGGCGACGTTGAGGGCGACGTTGGCGGCGCCGCCGAGGCGCTCGAAGGTCGAGGCGACCTTGACGATCGGCACCGGCGCCTCGGGCGAGATGCGGGCGACCGGACCCTCGTAGTAGCGATCGAGCATGGCGTCGCCGACGACGAGGACACGCTTCTTGCCGATGTCGCGCAGAAGGAGATGCATGGATCGGGTCCGGACCAGGGAAACGGGCTGGTTTCGTCTATACGAGGCGGGGGGAAAGGTCCATCGGCTCAGGCGGCGTCGGAGGTGGGCGCGGCGGTCTCGTCCTCGGCGGCGGGGCGCGGGCTGCGGGCGATCAGCGCCAGCATCAGCACCCAGCCGATGATCCAGGCGAGGCCGGCGGCGGCGGCGATCGCCCGGGTCGGCTGCACCACCAGGGCGGCGAGGCGCAGGACGACGGCGAGGCCGAGGGCGAACATC
>JBEOKB010000107.1:0-3439 GCA_040275425.1 Siculibacillus sp. | reverse complement strand
TTCCGCAGATCGGCGGCATGTATCGCGGCGACTTCCGGCGCAAGGCGACGCTGGCGGAATACGGCTTCCGCCTGCCGTCGTGCATGGACAACCGACCGCTGCGCTTCGAGGAATGGAACGCGATGCGACCGCAGACCGTGGCGGTCTCGGCGACGCCGGGCGGTTGGGAGATGGAGGAGGCGGGCGGCGTGTTCGTCGAACAGGTGATCCGCCCGACCGGACTGATCGATCCGGTGATCGACATCCGTCCGGCGACGCGGCAGGTCGAGGATCTGCTCGGCGAGGTGCGCGCGGTGGCGGCGCGGGGAAATCGCGTGCTGGTCACCACGCTGACCAAGCGCATGGCCGAGGATCTGACCGAATACCTGCACGAGAACAGCGTGCGTGTACGCTACATGCATTCCGACGTGGAGACGCTGGAGCGGATCGAGATCATTCGCGACCTCAGGCTCGGGGCGTTCGACGTGCTGATCGGCATCAACCTGCTGCGCGAGGGGCTGGACATTCCCGAGTGTTCGCTGGTGGCGGTGCTCGACGCCGACAAGGAGGGGTTCCTGCGCTCGGAGACGTCACTGATCCAGACGATCGGGCGGGCGGCGCGCAACGTCGAGGGGCGGGTCATCCTCTATGCCGACCACATGACCGGTTCGATGGAGCGGGCGATCGCCGAGACCAACCGCCGGCGCGAGAAGCAGACGGCCTACAACGTCGCCAACGGCATCACGCCGGAATCGATCAAGCGCACCATCTCCGACGTGCTGTCGTCGGTCTACGAGCAGGACCACGTCACGGTCGAGGCGGGTTTCGCGGAGCAGGGCCATCTGGTCGGCCACAACCTCGCCGCCCATCTCGACGACCTGCGCCGGCGCATGAAGGAGGCGGCCACCAACCTCGAGTTCGAGGAGGCGGCGCGGCTGCGCGACGAGGTCAAGCGACTGGAGGCGACGGAGCTGGTCCTGGCCGACGATCCGCTGGCGCGGCAGACCTCGGTCGACGACGCCACCGGCGGCTACGCGGGCGAGAAGAAGTACGGACGGGCGGCCAATCTGCCGCCGACCAGGGTGCGCAAGAATTCGCTCGACGAGATGACGGTCGGGCGCACCGAAGTGCCGATGGGATCGCCCCCGCCGAAGCGGCCGCCACCGTCGACGGCGGCGGGGACGGCGGGATCGAAGGGGCGCGGGCGGCGGCGGTGAGGCGGTGCGATCAGAGCGGCGCGGGTGCCGGGCCGTTCGCGCGATCGCGCGCGTAGTTGCGCTTCAGCCATGCCGCGCGCCAGACGAGGATGCGGCGTTCGAGCGGGGTGCCGAGGACGATCGACAGGACGACGGCGATGCCGACCGTCACGATCATGTGGACGAGCGGGTCGACGTGGAACGGCAGATGCGCCTCGGCCACAGTGATACCGACGACGACGATGCCGTGGCCGAGATAGAGCGGATAGCTCGCCAGACCGAGGAGGCGGCTGAGGCGATCGAGCATCGGTCCGGCCGGGGGGGCGAACGGCAGCCACAGGCAGGCGATCGCCAGGACGATGCCGAAGGCGACCATTCCGACGGTCTCGGGCACGCGCGGATCGGCGAAGTACCACACCAGCGGGACGAGGAAGGCCGCGCCGGCGGCGATCAGCGTGGCCCGACGGCGCGGCGAGAGGTCGGCGTGCCGGGTCTCGGCCGCGGCGGCGCCGAGAAGCCAGACGAAGAAGTAGAGCGGCAGCGACATCACCCGCCACGTCACCTCCTGGTGGACCACCGCATGGATCAGCGCGGTGACCAGGAACGGCACGAGCGCGAGCGGGATCATTTGCCAACTGCGCAGATTGCGTCCGACGCCGGCCATCAGCGCGCCCCAGGCGAAGTAGCAGATCAGCTCGTGGGTCAGCGACCAGCTCGGATTGAAGGCGCCGAAGGGACCGAACAGGCCCTGGGTCATGGTGAGCTGGGTCGCCAGCGTCCAGGGCAGCACGTCCCACGGCGACGGCGGACGGCCGCCGACGACCGCGAAGATCGCCTCGGCGACGATCGAGGCGGCGAAGAACAGGACGTAGAGCGGCAGAATGCGGGTCAGGCGGGCGGCGAAGTAGCGGCGCGGATCGAACTCGGCGTGCAGACGCTCGGCGGCGACGATGCAGTAACCCGACAGAACGAAGAAGCCGGTGACCCACAGTCCGCCCGGCAGAACCCGATCGAGATAGGCGACGCGCCAGCTCTCGTCGCCGAGACGTGCGAAACCGTAGGAATGGCCGACCACGACGAACGCGGCAAAGGCGAACCGAAGCAGATCGATCGGCCAGAGAAAGCGCGGGGACTTCGACGTCCCCGGGGTGGACTGCATCGGCACGATCTCGTCAACGAGGGCGGGAACGATTTCGATCGTTCATGGGCGAGGTTTGCCGGTGGTGACCTCGAATGTCAATCGCACGGCGAGCGAGAATCTCGACTTTCGTGAGGCCGAGGAGTTCTCTGCTGCTTCTGCGTCAGCCGGGTTTCCCGTCGCCACCAAATCTGGACAACCGTTGGTTTCGACGGTCGATTCCACTTTTACCTTCCATTTCGTCGGTGAAACGGGCGCCTCGGGGCAGAACCGGCGCGCGCCGACTGGTCCGATCCGTCCGCCGGTGACGACACGAGATCATGAACTCCGTTTCGGTTCACATCATCCGCAATCCGGTTCACGTGATGCGGCGATCACCGGCGTAGACGGTGAAGCGGCCGTCGCGGGCGAAGGCGGCGAGACCGAGGCCGAGGCGGTCGGCGAGATCGACGGCGAGACCGGTCGGGGCCGAGATCGAGACGATGGCGGTCACCCCGGCGGCGGCGGTCTTGTGGACCATCTCGTAGGAGCACCGGCTCGACACGACGACGAAGCCGCCGGCCGGTTCAACGCCGGTCCGCAGCAGCGCGCCGATCAACTTGTCGAGAGCATTGTGGCGGCCGACGTCCTCGCGCACGGCGAGGATGCGGCCGTCGGCATCGGCGAAGGCGGCCGCGTGGGTGGCGCCGGTGGCGCGGCCGAGGGTCTGCAGACCGGGCAACGCGGCGACGGCGGCGGCGATCGCGTCGGCCGAGAAGGCGACGTCGGCGCGCGGGCGTTCGACCGGTCGCAGTGCCTCGGCGATGGTGTCGACGCCGCACAGGCCGCATCCGGTGCGTCCGGCGAGGGCGCGAGCGCGGGAGCGCAGCGCCAGGGCGCGACTCTCGGCGACGCGCACGCGCAGTTCGATGCCGCGCTCGACCTCGACGGCGACGGCATCGACGAACTCGTCCGGCGTGGCGACGACCCCCTCGGTCAGGGAGAAGCCGAGGGCGAAATCGGTCAGATCGACCGGGCTCGCCATCATCACCGCGAAGGGGTGACCGTCGTAGACCAGGGCGATCGGCACTTCCTCGGCGACGCATTCGTCGCCGCACGCGGCGGCGGCGACGCGGCCGCTCCGATC
>JBEOKB010000106.1:0-2385 GCA_040275425.1 Siculibacillus sp. | reverse complement strand
CGATCTGGCGCAGCGGGATCCAGCCCTCGGGGGTCTCGATCAGCATGTCGCCGAGGGCCCGCGTCGTGCGGCGCGTGTCGTCGAGGCGCATCACCACGTCGAAACGGCGATTGCCGTCGACGACGCGGCTGACGAGGCGACCGTTGGAAAGGCGCTCCAGCTGATCGGTGACCGCCGCCGGTTGCAGGCCGTGCAGGGCGGCGCGGCGATAGTCGACGATCACCTCGAGCTGGGGAATGCGCACCTGTTTCTCGACCTGCAGATCGACGACGCCGGGCACCGTGGCGAGCTTCTCGCGGAACTCGGCGGCGACGGCGCGCATCGTGTCGAGATCCTCGCCGAAGATCTTGAGGGCGATCTGGGCGCGGACGCCGGAGAGCATGTGGTCGAGCCGATGCGAGATCGGCTGGCCGACATTGGTGGCGACCGGCAGCACCGCGAGACGGGCGCGGATGTCGGCGATGATCGCGTCCTTCGACCGGCCGCCGGCATGGAGATCGACCTCCACCTCCGAGGAGTGAACCCCCTCGGCGTGCTCGTCAAGCTCGGCGCGGCCGGTGCGGCGGCCGACCAGCTTCACCTCCGGCACCTCCATGATCAGTCGCTCGGCTACGAGGCCGACGCGGTGGCTTTCGGCGAGCGAGATGCCGGGATCGAACAGGAGGTTGATGGTCAGCGTGCCCTCGTTGAAGGGCGGCAGGAAGGTGCGCGGCAGCTGCGTCGCGGCGGCGACGGCGAGGACGACGCCGAGCCCTGCCCCGGCGAGCGGCAGCGTCGGTCGGGCGAAGACGAAGCCGAGTGCCCGGGCATTCCCCCGCTTCAGGAGGCGCACCAGCGCGCCGTCCGAATGATCGAGCCGCTTCAACCCCGGCAGCAGCCAGTAGGCCATCACCGGCGTCAGGGTGATCGAGACCATGAGGCTCGCGGCGATCGACACCACATAGGCTTGGCCCAGCGGCGCGAAGAGCCGGCCCTCGATTCCATCGAGCGAAAAGAGCGGCACGAAGACCAGGACGATGATCATCGTGGCGTAGACGATGCCGGAGCGCACCTCGCGGCTGGCGTCGACCACCACGTCGAAGACCGAGCGGGGGTTTCCCGCCTCGCGGTTCTCGCGCAGGCGGCGGAAGATGTTCTCCACGTCGACCACGGCGTCGTCGACCAACTCGCCGACGGCGATGGCGAGGCCGCCCAGCGTCATGGTGTTGATGGTGAGCCCGGCGAGGTGGAAGACGATCGCCGTCACCAGGATCGACACCGGCACGGCGGTGAGCGAGATCGCCGTGGTGCGCACGTTGAGCAGGAAGGCGAAGAGGACGATCGCGACGACGACGACCGCCTCCATCAGCACCTTCTCGACGTTGCCGATCGATGCCTCGATGAAGTTCGCCTGCCGGAACAGCAGGTCCTTCGCCGTGATCCCGGCCGGGAGAGATGGGGCGAGATCGGCGAGCGCCGCCTCGATGTCGCGGGTCAGCCGCACCGTGTCGACGCCGGGCTGCTTCTCCACCGAGACGATGACCGCCGGGCGCCCCATGAATCCGGCTTCGCCGCGCTTCAGTTTCGGAGCATGGTCGACGGTGGCGACCTGTTCGAGCGTCACCGGGCGACCGTCGACGGTGGCGACGACGAGGCCGCCGAGATCGGCGAGGCTCTTGGTGCGGCCGATGGCGCGGATCAGGAACTCGCGGCTGTACTGGTCGGTGAAGCCGCCGCCGGTGTTGGTGCCGAAGCGGGCGACCGCCTTCTCGATCTGCTCCAGGTTGACGCCGAGCGCCCGCATCGCCGCGGCGTCGGGCGAAACGCGGAACTGGCGGACCTCGCCGCCGATCGGGATGACCTGGGCGACGCCGGGGATGGTGAGGAGGCGCGGGCGGAGGACGAAGTCGGCGGTCTCGCGCAGCTCCATCGGCGAGACCGCATCGGTGCCGGTGACGGCGATCAGGACGATCTGGCCCATGATCGAGGCGACCGGGCCCATCTGCGGCACCACGCCGGTCGGCAGTTGCGCCTGGACGAGCGTCAGCTTCTCGGCGACCTGCTGGCGGTTGCGGAAGATCTCGGTCGACCAGTCGAACTCGACGTAGACGATCGAGAGGCCCACCCCCGACACTGAACGGACGCGCGAGACGCCGGGCAGGCCGTTCATCTGCGTCTCGATCGGCCAGGTGACGAGCTGCTCGACCTCGGGGGGCGCCAGGCCCTCCGCCTCGGTCATGATGGTGACCGTCGGCCGGTTGAGATCGGGGAAGACGTCGACCGGCAGGCGGCTCGCGGTGAGCGCTCCCCACACGACGAGCGCGGCGGTGATCGCCACGACGAAAATTCGGTTCTTCAGCGACTGCGAGACGAGGAACTGGAACATGCCGCCTCACCGGATCTGAT
>JBEOKB010000105.1:0-4732 GCA_040275425.1 Siculibacillus sp. | reverse complement strand
GGCGACGGCGGTGGTGCTCGCCTCGCGCTCGCACGGCGACGCGGCGACGGCGGCGCTGATCGTCGCGCTCGGGCCGGTGGAGACGCGCGCGGCCGGGTCGTCGCTGAAGTTCTGTCGGATCGCCGAGGGCGCGGCCGATCTCTATCCCCGCTTCGGGCGGACGATGGAGTGGGACACGGCGGCGGGCGAGGCGGTGCTGCGGGCGGCGGGCGGCGCGGTGGTCGACCCGGCCGGGCGGGCGCTCGGCTACGGCAAGCGGGCGGCCGGGTTCGCCAATTCCGCCTTCCTCGCCTTCGGTGACGCGGGGGTCGGCGCACGGGCGGTCACGGCCGCTGCGACGGGCGCGTGAGGGCCTTCCGCCTGCTGCGGTGCAAATAAAACCGTGATTTCAGTTCGGCGCGCGCGGTTCGAACCGCATCCTGCGCATGCGCGCCGACGCAAAACGCGTTCACGCCTCGGCCCCGAGGGGGGCAATCTCGATCCGCCGCGACCGGCCGGTCGGAGGGGTGGCTTGCTTGCGCGGGGGGAGAAGCGCTTCTAGATCGATGACCCTCAACGTCCCGTCGCCGGCTCGGCCGCGCGGGCGCCGAGTGGAGGGTCGCCGATGTCCGTGGCGCGTCATACGCATCTGAAGAAGCTCGAGGCGGAATCGATCCGCATCCTGCGCGAAGTGGCGGCCGAGTTCCGCAATCCGGTCATGCTCTATTCGATCGGCAAGGACTCGGCGGTGATGCTGCATCTGGCGCGCAAGGCGTTCTTCCCGTCGAAGCCGCCGTTTCCGCTGCTCCACGTCGACACGACCTGGAAGTTCCGCGAGATGATCGCGTTTCGCGACGAGACGGTGAAGCGGCTCGGGCTCGATCTGATCGTCCACGTCAACGAGGACGGGGTCAAGGCGGGGATCACGCCGTTCACGCACGGGTCGTCGACCTACACCCACGTGATGAAGACCGAGGGGCTGAAGCAGGCGCTCACCAGATACGGGTTCGACGCGGCCTTCGGCGGGGCGCGGCGCGACGAGGAGAAGTCGCGCGCCAAGGAGCGCATCTTCTCGTTCCGCACCGCCACCCACGCCTGGGACCCGAAGAACCAGCGGCCGGAGCTGTGGTCGCTGTGGAACGCGCGAGTGGCGCCGGGGGAGAGCATCCGCGCCTTCCCGCTCTCCAATTGGACCGAGCTGGACATCTGGCAGTACATCCTGGCCGAGAACATCCCGATCGTGCCGCTCTATTTCGCCGCCGAGCGGCCGGTGGTGGAGCGGGGCGGCATGCTGATCGCCGCCGACGACGCGCGGATGCGGCTCTCGCCCGGCGAGAGGATCGAGAACCGGCTGGTGCGCTTCCGCACGCTCGGCTGCTGGCCGCTGACCGGGGCGATCGAGAGCTCGGCCACCACTCTTCCCGAAATCGTGCGCGAGATGCTGATCGCGCGCACCTCCGAACGGCAGGGCCGTCTGATCGATCACGACGAAGCGGGATCGATGGAGAAGAAGAAGCGCGAGGGGTACTTCTGATGAACGCGGTTCCGCACGCCCTCGAGGGTGAGGCCTTCGCCGACTATCTCACCGAGCAGGAGAACAAGTCGCTCCTGCGCTTCCTCACCTGCGGCTCGGTCGACGACGGCAAGTCGACGCTGATCGGGCGGCTGCTCTACGACACCAAGCTGGTGTTCGAGGATCAGCTCGCCGCCGTCACGCGCGACAGCCGCAGGTTCGGCACCACCGGCGAGGAGGTCGATCTGGCGCTGCTGCTCGACGGGCTCGAGGCGGAGCGCGAGCAGGGCATCACCATCGACGTCGCCTATCGCTTCTTCACCACGCCCAAGCGCAAGTTCATCGTCGCCGACACGCCCGGTCACGAGCAGTACACCCGCAACATGGCGACCGGGGCCTCGACCTCGGACCTCGCGGTGATCCTGGTCGACGCGCGCGCCGGGCTCGTCACCCAGACGCGGCGGCACGCCTTCATCGTGTCGATGCTCGGCATCCGCCACGTGGTGCTGGCGGTCAACAAGATCGATCTGGTCGAGTTCTCGCGAGAACGGTTCGAGGAGATCCGCGCGGCGTTCGCCGCCTTCACCGGCGACTTCGGTTTCGCGACCGTGCAGGCGGTGCCGCTGTCGGCGCGCTACGGCGACAACGTCTCGGGCCGGTCGACGCGCACGCCGTGGTACGACGGGCCGACGCTGCTCGAGCATCTGGAGAGCGTCGACACAGCCGCGAGGGCGGGCGAGACGCCGTTCCGCATGGCGGTGCAGTGGGTCAATCGGCCCGACCTCGACTTCCGCGGCTTCTCCGGCACCCTCGCCTCGGGCCGGGTGCGGCCGGGCGACGAGGTGGTGGTGGCCAAGTCGGGCAAGATCGGGCGGGTGGCGCGGATCGTCACCTTCGACGGCGATCAGGCGGAAGCGAGCGCGGGCGAGGCGGTGACGCTGACGCTCGACCAGGAGATCGACATCTCGCGCGGCGACGTGCTGGCGGCGGTGGAGGCGAGGCCGACGGTGGCCGATCAGTTCGCGGCGCGGCTGGTGTGGATGGCGGAGGACCCGTTGCTGCCGGGGCGGTCGTATCTCGTCAAGTGCGGGACGCGGACGGTGACCGGGTCGATCTCGGAGATCCGCCACAAGATCGACGTCAACAGCTTCGCCGAACTCGCCGCCGACACGCTGGCGCTCAACGAGGTGGCGCGGGTGCACGTGGCGCTGGCCGAGGCGATCGCCTTCGACGCCTATGCCGACAATCGCGAGACCGGGGCCTTCGTGCTGATCGATCGGCTCACCAACGCCACGGTGGCGGCGGGGATGATCGAGCACGGGCTGAGGCGGGCGACCAACGTCCATTGGCAGGCGGTCGACGTGACGCCGGAGGCGCGCGCGGCGCAGAAGGGCCAGACGCCCAAGGTGGTGTGGTTCACCGGGTTGTCGGGGTCGGGCAAGTCGACCATCGCCAACATCGTCGAGCGAAAGCTGCACGCGGAGGGCCGCCACACCTTCCTGCTCGACGGCGACAACGTGCGCCACGGGCTCAACCGCGATCTCGGCTTCACCGACGCCGACCGGATCGAGAACATCCGCCGGGTCGGCGAGGTGGCCCGGCTGATGACCGACGCCGGACTGATCGTGCTGGTCTCGTTCATCTCGCCGTTCCGGGCGGAGCGGGAGATGGCGCGCGAGACGATCGGGTCGGGACGCTTCGTCGAGGTGTTCGTCGACACCAGCCTCGAGGACTGTGAACGGCGCGACGTCAAGGGGCTCTACGCCAAGGCGCGCGCCGGGCTGATCCCCAACTTCACCGGCATCTCCAGCCCCTACGAGGCGCCGGAGACGCCCGATCTGCGGCTGGCGACGGCGGGCGAGACCGGCGAGGCGCTGGCCGACCGGGTGATCGCGCATCTGCTCGGGGCGGTCGACGACTGGTCGATCTGACGCGCCGTCCTTCGACGCGGCGACGGGCTCTCGACCGGACGGTCGGGGGGCCGTCGCCGTTTCGCATCGCGCGTTCACGTTTCGACGAGAGCGGGAACGGGACGGCGACGAATCGCTGCTTCCGCGATCTTCGCGCTTCGTTCCGCCCAGATGTGGTGTCGGGCCGAGGGGGCGGCACGACATCGGCGCCGGACTCGTGCGGCGAGCGGAGGCGAAGGGCAGCGGACGTAAACCGAGGCGTCTCGGAACGAGACGGTACGGGGATACGCGAGCGCCGGTCCATGCGGCGGGCGGGTTCGGCGTCGTCGCCGGGCGACGGCGGCGTTCACCTTCGCGCGAAAGGGCGAACGGAGATGCGACGAATCACCGACACGGGTCGATTCCCGGTTCGTTCCGGCGAGATGTGGTGGTCGGGTCGACGCGGGCCACGAGACCTCGTCGGTGGGGAGAACGGGCGGCGCGGCGGCTCGGGGCACGCGTTCACACTCTCGTCTCGAGACGGCACGGCGGGCGGTGGCGGCGGGCGCGACCCTCGAGGGTTGTTCGGCCCCGGCGAGGACGCGGAGAGTGCTGGGAAAGTGTTACGGCGCGGGCGGGGCCGGGCCGCCCCGTGGTTCGGGATCGAGCGGAAGCGGGAACGGAGCGGCGACGAATCGCAATATGCGAGATGTTCTTCTTGTGTTCGCGCCAGATGTGGGGGCGCGCCCGGCGCCGACCCCCGCATGTCGTTCGGCGGAGCGCGAGACGGGCGGCGGCGGGGCGGGCGGCGTTCACCGCTTCGTCCCGCTCCGGCACGGTTCAGCCCTTTCGGCGCGGTTTGGCCGGGGGCGCGGGGGCGGCGGCGACGGCCTCGTCGAGAGCGAGGCGGGCGGTGCCGAGGCGGGTGCCGACGGCGGCCTCGACCGGCAGCCACACCCTGCCGCCGACGAGGCGGCCGAAGGTCACCTCGAGGTCGGTGTTGTCGGCCATGTAGCGGGTGGCGTTGTGGTTCGGGCGATGGCCGGCGACGGGGACCCAGCGCGCGGCGCACACCACCAGCGGGCCGTCGAAGCCGGGCAGGGTGGCGGCGCGGGTGGACTTGGGCGACAGGCGCACGTCCCAGCGGCTCCAACCGTCGAAGATCGGCAGGGTGCGGCGACACAGGGTCTCGGGCGTGGTCGAACCGGGGGCGATGGCGGCGCTGAGCGGATCGAGGACGTCGCGGCGGTGGTTCGGCCTCATCGGCACGCGGTCGTCGCCGGTGGCGGGCGGCGGCGACACGGCGGCGGAGCGCACGGTGCCGTCGGTGAGGGCGATGGCGACGTCGATG
>JBEOKB010000104.1:0-7529 GCA_040275425.1 Siculibacillus sp. | reverse complement strand
CGCCGATCGATCTCGAGCGCCCCCAGCACCGCCGCGCGCAGATCCCGCGACAGAACCCCGGCATCGGTGCCGCCGAGAATGTCGATCGGCCCCATCACCGGGAACGCCGCCACCGGCAGACCCGAGGCCAGTGCCTCGACGATCACGTTGCCGAACGTGTCGGTGAGCGAGGGGAACACGAACACGTCCGCCGCCGCATAGTGCCGCGCCAGATCCTCGCCGACCTTCGGCCCGAGGAAGTGCGCCTGCGGGAAGCGCCGCATGAGCTCCGCCGTCTGCGGCCCGTCGCCGATCACCACCTTCGAGCCGGGCAGATCGAGCGCGAGGAACGCCTCGAGGTTCTTCTCCACCGCTACGCGTCCGACGTTGAGAAGGATCGGCCGCGGCAGATCGGCATAGACGTCGCCGACGTCGTCGCGCGGATGGAACAGCGCGGTGTCGACCCCGCGCGACCACGGCACCAGACCGGTGAAGCCGCGCTCGTCGAGATCGTGCCTGAGCGTCTCGGTCGCCACCATGCAGGCGAGCCCGGCGTTGTGGAACCGCCGCAGCAGCGCATAGAGCCATTTCGGCGGGATCGGCAGCCGCGAGGCGACGTATTCGGGGAAGCGGGTGTGATAGCTGGTGGTGAAGCCCGGCGTGCGCACGTCGAGCACCGCGCGCCGCGCCATCCACCCCAGCGGCCCCTCGGTGGCGATGTGGACGTAGTCCGGCGCGATCTCCTCGATCCGCCGCCGCACCGCCCAGCCGTGCGTCAGCACCAGCCGGATCTCCGGATAGCTCGGGCACGGCACCGTGCGGAACGACTGCGGCGTGAGGAACTCGACCCGGATCTCGAACCGCGTCAGCTCCTCGGCCAGCCGCTCGAGCGAACGCACCACGCCGTTGATCTGCGGCCGCCAGGCGTCTGTGACGATCAGGAGGGTCTTCATTCCGCTGCCAGTGCCTCGTGGCGCGTGCCCGCCTCGCTCTCGACCTCGACCGACTCGACGTCCGACCCCGGCACCTGCCACACCACCAGCTCGAACCGCCCCTCGTGGGTCTCCACCAGCGCGGTGCAGCTCTCGACCCAGTCGCCGGTGTTGAGATAGGCGATCCCGTCGATGTCGCGGATCGCGGCATGGTGGATGTGCCCGCACACCACCCCGTCGACGCCGATCCGCCGCGCCTCCGCCGCCAACGTCTCCTCATAGTCGCCGATGAACGACACCGCGTTCTTGACCTTGAGCTTGGCCCAGGCCGACAGCGACCAGTAGGGAAAGCCCATCCGCCGCCGCACCGCGTCGAGCGCGGTGTTGATGCCGAGCGCCAGCGTGTAGGCCCAGTCGCCGAGATGGGCGAGCCAGCGCGCGTGCCGCACCACCACGTCGAACTGATCGCCGTGCAGCACCAGCAGGCGCCGCCCGTCGATGCCCTCGTGGACGATGTGGTCGACCACCTCGATCTGGCCGAACTGCGACCCGACGTAGTCGCGCAGGAACTCGTCGTGATTGCCCGGCACGTAGACCACCCGCGCGCCCTTGCGGCCCTTGCGCAGGATCTTCTGCACCACGTCGTTGTGGGCCTGCGGCCAGTGCCACGACCGCTTCAGCCGCCATCCGTCGACGATGTCGCCGACGAGATAGATCACCTCGGCGTCGTGATACTTGAGGAAGTCGACGAGCAGGTCGGCGCGGCAGCCGCGCGTCCCCAGATGGATGTCCGACAGGAACATCGCATGGAAGTGTCTCTGCTCGGTGCGTCGCGTCATCGGTCGTGTTCCGTCGCAGCCCTTCGTCGAGCCCGAGAAACACGAGTCCCGTCACGGTTTCATGACGGAACGGCCGAGACCGTCACAATTCACGTCACCCGCGCCGCCAGGAGCCGCGCCAGATTGGCCCCCGCCCACAGATCGGAGCGCGCCTTCGCCGCCCGGAGCGAGGTGACGATCCGCGCCGACAGCGCGTCGCGCGCCGACAGCTCCGCCAGCAGGTCGTCGGCGATCACCCGCGCCTTGGAGAGCACCGCCTGCGGCATCGCCCTGACCTCGACCCCGTGCTGCATGGTCAGCGCCTCGAGCGCGACCGCGTTGGTCCACTCCGCCTGCCCGAGCGCGGTGGCGTGCTCCTCGCGACAGGCCACCGCCACGATCGCCCTCAGATCCGCCGGCAGCCCCTCGAGCGCCTCGAGCGACACCAGCGCCTCGCCGGTTCCGTTCGGCTTGTCGAAGCCCGGCCCGTAGTAGTGCTTGGTGACGCGGTGGAGCCCGACCGCCAGATCCGAGGCCGGCGCCAACAGCTCGGCCGCGTCGACCACGCCGGACTGGAACGCCGAGAACACCTCGCCCGGCGGCAGCGCCACCGGCGTCGCCCCCATCCGCCGCCACACCTCGGCGCCGAGCCCGACGATGCGGATCTTCAGCCCGGCGACGTCGTCGAGCCCGGTGATCTCGCGCCGGAACCAGCCCGCCATCGACACGCCGGTGTTGCCCGCCATGAACGGCTTGACCCCGTGCGGCGCGTAGAGCTCGTCCCACAGCGCCTGTCCGCCGCCGTGGTCGACCCACGACATGTGCTCGAGCGGCGTCGGCCCGAACGGCGTCGAGGTGTAGAGCGGCGCCGCCGGCATCTTGCCCGCCCAGTAGAGCGCGGCGGTATGGGCCATCTCGGCCGTGCCGCCCGCCACCGCGTCGAAACACTCGAGCGCCGGGACGAGCTCGCCCGCCGCGTAGACCCTGATCGTCAGCCGCCCGTCCGACAACCGCCCGATCGTCTGCGCCAGCCGCTCCGCCGAGACGCCCGGTCCCGGCAGGTTCTTCGGCCACGACGTCACCATGCGCCACTCGCGCAGGCCCTTGGCCAGCGCCGGTCGCGCGAGCCCCGCCGTCCCCGCCGCCACCAGTGCTCCCAGCGCCGCCCGCCGCGTCGTCGTGTTGCCGTCGCTCATCTCGCATCCCTCGCCTCGGGCCCCGCCGCGTCGCCCGATGTCGTCGTCGTTCGAACCGTCGCCTCGCGTCAGATCCCGCCGGTCGGCCACCAGGCGTGGAAGTGATCGACCGGCCCGTGGCCACGCCCGATCCCCAGCCGATCCGACGAGCGGATCGCCGCCGTGAGATAGGCCTTGGCCGCGCGGATCGACTGGGTGAGGTCGAGCCCCATCGCCAGCCCCGCCGCGATCGCCGAGGACAGGGTGCAGCCGGTTCCGTGGGTGTTGCGGGTCTGGTGACGCTGCACCGTGAACCAGTCGACCCCGTCGCGCGTGACCAGCACGTCCTCGGCGTCCGCGCCCGCGCCGTGCCCGCCCTTGATCAGTACCGCCTGCGCGCCGAGCGCCGTCAGCCGCTCGCCCTGGGCGATCATCTCCTCGCGCGACGTGGCGATCGGCCCGTCGACCAGCTTGGCGGCCTCGGCCAGATTGGGCGTGATCAGCGTCGCGCGCGGCACCAGCACCTTGCGCAGCGTCTCGATCGCCTCCGGCACCAGCAGCACGTCGCCAGAGGTCGCCACCATCACCGGATCGAGCACCACGTTGGCGACCCGCCAGCGGTCGAGCCCCTGGCGCACCACCCGGATCACCTCCGGCTGCGAGAGCATGCCGATCTTCACCGCGTCGATGTGGATGTCGCAGAACACCGCGTCGATCTGCGCGGTGATGAAGGCCGGATCGACGTCGTGCACCGCCGTGACGCCGACGGTGTTCTGCGCCGTCAGCGCCGTGATCACGCTCGCCCCGTAGACGCCGAGCGCCGAGAAGGTCTTCAGATCCGCCTGGATCCCGGCGCCGCCGCCCGAATCCGATCCCGCGATGGTCAGTGCCGTCGCCGTCATGCCCGCTTCTCCCGCGCCGCCAGCGCCTCGTCCACCACCCGGCGCAGCCGCGCCGCCGCCGCCGCGACGTCGTCCGCCGCGAAGATCTCCGAAATCACCGCCACCCCGTCGGCACCGGCCGCGATCACCTCGCCCGCGTTGTCGGCGGTGATCCCGGCGATCGCCCCGACCGGCAGATCCGCCCGCTTCAGCCGCACCCGTTCGGCGAGCCGGGAGAGCCCGACCAGCCCCACCGGCGGGTCGGGATTGTGCTTCGACACGGTGGCGAACACTCCGCCGATGCACACGTAGTCGACCAGCCCGGTCGGCACCGCGGCCGCGTGCTCGGCCGACTTGACCGTGAGCCCCACGATCGCCTCCGGCCCCATCAGCCGCCGTACGTCCTGCGGGTTCATGTCGTCCTGACCGACGTGCACCCCCGCCGCGCGCGCCGCCAGCGCCACGTCGACGCGGTCGTTCACCAGGAGCGGCACTCGCGATCCCGCCAGCGCCGCGACCAGCGCCCGCGCGGCCTCGACCATCTCGCGGGTCGCGCCGCGCTTGTCGCGGTACTGCAACACGGTGACGCCGCCGGCGACCGCCGCGCGCGCGGCCTCGATCAGCGACCGGCCCCGACAGTGATCGGGATCGAGAATGCCGTAACAACGCAGGTCCGCGATCATCGGATCTTCGCACGCTCCAGAAGGGTTTCCACGTCGAGCGCATAGAGCGCGTCGATGATCTCGGTCGCGAACGACCCCGGCCCGCCCGAGGACGCGGCCGCCACTTCGCCCGCCACGCCCGTCGCCACCAGCGCCGCCGCCGCCGCCATGAGCGGGTCCGGCTCAACCGCCCGGAACGCCGCCGCCACCGCCGTGCCGGCGCAGCCCATCGCCGTCACCCGGTCCATCAGCGGATGGCCGTTGGCGACCCGAATCAACCGCCTGCCGTCGGTGACGATGTCGACTTCCCCGGTCACGCACAGCGTCGTCACGGCGTGGACCGCGTGCTCGCGCACCGTCGCGTCGCTCGCCTCGACCCCGGCGAGCCCGAGGAACTCGGCGCGATTGGCGTGGACCAGCGTCGGCTCGAGATCGATCAGGCGGCGGGCGAAGTCGAGCCTGGACGGCGACACCTCGACCTTGACCGGATCGAGCACCCACGGCACCCCCGCCTCCTTGGCCACCTCGATCGCGGTGAGCGAGGCGTCGCGCCGCACCCGGTCGAGCATGCCGAGATTGACCAGCAGCACGTCGGCCGCCGCCACGAACGACGGCACCTCTTCCGGCGAGAAGGTCATCGACGGCTCCGCCCCCGCCGCCAGCACCAGGTTGGCGGTGAAGGTCTGCGCCACCGGCGAGGTCAGCACGTGAACGCGCGGCCGCCGCTCGCGCACCCGTTCCAGGATGGCGGCGACACGGGCCGCATCGAGCGGCGCGACGGGAATGCGGGAGTTACGCGTATCGGTCGTCATCTCAATCCCTCCGCCGGCACGACCCGGATCAGGTTCGAGGGGTTGGCTCGTCGCCTCTCAGCCCGGCCGTGACCGGGCACCCCCATGAGATGAGCGAGAGTTAGGACGCCGCCTCGGCGAACGCAAGGAAATTCACCACGTCGCGAGACGGCCGCCGCCGTGACGTTCCGCCCCCGCCTCCGCGCGCCTACGCTCTTGCCCTCGCATCGCGCATCTGATCGACTGACCCTGCTTCGCCCCTCGAGGATCGAACCGATGAAGCCCTTCTTCGTTCTCATAAAATGCGCCCTCGGCCGCTCCTACGACGTGGCGACCGCGATCGCCGACGCCGAGATCGCCTCCGAGATCTACTCGACCGCCGGCGACCACGATCTGATCGTCAAGTTCTACGTCGACGACGGCACCGACATCGGCCACTTCGTCAACGAGAAGGTCCACCGGATCCCCGGCATCGTCGACACCAAGACGCTGATCACCTTCAAGGCGTTCTGAGCGTCCGCGCGCCCCCCGCGCCCTCTTCCGAAAGTTCGAGGCCATGCCCGAAACCCGCCGCACCGCCTTCCAGGCCCTCCGCGCCCACGCCCGCACGATGGAATCGGCCCACATCGCCGATCTCTTCGCCGCCGACCCCGATCGCTTCGCCCGCTTCTCGGCGCGCAACGACGATCTGCTGCTCGACTTCTCCAAGAACCGCATCAACGACGAGACGATGGAGCTGCTCCTGTCGCTCGCCCGCGGCTCCCGCCTGGAGGAATGGCGCGCGCGCATGTTCTCGGGCGATCTCGTCAACATGACCGAGGGCCGCGCCGTCCTCCACGTCGCCCTGCGCAATCCCGGCCGCGCCCGCCCCTACGCCTTCGAGGGCCGCGACGTCACCGGCGACGTCGAGGCGGTGCTGGAGGCGATGTCCGCCTTCGCCGACGCGATCCGCTCCGGTGCCGCCCGCGGCGCCACCGGCCAGCGCTTCACCGACGTGGTCAACCTCGGCATCGGCGGCTCGGACCTCGGCCCGGCCATGGTCACGTTGGCGCTCGCGCCCTGGCACGACGGCCCGCGCGTCCACTACGTCTCCAACGTCGACGGCTCGCATCTCCACGACACCCTGAAGGGCCTCGACCCGGCGACCACGCTCTTCCTGATCGCCTCCAAGACCTTCACCACCATGGAGACCATGACCAACGCGGCCTCCGCCCGCGCCTGGTTGGTCGCCGCCCTCGGCGAGGCCGCCATCGGCGATCACTTCGCCGCGATCTCCACCGCCATCCCCAAGGTCAAGGCCTTCGGCATCGCCGAGGACCGCATCTTCGGCTTCTGGGACTGGGTCGGCGGGCGTTATTCGGTGTGGTCGGCGATCGGCCTGCCGGTGATGCTCGGCATCGGCCCGACCAACTTCCGCGCCTTCCTCGCCGGCGGCGCGGCCATGGACGACCACTTCCTCGAGGCCCCGCTCGAGCGCAATCTGCCGGTGATCCTCGCCCTGGTCGGCGTGTGGTATCGCAACCTGATGGGCTTCCCCTCGCTCGCGGTCATCCCCTACGACCAGCGCCTCGCGCGCTTCTCCGCCCATCTCCAGCAGCTCGACATGGAGAGCAACGGCAAGAACATCCGCAAGGACGGCCGCCCGGTCGAGGGCCCCACCGGCCCGATCGTCTGGGGCGAGCCCGGCACCAACGGTCAGCACGCCTTCTTCCAGCTCCTCCACCAGGGCACCGACGTCGTGCCGGTGGACTTCCTGCTCGCCGCCGAGCCCAACGAGGCAATGGGCGACCATCACGCCAAGCTGGTCGCCAACTGTCTCGCCCAGGCCGAAGCGCTGATGAAGGGCAAGAACGCCCGCGCCGTCCGCGCCGAGCTGGTCGCGGCGGGGATGGACCGGGCGAAGATCGACACGCTCATCCCCCACAAGGTCTTCCCCGGCAATCGGCCGTCGAACACCATCCTCTATCGCCGCCTCAACCCCTTCACCCTCGGCCGCCTGCTCGCCCTCTACGAGCACAAGGTCTTCGTCCAGGGCGTGATCTACGACGTCAACTCGTTCGATCAGTGGGGCGTCGAGCTCGGCAAGCAACTCGCCACCGAGCTTCTGCCGATGGTCACCGGCGCCGCCCCGATCGCTGGCCGCGACGCCTCCACCACCGGCCTGCTCGAGCACTACCACGCGCTCCGCGCCGAGGACTGAGCGCGATCGGATGAAGGTCCGACCTGTTCGAAGGGAGGTTCTTCATGGTGAGGTGCCCGGCGAAGCCGGGCCTCGAACCACGAAGAACCGG
>JBEOKB010000103.1:0-10320 GCA_040275425.1 Siculibacillus sp. | reverse complement strand
GCTCATCGTCGCCGAATGCACGCCGCGCCGCCGACGAGTTTTTCAACGAAATCGGCTCGCAACGGTCACTCCCGGCGTCGGTCGGCGAATTGGCACCGTCTCGACGCTAGCACGCCGCCGCCTCGGCGGGAACGCGGGGGCGGAGGATCGTAGGGGCGATGCGGAATCGCTTCCGATCGCGCGCCGATCGTGTCGTTCTCGAGGAGGAGCGGGGTGGTGGTGGGCGTGACAGGGATCGAACCTGTGACCCCTACGATGTCAACGTAGTGCTCTCCCGCTGAGCTACACGCCCGGAACCACCGGTGCCGCCCAACGGGATCGGACGGCGAGGGGGTCTATAACGAGGTTCATCCGCCTTCGCAAGTGCCCTCGTCGCCCGGTGGGGAAAAACCCGTCGCCGGAAACGGGCGCGGGGGGCGCCCGGCCTCGGACGCCCCCCGCGAAATCCGCATTTTCCGCCGAAGTTCAGGCGGCCAGGAGCTTTTCCACCTCGCGGACGAGATCGCGCAGATGGAAGGGCTTGGACAGGACCTTGGCGTCCTTGGGGGCCTGACTGTCGGGGTTGAGGGCCACGGCGGCGAATCCGGTGATGAACATCACCTTCAGGTCCGGATCGAGTTGAGTGGCGCGACGGGCGAGCTCGATGCCGTCCATCTCGGGCATGACGATGTCGGTGAGCAGCAGCGTGAAGGGCTCCTCGCGCAGACGCTCGTAGGCACTCTTGCCGTTGTCGTAGGAGACGACCTCGTAACCGGCGTTGACCAGGGCCTTGGCCAGGAATCGCCGCATGTCGTTGTCGTCCTCGGCGAGAATGATGCGCGCCATCGGGTCCATTCGCTTCTCTTCCAATCTCGTTGGCCTCTACTCCACCATAGACGCTCGTCGAGGTAAACATCAGGTGAAATCGACCGCGGTTTCGGGGTGATCGGCATCCGTCGTCGACGGATGGACAGGCCCGAGCGCGACGGGCAACATGACGGCGAGGCGACGGCCGAGGGACCGCGCCGCCGACGCACGAGGAGGACGGGGCTTGCGGATCGTACGGGACTTCGAGGCGGAGCCCCTCTTCGAACTGGTGATGCCGTCGCCGCCGTCGGTGCCGATCCTGATCGATTCGCCGCACAGCGGCCGGGCCTATCCGGAGGCCTTCCTGCGCACCACGCGGCTCGACGCGGTGGCGATCCGCCGCTCGGAGGACGCCTTCGTCGACGATCTGTGCCGGCCGCCGCCGGAGCTCGGCGCGGCGATGCTCCGCGCCCATTTCCCGCGTGCCTGGCTCGACGCCAACCGCGAGCCGCTCGAACTCGATCCGCGCATGTTCGTCGGGCGGCTGCCGAACGGGGCGAACACCTCCTCGGCGCGGGTGACGGGCGGGCTCGGCACCATCCCGCGCATCGTCGCCGAGCGGGAGGAGATCTATGCCCGACCGATTCCGATCGAGGAGGGGCTGGCGCGAATCGATCTGGCGTGGCGGCCCTATCACCGCACGCTGCGGGAGGCGCTCGACGCGATCCACGATCGGTTCGGGACGGCGATCCTGATCGACTGCCATTCGATGCCCTCGCCACAGCGCGGCGGCGGCGACGGACGGGCGGAGATCGTGCTCGGCGATCGCAACGGCACCAGCTGCCGGTCGGCGCTGACCGACGTGGTCTCGGCGCTGCTGCGGGAGGCGGGCTACCGGGTGGCGCGCAACAAGCCCTATGCGGGCGGTTACATCACCGAGCACTACGGCTGGCCGGCGCATGGGGTGCACGCCCTGCAGATCGAGATCTCGCGGGCGCTCTACATGAACGAGACGACGATGGAGATCACCGCCGGCTTCGATCGGCTGCGGGCCGACTTCACGGCGGTGCTCGGCGAGATCGGGCGCGAATGGCGCGGCATTCTCGAACGCGGATCGATGGCGGCGGAGTGAGCGGCGGAGGGCCGGGAGCGGTCGCGTGGTTCTGCCGCAGTGCAGCACGAACCAAAAAAACGGGCCGCGCACGAGGCAGCGGCCCGAAAGTGGTATCAGGGAGGAAACGCCCGAGAAGGGCCATCCCGATCGACCGCTGGGGCCGACCGCGATGCAATAGAGATTATATTGCGCCGCAACAAAGTCAAGAGCCCCGTTTGCACTGCAGCACACGAATTCGTGAGCCGGCGCGCGCTCGTGCGGGGCGTGGACGCGGCGGGCGGCGGGGCGGGGGCGGCTTCGTGCGGACTTGCCATTCGCGGCGCGGCGTCGCATGGCTGGGGCGAAGGGCGCGATGCCCGTCTCGAGGGGTCCGATCATGATCGAACGGCGCGGCGACGAGGATCTCGTCGCCTTCATCGACGCTTTGGCGGAGGTTTCGGCGGCGGCGATCGCCCCGCACTTCCGCTCGCGTCTGGCGGTGGAGAACAAGCTCGAGGGGAGGGCGTTCGATCCGGTCACGGTGGCCGATCGGGCGGCGGAGGAGGCGATGCGCCGCCTCATCCTCGAACACCATCCCGATCACGGCATTCTCGGCGAGGAATACGGGCGCGAACGGCTCGACGCCGAGCACGTGTGGGTGCTCGATCCGATCGACGGCACGCGGGCGTTCATCTCCGGCCTGCCGGTGTGGGGCACGCTGATCGGGCTGAAGCGGGACGGGGCGCCGGTTCTCGGCATGATGCATCAGCCCTTCACCGGCGAGCGCTACTGCGGCGACGGGACGCGGGCGTGGTATCGAGGGCCGGGGGGGGCGCGCGATCTCGCGACGCGGTCGTGCGCGGCGATCGGCGACGCGGTACTGTTCACGACCGCGCCGAGCCTGTTCACGGCCGAGGAGCGACCGGCCTACGAGGCGATCGAGCAGCGGGTGCGGCTCGCCCGCTACGGGGTCGACTGCTACGCCTACTGCATGGTGGCGAGCGGCTTCGTCGACGTGGTGATCGAGGCGGGTCTGCAGCCCTACGACATCGTGGCGCTGATCCCGGTGATCGAGGGCGCGGGCGGGGTGGTCACGACCTGGACCGGCGGCAGCGCCGTCGACGGCGGGCGCATCGTCGCCTCGGGCGACCCGAAGCTGCACGAGGAGGTGCTACGCCTGCTCGCCCTCGGGGGCTGAGGCGGGCGCGGCCTGGGCCGGGCGCGTGCCGGGCACGAAGGCGTCGAAGGCGGCCCAGAAGCGCTCGCGCCACAGATCGCGCTCCTGGAGCAGTTCGTGGCGGGCGCCGGGCAGGACGATCATCTCGGTCGAGCGGGTGGCGACGACGAAGCGCTCGATCGCGCGATTGGAGACGATGCGGTCGGCGCCACAGGCGAAGATCAGGGTCGGCAGGCGGTAGGCCTCCAGCGCGGCGGGCGAGGTCGCGCGGTCCATGCAGTCGAAGCCGGCTGCGACCCAGCCGATGGTCGGCGCCCCGATCACCACGTCGGGATGTTCGCGCGAGAAGGCGGCGTTGCGGGCGTGGCGGACCGGGTCGGTGGTGAGGGGATTGTCCTCGAACGGCGCGGTGTGGATCGAGGCGGGGCCGCCGCCGGGAATCCACAGGCGGCCCATCATCAGGGCGCGCAGGGTGCGCGAGAGCACGCGCGCGGAGGGTTCGCCGAAGGCATGGCGGCCGCCGAGCCCGAGAAAGGGCGCGGTGAGGACGGCGCGCTCGACCCCGGCGGCGAGCAGCGCCTCGGCCTCGGCCACCGCCATCAGCGCGCCGGTCGAATGGCCGAGCACGAACCACGGGCGCGGCAGGGCGGGCATCACCCGGGTCACGACGGTCTCGAGATCGCGGGCGTAGCCGTCGAAGGAGGAGACGTGGCCCTTGCGGGGGTGGCGGGCGAGGCGCTGGGAGCCGCCCTGGCCGCGCCAGTCGAAGGTGGCGACGGTGAAGCCGCGGACCTGGAGGTCGCGGACGGTCTCGAACCAGCGCTCGATGAACTCGGTACGGCCGTGCAGGGCGAGGACGGTGCCGCGCGAGGGGGCGAGCGGGGCGAAGGTCGCCCAGCGCAGGTCGACGCGATCGGCGGTGGTGATCACACCGACGCGGGCGCCGGGGGGCTCCGGCGTGTCGGGGTGGTCGATCAGTCGGTTCAGGGCCGGCATCCCTCGTCTCCCGATCCGCGCGGCGACCGACGAATCGGTCGCGGTTCGGCGCGCGGTTGAAGGTCCTCTCGGACATAGCCCGAGGGCGCGGCGGCGACAACCGATGCGATCCGGGCGGGCGGGAAGGCCGGGCCGCCCGCGAATTTTTTCGGGTGCCGTCTTGAAGACGACGCCGTCGCCTCCCAGATCTCGGGCATGGACGCCGAACGGGTCCATGAAGACATCGTTCCGCCGAACGGCGCCTGCGAGGGGCTCGTCGCCCCGAGGGTCGAGACGGCGGAAGACAACGATTGCTTCGATCGCGTCGCTCGACTTTACGGAGGACACATCATGCGCGTCGACTTCTCTCCTCTCTATCGCTCCACCGTCGGTTTCGATCGTCTGTTCTCTCTGATGGACAGTCTCGGCGCGGGTGAATCCTCGCAGCCGTCCTATCCGCCCTACAACATCGAACGCACGGGCGAGAACGCCTATCGCATCACCATGGCCGTCGCCGGGTTCGGCGAGGCGGACCTCGGGCTCGAGGTCAAGGAGAACACGCTCCTGGTGAAGGGCGAGAAGGCCGCGCCCGAGGAGGTGAGCGAGTTTCTCTATCGGGGCATCGCCTCGCGCAGCTTCGAGCGCCGCTTCCAGCTCGCCGATCACATGATCGTGCAGGGCGCGCGGCTCGAGAACGGCCTCTTGCACATCGAACTCGTTCGGGAGATCCCGGACGTCCTGAAGTCGCGCCGCATTCCGATCACCAAGGCCGCCCCCACCGGCCGACTCGAGGCCGACGAGGCCGCGGGCGTGACGGAGACGACGCCGACGGTCGGCGCCGCCTGACGGCCCGATCGACCACGCCGGGCTCCTCCTCCCCCCTCGAGCCCGGCGCGTTCTCCGCCGATCGCCCCGATCGGACAGCCCCGGAGCGCCCCGTCGTCCTCCCCCGGACGGCGGGGCGAACCGTTTTCGGGGCCATGAAGACGGCGACGGCGCGGTCGGCCGCGCCGTCGTTCGTGTGGGGGGCGGGGATCAGGCCGCGCGGGCGAGGGTCTCGACTGCGTCGGTCGCCTCGACCGGGCCGGTCGCGGCGGCGAGCGCGCCGTCCTCCAGCTCGAGAGCGAGGAAGCGGGCGCGATCGACCGGGCCGGGCAGCTCGAGGCCGAGGGTCGGCTCGGGCGAGAAGCCGAAGCGGGCGTAGTAGGGCGCGTCGCCGACCAGGACGATCGCGCGGTGGCCGAGGCGGCGGGCACGATCGATCGCCACCCGCATCAGCGCGGCGCCGAGGCCGAGCGAGCGGGCGTCGTCGGCGACGGCGAGCGGGCCGAGCATCAGTGCCGCGCCGGCCGATCCGGCGGCGACGTGCCACAGGCGCACGGTGCCGATCAGGCGGCCGTCCGGGGTCTCGGCGACGAGGGCGAGACCGTCGGCGGGCAGGCGATGCTCACGCAGGCGTTCGCAGGTCTTTTCGAAGCGCGACGGGCCGAAGGCGGCGTCGAGCAGCGCCTCGCGGGCGGCGACGTCGGTCGGCCGCTCGTCGCGGACGAGAAAGGCGGGGCGGGCGTGGGCGAGCGAAAGGGGGGCGACGTGATGCACGGCCGCAGTCCTCGGGAACCGAGTGGACGACGACCCTCGTGCCGAAACGCGTTCGGCCGGTCGGGAGCGGAGAGGGGTGGGCTCGGCGCGCGGCCGAGCCCCGTCTTCGCGTCAGATGACGTAGCTCTTCAAGGGCGAGAAGCCGTTGAAGGCGACCGCCGAGTAGGTGGTCGTGTAGGCACCGGTGCCCTCGATCAGGACCTCGTCGCCGATCTCCAGGCTGACGGGAAGGAAGTAGGGGTCCTTCTCGTAGAGCACGTCGGCCGAATCGCAGGTCGGACCGGCGAGGACGCAGGCGCCCTTCTGGTCGTGATCGCGCTCGGTCTTGATCGGGTAGCGGATCGCCTCGTCCATGGTCTCGGCGAGGCCGCCGAACTTGCCGATGTCGAGATAGACCCAGCGCACGTCGTCGTCGTCGCTCTTCCTGGAGACGAGCACGACTTCCGACTTGATCACGCCGGCCGAACCCACCATGCCGCGACCGGGCTCGATGATGGTCTCGGGGGTGTGGTTGCCGAAATGGGCGAGGATGGCGTCGGAGATGGCCTGGGCGTAGGCCTGCACCGCCGGGACGTCCTTGAGATAGCGGGTCGGGAAGCCGCCGCCGAGGTTGACCATCTTCAGCGTGATGCCACGATCGCCCATCTCACGGAAGATGCCGGCGGCGGAGGCCACGGCGGCGTCCCAGGCGCCGGTGTTGCGCTGCTGCGAGCCGACGTGGAACGACACGCCGTAGGCCTCGAGGCCGAGACGGTGAGCGTGCTCGAGCACGCGCGGGGCCATGGCCGGATCGCAGCCGAACTTCTTCGACAGCGGCCACTCGGCGCCGGCGCCGTCCGACAGGATGCGGCAGAACACCTTCGAGCCGGGGGCGGCGCGCGCCACCTTCTCGACCTCGGCCTCGCAGTCGACGGCATAGAGGCGCACGCCCAGCTCGAAGGCGCGGGCGACGTCGCGCTCCTTCTTGATGGTGTTGCCGTAGGAGATGCGCTCGGGCGTGGCGCCGGCGGCGATGGCCATCTCGATCTCCGGCACCGAGGCGGTGTCGAAGCACGAGCCGAGCTCGGCGAGGAGGGCGAGCACTTCCGGCGCCGGGTTGGCCTTCACCGCGTAGAAGACGCGGGTGTCGGGCATGGCCTTGGCGAAGGAGGTGTACTTCTCGCGCACGACGTCGAGGTCGATGACCAGGCAGGGACCGTCCGGACGGCGGGTGCGGAGGAATTCACGGATACGGTCGGTCATGGTCGGGTCTCCCCACGATGGCGCATGTGGTGCCGACGACGGCGTCGGCGTTCGGTCATCCCCGCGTCGGGCCTCGAGGCCGTCTTCGGGCGTTTCCTCCGCGCGACCGGCGAACCGATGCGCGAAAGCCCTCGGGGAGCGGCATCCCGCATCGCAGAACCGCTTTGGAGACGGTCCGGCGACGGTGACGAGCACCCGATGAGCCGACGTGCGAGACGTCGACCCGAACCCGCGCGAGAGAGGGGCGCGGCCCTTCCGGTCACGAAGCATGCGAGAGCACGCCGCGATCACGGACTTTGCTGCCATGGCTTGGATGGGAGAACCCGTCCGCACGCCGGCAAGGAAGTAGTTGCCTCTTCAGTAACCCCGGCCTTTGGACGAGCCGGCAGAGACCAAAAAAGCCCTCTACGTCGTTGCTTCAAGCCACGTCCCCCGTGTGAGACACGAGGTGCGCCGGTTAACTCCGGCTGCCGGTTGCCCCGGTAGGTCCGAGCCTCTTGTCTCGGGTGGTCCACCGACCGGCACGCGGCCACAGGCACGTGCGAATTTGGGCAACCGCGATATAGGGTCTTTCGACATGTGACACAAGTGATTTCTTCATGACGGACGCGATGTCGCGGCGCTGCGGCAAGCCTCTGGCGGGCATGGCGAATTTCGCGACTTTCCCCCTGCGCGGACGGGGCGTTTCGGGGCGCGGGCGGGCGATGGCGCGCGCCTCGCCGAAACCGGGGCGATGGGCTACATCTGAGGCGTGCCTGATCGGAGATTCGGAGCGGTCGATGGACACCCTCACGCGCATGCAGGCCTTCGTCCAGGTGATGGAGGCGGGCGGGTTCTCGGCGGCGGCGCGGCGGGCCGGCAAGTCGAAGGCGTTGCTCTCCAAATACGTGCGCGATCTCGAGGACGAGCTCGGCGTGCGTCTGCTCAACCGCACCACGCGTCAGCTCGCGCCGACCGAGGCGGGGCAGGCCTATCATCGCGAGGCGGTGGAGATCCTGCAGCGGATCGAGGAGCTGACCGCCTCGGTGCGCGACGACCACGCCCGGGCGCGCGGCCTCCTGCGAGTGTCGGCGCCGCGCTCCTTCGGCGACGCGGAGCTGGGCGGGGCGGTGGTGGAGTTCATCGCGTTGCATCCGGAGATCTCGGTCGACCTCAGGCTCGACGATCGCTTCGTCGATCTGGTCGAGGAGGGGTTCGACGTGGCGATCCGCATCTCCGAGCCGCTCGATTCGAGCCTGATCGCGCGGCGGCTGGGGGCGTTCCGGGTGGTGACCTGCGCGACGCCGGCCTGGCTCGACGCGCACGGGCGACCGCAGACGCCGGGCGATCTCGCCGGGGCGACGGTGATCGCCGACACCAATCAGCGCAACTGGCAGAACTGGTCCTACGACGTCGACGGCAAACGGGTGGTGGTGGCGGTGACGCCCAGGGTCAACGTCAACTCGCCGTTCGTGGTGGCGGAGGCGGCGCTGGCGGGGCTCGGCATCGCGCGCGTGCCGTTGTGGGCGGTGGCGCGGGCGATCGAGGAGGGGCGGCTCGAGACCGTCCTCTACAATCACGAGATCAAGGGACTGACCATCAACGCGGTCTATCCCCATCGCCGCCATCTTTCCGGCAAGGTTCGAGTCTTCGTGGACTTTCTGGTCGACTGGTTCGAGAAGCGGCGGCGGCGCGACCCGTGTCTCTAGACGCGGGGTGGGGCAGTGCGCCAGAATCGAACGATTGCGGCCGGGACGGCGCGCGGGAAGGCGAGAACGATGACGATCACGGGACTTCTTCGGCGGGCGCGACGGTCGGTCGTCGGCGCGGCGCTGATCGCGGCGGCGGGCACGAGCGCGGCTCTGGCCCATCCGCACGTCTACGTCGACGCGCGCACCCAGGTGGTGTTCGACGGCGAGGGGCGGATCTCTGCGATCCGGCAGATCTGGCGCTTCGACGACGCCTTCTCCGCCTTCGCCAGTCAGGGGCTCGACGCCAACGGCGACGGCATCCTGTCGGTCGAGGAACTGGCCGGGCTGGCCAAGGTCAACGTCGATTCGCTCAAGGACTACGACTACTTCACCCTCCCGCGACAGGGCGGCAGGCGGCTGGGGCTCAAGCTGCCGTCCGACTACCGGCTGGAGTCGAACGACGGCTATCTGACGCTGTTCTTCACGCTGCAGATGATGCAGCCGGTGGTGCCGGGCAAGGACGGGGTGACGATCGACGTGTTCGATCCGGGCTATTTCGTCGACTTCTCGATGGTCGAGGACAAGCCGGTGGTGGCCGAAGGGGCGCCGGCGAGCTGCTCCGTCGATCTGAAGCGCAAGGGCGCGCCGGACGAGGCGACGGCGGCGATTCTCGGTCAGATCCCGGCGAGCGAGCGCGAGTTGCCGACCTCGCTGCGGTCGCTCACGGCGCAGCTCTCCAACCGAATCACGGTGAAGTGCCCATGAGCGCGCGCGCCGCCTCGACGACGGCGATGTGGATCGTGGCGGCGCTAGTCGTCGCGGCGGGAGTCGGGCTCGCGGTCGAGCCGGCGTCGGCGCAGGCGGGGCCGTTCGGGGTGGGCTCGCCCGAGCAGGGGCTCGGCTCGCCGTCGGGCGGGGGCGTGTTCGCCTGGGTGGCGGCCAAGCAGAACGAGTTCTACCGGGCGATGACGGCCGGGCTGAAGGCGATGCGCGGCAATCCGTCGGCCGGGTGGTGGATGGTGGCGCTGTCGTTCGGCTACGGCGTGTTCCATGCCGCCGGTCCGGGCCACGGCAAGGCGGTGATCACCTCCTACGTGCTGGCGGCCGACGAGACGCTGAAGCGGGGCATCGTGCTCGCCTTCGTCTCGGCGCTGGTGCAGGGGCTGGTGGCGATCGTGTTCGTGGCGGCGGCGATCCGGCTGTTTCACCTCACCGCCGTGCAGATGACCGACGCGACCACGGCGCTCGAGCGCACCAGCGCGGCGGCGATCCTGACCCTCGGTCTGTGGCTCGCCTGGACCAAGATCGTCTCGCCGGCGCTGGCGTCGTGGCGGGAGCGGCGGCGGGCGGCCGCCGTGACGGCGAGCGAGGCGGACGTGGTCGACTGCGCCATCGGCGGAGATCCGGCGGCGGTGGCGGCGGCGTGCGCCTGCGGCGTCGCCCACATGCCGCCGCCCGAGCTGGTCAAGGGGCCGCTCGACTGGAAGCGGGCGCTGTCGGCGATCGGGGCGGTGGGTATCCGGCCCTGTACCGGCGCGCTGATCGTGCTGGTGTTCGCCTTCGCCCAGAGCATGCCGATCGCAGGCGTCGCCTCGGTGCTGGCGATGGCGCTCGGCACCGGGCTCACGGTGTCGGCGCTCGCCGCCTTCGCGGTGTCGATGCGCGGGCTGGCGCTCAGGATCGCCGGGGACGAGGGGCCGTGGGCGCGGCGGGTGCTGCGCGGGGCACTTCGCGAACGCGAGCGAGATCGGCGGCATCGAGCATCACCTGTCGGCCCA
>JBEOKB010000102.1:0-4363 GCA_040275425.1 Siculibacillus sp. | reverse complement strand
CTTGACAATCCGTCGACCCCATGCGCTCTTGCGGCCACTTTCGGACCCCGGCCGGGTTCGATCGCGCGCGTGGATTCGGCTCCTCGGAACGAGATCACGATCGCCGCGGTTTCCGGTCGCCGACGTCCGTTCCCCCACGCGAGTTCACGAGACGAGCCCATGCATCGCTATCGCTCCCACACCTGCGGACAACTCACCTCGGCCGAGGCCGGTACGGTCGCGCGCCTGTCGGGCTGGGTCCATCGCGTGCGCGATCACGGCGGCCTGCTGTTCATCGATCTGCGCGACCACTACGGCATGACCCAGGTCGTGTGCGATCCCGACAGCGCCGCCTTCAAGGTGGCGGAGACCGTGCGCGCCGAGTGGGTGATCCGCATCGACGGCGAGGTGAAGAAGCGCACCCCCGAGACCGTGAACCCCAACCTCGCCACCGGCGAGATCGAGGTGTTCGCCCGCGAGATCGAGGTGCTCTCGGTCGCCAGGGAACTGCCGCTGCCGGTGTTCGGCGAGCCGGACTATCCCGAGGACACCCGCCTCAAGTACCGCTTCCTCGATCTGCGCCGCGAGACGCTGCACAAGAACATCATGACGCGCACCCGGGTCGTCTCGACCATGCGCACGCTGATGAACGGCATCGGCTTCAACGAGTTCTCGACGCCGATCCTCACCGCCTCGTCCCCCGAGGGCGCGCGCGACTTCCTGGTGCCCTCCCGCATTCATCCCGGCAAGTTCTTCGCGCTGCCCCAGGCGCCGCAGCAGTACAAGCAGCTGCTGATGGTCGCCGGCTTCGATCGCTATTTCCAGATCGCCCCCTGCTTCCGCGACGAGGACCCGCGCGCCGACCGCCTGCCGGGCGAGTTCTACCAGCTCGACCTCGAGATGAGCTTCGTCACCCAGGAAGACCTGTTCGCCACGATGGAGCCGGTCATTCTCGACGTGTTCGCGCGCTTCGCCGACGGCAAGACCGTCCGCCGCGACGTGCCGCGCATCCCCTACGACGTCGCCATGCGCAAGTACGGCACCGACAAGCCCGACCTGCGCAACCCGATCGAGATGCAGGCCGTCACCGAGCACTTCGCCGGTTCCGGCTTCAAGGTCTTCGCCGGCATGATCGCCGCCGACCCCAAGGTCGAGGTGTGGGCGATCCCGGCCAAGACCGGCGGGTCGCGTGCCTTCTGCGATCGCATGAACGGCTGGGCGCAGTCGGAAGGCCAGCCGGGCCTCGGCTACATCTTCTGGCGCGAAGGCGAGGAAGGCGGAGCGGGTCCGCTCGCCAAGAACATCGGCCCGGAGCGCACCGAGGCGATCCGCGCCCAGATGGGCCTCGCCGCCGGCGATGCCTGCTTCTTCGTCGCAGGGCGCCCGGAGAAGTTCGTCAAGTTCGCCGGCGACGCCCGCACCCGCGTCGGCAAGGATCTGAACCTCGTCGACGAGGCGAGCTTCGCGCTCGCCTGGATCGTCGACTTCCCCTTCTACGAGTGGGACGAGGAAGAGAAGGCCGTCGCCTTCTGTCACAACCCCTTCTCGATGCCGCAGGGCGGCATGGAGGCGCTGAAGACCCAAGACCCGCTGACCATCAAGGCGTTCCAGTACGACATGGTCTGCAACGGCTTCGAGATCGCCTCGGGCTCGATCCGCAACCACTCGCCGGAGACGATGGTCGAGGCGTTCCGCATCGCCGGCATGAACAAGGACGTGGTCGAGGAGAAGTTCGGCGGCATGTATCGCGCCTTCCAGTACGGCGCCCCGCCGCACGGCGGCATGGCCTTCGGCGTCGACCGCATCGTCATGCTGCTGGTCGGCGCGTCGAACCTGCGCGAGATCACGCTGTTCCCGATGAACCAGCGCGCCGAGGACCTGCTGATGGGCGCCCCGTCCACCGCCTCGACCAAGCAGCTGCGCGAGCTGCACATCATGCTGAACCTGCCCAAGGCCTGATCGCCACCGGGTTCGGGATTATTCTGGACCCACCTCATTCAGGTTGTGTTGTTGAGATTTGCAATCTATTAACTTTGCGAGTCTCACACACGTCGGAGGGGGAGATGTCGCGTCCGGAAGCGGGGTACAAGACGAAGCGGTATGTCCTACTCCCTTCTCAGGGGTTGGTGAGCGAAGCATTGGAGGCCCGATGGCTGGCCAGGGAGTCCGTTCTCGACCCAAGTGATCTGGACGGCTTGTTCGACGACTTGATCGGTGGTGAGAACTTGCGGGCCTGGACGACGGCCGCCACGACTTCGGACAAGCCGCGCCATAGCTTTCTGCGTGTGCTGCAGAGTTTCGAAGATGACGGTCCGAAGTTGGTCGAGGCCACCGCCGGGGCGGAGCGGCTTCTGCGTGCGGTGGGTCTGCGCCTGGTTCCTGTCACCACCTATCGGCTGGCTGCTCACGGAGAGGCCTACCCCTTCGCGGACGACGGAACAGCCGGGGATTCGGCGAAGGACGACTTCTTGCGACATCTGGTCCGCCAAGTCGGCACTGGGGGTGCGTACGGTAGGGGCGTTCGGATCGGGGTCGTAGATTCCGGCATCGATGCGGACCATCCCGATCTCCGTGATGCGGTCTCGGGAGGTCGTTGTTTCGTCCTCGGCGAGAACAACCTCGAGTTCGGTCCTTCGAATGGGCCCAAGGGCGGACACGGCACGCACGTGGCCGGTATCATCGCCGGCCGTGGTCGCAAGAACGGAATCCCGGGCGTTGCTCCGGAGGCCGAATTGCGCAGCTACCGGGTGTTTCCGAAGGCGGACGCCGTCGGAGCCAGCAACGCCTCCATCATCAATGCCATTCGGGCGGCGGTCGACGACGAATGCGATATCGTCAATCTCAGTCTCGGGGGTAATTCGGCCAAAGAGGACGGTGTGCGCGATGCCGTCGACTTCGCTTGGCAGAACGGTGTCGTCTGTATCGCGGCATCCGGCAACGGTGGACGCAAGACGGTCACGTTCCCGGCCCGTCATCCGAACGCCATAGCGGTATCGGCGGTCGGGAAGGAGAGTCTCATTCCGCCAGGAGCGGACGATCACCGTCACGTGAGCCCGCCTCGGGCGCAGACCGATCCGGATGTGTTTCTGGCCGGGTTCTCCAACGTCGGGCCGCAGATAGACTTCACCGGCCCGGGGGTGTGGATCGTTTCGACCGTTCCAGGCGGTGGATATGCGGCGATGAGTGGTACATCGATGGCGGCGCCGGCTGTTTCTGGCCTCGCTGCCGTTGTTCTGTCCCGAACAGACGGTATATTAACACATCGACGGAATGCTGAGAGAGCCGAGTCCATCTTCCGCCTGCTCGTCGGTCGAGCGCGGCAGTACGGGTTCGGCAGCTTCGATTTCGAAGGCTATGGGGTGCCGTTACCATGAACGCCATGTCCCGCCTCGTTCTTCAGAATTGGCGAACCAGCGCCGATCTACAAAGGTCTTGGTCCGAGGATGAGCCTCGCGTGCGGGCAGCCATCGATCAGGTCGGTGGACTATCCGTTCTCACTCTGGAGCCCGGTTCGGGTGTCGTGGAGTTCGATACCCGTCGGGCCGGGTCCGTGACCAAGGTGAAGCGAACACTCGAACGCGTCCTTCCTCAATGGAAGGTCTACGAGTGGAGTTCCTACGACATGCCGGCTCTCTGACCTCGAAGCGGCCGCGGTCCATCGCGATTACCGCTCGGCGAGTTTCGGGACATGTTCCGCTTCGATCGAACATCAACCGAGCATGGATCGCCATGTCGGAATGATATGGTTGCGTGGCGCGCGATCTGGAGCCGACGAATTGGCGCTTTCGATCAGTCCGCCAGCGTGGCCGGATCGATCTTGGCGTCGCCGGCCGGCTGGGCCGAGGCCAGCGCCGACGGCACCTTGCCCCACTTGCCCGGGGCTCCGCGCATGGCGAAGAACGAGCCGCAGCCGTACTTCCAGTCGCGCGGCGCGCCGATGTCGACGTGGATCAGGTGGGGATAGCAGTAGGTGCCCACCCCGCCGATGCCCGGAATGGTCCGCGCGAACGCCGCCAGCGCCTCGGCCGGCACGCCCGGAACCTCGATGTCCACCGCCGCGCAGGTCCGGTGCAGCGAGCCCTGTCGGCCGCGATCGCGGAAGCCCGAGGTGATCACCACCTTCTGATGATACTTGCCCTCGATCCGCCGCAGGATCTCCACCAGCTCCGGCTTGAGACAGGCCGTCTCCACCGAACCGGTCTGCAGCACGTAGGGAACGCCGAACGGCGTGTCGATCTTCTTGGTCGAGGGTGCGCGCACCGGCTCGGTCGGGCTGGAGAAGAAGCCTAGGATCTGGCCCGGCGCGGCCTGGGGCGCGGCCGAGGCGGGTGGCGGCGACGGAGCCGCGCGCTCCTCGTCGGCGTCCTCGTTCGCCCCGCCGTCG
>JBEOKB010000101.1:0-12714 GCA_040275425.1 Siculibacillus sp. | reverse complement strand
TCGCCGACATCTTCCAGGCCCTGCCGGAACTCGCCGCCGAACTCGCCAAGCGCGGCAAGTGAGCGGTGCCGCGCTCGTCCCCGTCCGACGATGGGATGAGCGTGAAATGCTTGCCGTCCGCAAGAAGGCGATCGAATATGCGCGCGCCCGTCGGCTCGACGGGCGCGCGCACATGAGCCGTCGGCACCGTCGTTCGACGGTGCGGGATTCCTTGCCGCAGCGCCAATTGTTGCATTGCGAAAAGGCGTGACTTGGGCCAGAGTGGCCCGCGTCCGAAGCGACGATCGCGGGGCCCTGTCGGCCCGCGCCACGAGAGACCGAGGCCGTCATGGGGTTCGAAATCAAGCGAGTCGGTGTCATCGGCGCCGGCCAGATGGGTAACGGCATCGCGCACGTCTGCGCGCTCGCGGGTTACGACGTCTCGTTGAACGACATGTCGACGGAGCGGATCCAGCTCGGTCTGGCGACGATCAACGGCAACATGACCCGTCAGGTGAACAAGGGTCAGATCACCGAAGAGGCGCGCGTCACCGCGCTCGGGCGCATCCGCGCCGCCGAGAACCTCGACGCGCTCGCCGACTGCGATCTGGTGATCGAGGCCGCGACCGAGAACGAGCAGGTCAAGCGCAAGATCTTCCAGCAGCTGTGCCCGGTTCTGAAGCCGGAGGCGCTGCTCGCCACCAACACTTCGTCGATCTCGATCACGCGGCTGGCCGCGTCGACCGATCGGCCGGAGAAGTTCGTCGGCGTTCACTTCATGAATCCGGTGCCGGTGATGCAGCTCGTCGAGCTGGTGCGCGGCATCGCCACCGACGACGTGACCTTCGACCTGTGCAAGGGCGTGGTTCTGCGCCTCGGCAAGATCTCGACGGTGGCCGAGGACTTCCCGGCGTTCATCGTCAACCGTATCCTGCTGCCGATGATCAACGAGGCGATCTACACGCTCTACGAGGGCGTGGGTTCGGTCGACGCGATCGACACCGCGATGCGGCTCGGCGCGAATCACCCGATGGGCCCGCTGCAGCTCGCCGACTTCATCGGCCTCGACACCTGTCTGTCGATCATGCAGGTGCTCTACGAGGGGCTGGCCGATTCCAAGTATCGGCCGTGTCCGCTCCTGGTGAAGTACGTGGAGGCGGGGTGGCTCGGTCGCAAGACCCAGCGCGGCTTCTACGACTATCGCGGCGAGAAGCCGGTTCCGACCCGCTGAGGCGGATCGATCGACGAGACTCGGACGCACCCGCTCGCGGGTGCGTCTTGCGTTTCGGGGTCGTTTCATCCGACCGCGCGGCGAGCGAGGGGAGCGGGGCATGACCGAACGGACCCGGGCGACGGCGATCGGGCTGAGCGCTGTGGTGATGTGGGCGGCGCTGGGGACGCTGGTGGCGGCCTCGGGACGGGTGCCGCCGTTTCTCCTCAACGTGTTGACCTTCGGGATGTCGGGCACGGTGGCGATGGTGTGGCTTATCGCCACCGGTCGCGTCGGGGTGCTGCGCCAACCGCTCTCGGTGTGGGCGCTCGGGGTGGTCGGGCTGTTCGGGTTCCACGCCTTCTACTTCGCGGCGCTGCGGCTCGCGCCGCCGGTCGAGGCGGGGCTCGTCAACTACCTGTGGCCGCTCCTGATCGTGGTGTTCTCCGGGCTGCTGCCGGGGGAACGGTTGCGGGCCCATCACGTGATCGGGGCGGCGATCGGGCTCGTCGGCGCGGCGGCGGTGGTGACGCGCGGGCGAGGGGTGGCGATCGATCCGGCCCATGTGCCGGGCTATCTCGCCGCGCTCGGCTCGGCGGTGACATGGGCGGGCTATTCGATCCTGTCGCGGCGGCTGGGGTCGGTGCCGACGGCGACGGTGGCGGGGTTCTGCCTCGCGACCGCGCTCCTGTCGATCCCGGCGCATCTCGCCTTCGAGGAGACGGTGTGGCCGACGGGACCGGTTGAGTGGGCGGCGGTGGTCGGGCTCGCGGCCTTTCCGGTCGGGCTCGCCTTCTTCGTGTGGGATCACGGGGTCAAGCGCGGCGACATTCAGATCCTGGGGGCGGCGAGCTACGTGTCGCCGCTCCTGTCGACGTTCCTGCTGATCCTGGCCGGGCTCGGCAGCTACTCCGGGGCGGTCGGCTTCGCGGCGGTGGCGATCACGCTCGGGGCGGTGATCGCCTCGAAGGACATGCTGGTGCGACGGCGGCCCGAGGGGTCATCCGCCGAGGCGTGAGGGACGCGGGGTCGGCTTCCAGTCGGGCGGGGCGAGCTCGAAGCCGGCGAAGCGGAAGCCGGGCGCGACGGTGCAGCCGACCAGGGTCCACCGGCCGAGGCCGACGGCGGTCTGCCAGGCGTGGGCGGGGACGACCGCCTGAGGGCGTTGGCCGAGCCCGATGTCGGGGCCGAGATGGACGCACCAGGCGTCGTGACCGTTCTCCGAGACGGTGAGGGCGAGTGGGCCGCCGGCGTACCAGTGCCAGGTCTCGACCGCGTCGACGCGGTGCCAGTGCGAGACCTCGCCGGCCTTCAGAAGAAAATAGATCGCGGTGGAGCGGGAGCGTCCGTCGGGGCCGGCCACGTCGCGGAAGGTCTCGCGATAGTGGCCACCCTCGGGGTGAGGGACGAGCTCGAGCAGGCGAATCAGATCATCGGCGTAGAGATCGGTGGGATCGGTCACGGGACTCTCCGTCAGAAGCGATCCTTGCGGGCGCGGATCTCGGCGAAGACCTCCCAGTCGGCGCGATCGGCCATGCCGAGGGCGGCCTTCACGGCGGGGACGTCGGCGCGCAGGAACGGGTTGGTGGCGATTTCGGCGCGGATGGTGGTGGGCACGGTCGGTCGACCGTCGAGGCGCAGGTCGCGCACCTCGGCGATGCGGGCGGTGAGCGCGGGATTGGCCGGTTCGATGGTGAGGGCGAAGCGGCCGTTGGCCTCGGTGTACTCGTGGCCGCACCACACGGTGGTCTCCGGCGGCAGGGCGCGCAGCTTCAGGAGCGAGTCCCACATCTGCGCCGGGGTGCCCTCGAACAGGCGTCCGCAGCCGAGCGAGAACAGGGTGTCGCCGACGAAGGCGGCGCCCTCTGCCAGCCAGCAGACGTGGCCGAGGGTGTGGCCGGGGGTGGCGAGGACGCGGACGGGAGCAGTGCCGAGCCATACGACGTCGCCGTCGGCGACGGCGAGGTCGACCTCGGGGACGCGGGCGAGCGCATGATCGTGGGCGGAGGCGACGACGCGGGCGCCCCAGGCGGCCTTGAGAGCGCGCACGCCCTCGACGTGGTCGTAGTGGTGGTGGGTGACGAGGATGTCGGTGAGGCGCCAGCCGGTCTCGTCGAGGGCGTCGGCGATGGCCTCGACCTCGGGGGCGTCGATGGTGGCGGTGGCGCCCGAGGTCGGATCGTGGAGGAGGACGGCGTAGTTGTCGTCGCGGGCGGGGAAGAGACGGACGTCGATCATGAGCCGGGTTTCCTTCGCGTGCGGCCGGTGGAGGGGTGCTCGACCATGCGACGCGGTTCGACTAACATTCACCCGGCGCGACGGCGAAGGGCAAGCCCCGCGGCGCGATGCACCCCCCGAGCGGACACATCGATGTATCTCGACGTCGTCGATCTCAGGAACTTCTACGGTGGGCCGCTGGGGGCGCTGGTGCGCCGGGCGGTGCGCGCGAAACTCACCGAGATGTGGCCCAAGGTGGGCGGCGACCGGGTGCTCGGGCTCGGCTATGCCACGCCGTTCCTGCGGCCGTTCCTGGGTCAGGCGGAGCGGGTGCTCGGCTTCATGCCGGCACGACAGGGGGTGGTGAACTGGCCGTGGGAGGGCCCGTCGGCGACGGCCCTGGTCGACGAGACGATGCTGCCCCTGCCCGATTCGTCGATCGACCGGATGCTGATGATCCATGCCCTGGAGATGGCCGACGATCCGGCCGAGGTGCTGCGCGAGGCGTGGCGGGTGATGGCGCCGGGCGGGCGGCTGATCGTGGTGGTGCCGAACCGGATCGGACTGTGGTCGCGGCTGGAGACGACGCCGTTCGGCTACGGGCGGCCGTTCAGCCAGGGCCAGCTCGACACGCTGCTGCGCGACACGCTGTTCTCGCCGATCGACTGGCGGGGCGCGCTCTACATGATGCCGTCGGTCAGGCCGATGCTGCTCCGGGCGGCGCGGACGCTGGAGCGGTTCGGCGCGCACGGGTGGACGGCGTTCGCGGGCGTGCTGGTGGTGGAGGCGACCAAGCAGCTCTACCAGGGCATTCCGCAGCGGGTCGGCAACAAGATGCGCATGTCGCCGGTGTTCCGCCCGGCGCTGGCGCACGGCACCACGGCGACGCGCGAGGAGACCGCGCGCCGAGGCGCCTAAGGCGCGCCCTTGCGCTTCAGCACGAACACCGCCTGTTCGCCGAACAGATTCCAGAACCACCACGGCGCCGAGAACGACAGCCGGCGACCGCGCGCGTCGAGGGCGATGGCCTGTTCGATCTCGGCATCGATCTCTCGCACCAGTTCGACGAAGTCGCGGATGGTGCAGAAGTGGATGTTGGGGGTGTCGTACCAGGAGAAGGGCAGGTCCTCGGTCACCGGCATGCGGCCGTAGGTGAGGAACTGCCAGCGGATGCGCCAGTGGCCGAAGTTGGGGATCGACACCACGGCGCGACGGCCGATGCGCAGGAGCTGCTCCAGCACCCGGCGCGGGTGGGTGGTGGCCTGAAGCGTCTGCGACAGCACGACGTAGTCGAAGGCGTCGTCGGGGAAGGTGACGAGATCGGTGTCGGCGTCGCCCTGGATGACCGAGAGGCCGCGCGCGACGCCGTCGTTGACGCCCTTCTGCGACAGCTCGATGCCGCGCCCGTCGATGCCCTTGGTGGCCTCGAGCCGGCCGAGCAGCGTGCCGTCGCCACAGCCGACGTCGAGCAGGCGCACGCCCGAGGGGATCAGCCCGGTGACGACCTCGAGGTCGACGCGGCCGTCGGGAACGGTCGGACTCTTGGAGACGAGATCGGGCATCCGGGTCGCTCCTCAGATCCCGCGGGCGCGGGCGGCGGCGTCGATGAAACCGGAGAGGATCTGGTGCATCTCCGGTTCGTCGAGAAGGAAGGCGTCGTGACCGCGATCGGTCTCGATCTCGGCATAGGAGACGCGGGCTCCGGCGGCGGCGAGCGCATGGACGATGGTGCGGCTGTCGCGGGTGGGGAAGGCCCAGTCGGTGGTGAAGCTCATCACGCAGAAACGGGTCTTCGTGCCCCTGAAGGCGTTGGCCAGCACCCCGCCGTGCTCGGCGGCGAGGTCGAAATAGTCCATGGCGCGCGAGACGTAGAGATAGGAATTGGCGTCGAAGCGGTCGACGAAGGTCGAGCCCTGATGGCGCAGGTAGCTCTCGATCTGGAAGTCGCCGTCGAAGCCGTAGCCGAGGGCGTCGCGATCCTGGAGACGACGGCCGAACTTCTGATGCAGCGAGATCTCGGACATGTAGGTGATGTGCGCGGCCATGCGCGCCACCGCCAACCCCTTGCGGGGGAGGACGCCGTGATCGAGATAGCGGCCCTCGCGCCAGTCGGGATCGGCCATCACCGCCTGACGGCCGACCTCGTAGAAGGCGATGTTCTGGGCCGAATGAGACGCGGCGGTGGCGATCGGCGCGGCGGCGAACACCCGGCTCGGGTGCGCGGAGGCCCATTGCAGCACCTGCATGCCGCCCATCGAGCCACCGGCGACCAGGAAGAGGTCGGGAATGCAGAGCTCGTCGAGCAGGGCGGCCTGGGCGCGGACCATGTCGGCGATGGTGACGACCGGCAGGTCGAGGCCGAAGGCGCGGCCGGTGGCGGGGTTGGCCGAGGCCGGGCCGGTGGTGCCCATGCAGCCGCCCAGCACGTTGGTGCAGATCACGAAGAAGCGGTCGGTGTCGATCGGGCGGCCGGGGCCGACCACCATCTCCCACCAGCCGGGCTTGCCGGTGACGGGGTTGGTGGAGGCGACGTACTGATCGCCGGTGAGCGCATGGCAGACCAGGACGGCGTTGGAGCGGGCCTCGTTCAGCGTGCCGTAGGTCTCGTAGGCGATCTGCCACGGGGCGAGGACGATGCCGGAATCGAGCGTCAGCGGACGATCGAGGCCGAACCGGGCGACCCGGCTCGACGGCTCGTCGGCCTGGCGGCGCCGCAGGTTCTCGGCGCCTTCTTCGCTCGGTGGGAGATCGTCGCGGTCCATGTCGGCTCGTTCACCTTCGATCGGGGCATCAGGGATGCGGAGAGGCGGTTCGTCTGTCAATGTTTTCTTTGATTTCGGTCTCGACGCCCCCTATGAAGGGCGCCAATCCGGCAGACGCGCGCGTCTTCCGGCGGCGTTTCGAACCAGTGGGGCGTCTCCATGAGCGAGACCATCGATCCGGCCCGGCGGCTCGCGGGGCTGCGCGGGGAAATCGATCGGATCGACGAGGAGATCCACCGCCTGCTGGTGGCGCGCTCGGCGATCATCGACGAACTGATCAAGGTCAAGGGCACGGCGGTGTCGGGCGCGGCGTTCCGGCCGGCGCGCGAGGCCGACATGATGCGGCGGCTGGTGACGCGCCATCGCGGCATCCTGCCGATCGTGACGGTCGAGCACATCTGGCGCGAGATCGTCTCGACCTTCACCTTCCTGCAGGCCCACTACGAGGTCTACATGGACGGCGGACGCGATCCGGTGGCCATGCGCGATCTCGCGCGCTTCTACTTCGGCTTCACCGTGCCGGCGCATCTGGTCGCCGGGCCCGAGGAGGTGATCGACGCGGTGGCGCGGTCGGTGTCGGATCTCGGCATCGTGCGCCAGTCGCAGCCCTCCTGGGTCGGGGCGTGGTGGAAGCGGCTCGGCGGCGACGGCCCGCGCATCATCGCGCGCCTGCCCTACATCCAGTTCGAGGGCCGCGTCGCCGATCTGCCGGCGCTGATCGTCTCCAATCCGATTTCGGAGGTGGACGGGCCGGAGTGGTCGATCCACGCCTTCACCGGGGTGGGCGACCGCGATCCGAGCGAGGCGCTGGAGGCGGCAGGGTTCGAGCTGGTGGCGCGTCACGACGACGGCGCGCGGGTCGAACTGCTGGTGGCGGCGCCGAGCGCGACCGACACGGCGGCGGTGATCGCGGCGCTGGCGGCCGGGGGCTGCGAGGCGCGCGACGCTCAGCTCGTCGGCGGTTATCCGGCGCCGATCCGACACGCCGGGCCGGGCGCGGGTTCGGCGGCCTGACGGCCCGCTCGCGTCTCGGCCGAAGCGTTCGAGCCCTTCTCATTTCCTCTCGACGAGAGACATCGCCATGACCACCGCTTCCCTCCGCCCGCAGCGCCCCACCCCTCGCGCCGGCGTTCTCGACATCGCCGCCTACGTGCCGGGCAAGTCCAAGGCGACCGGCGGCACCAAGCTCTACAAGCTCTCCTCCAACGAGACGCCGCTCGGGGCGAGCCCGAAGGCGATCGAGGCCTTCGGTCGGGTCGGGGCGTCGCTCGAGCTCTATCCGGACGGGTCGGCGATCGACCTGCGCGAGGCGATCGGCCGGGTCTACGGCCTCTCGCCGGAGCGGATCGTGTGCGGCAACGGCTCGGACGATCTGCTGCATCTCCTGACGCTCGCCTATGTCGGGCCGGGTGACGAGGGGCTCTACTCGCAGTACGGGTTCCTGGTCTATCCGATCGCGATCAAGGCGGCGGGCGGCACCTGCGTGGTGGCGCCGGAGACGAACCTGACCACCGACGTCGACGCCATGCTGGCGGCGGTGACGCCGAAGACCAGGATCGTGTTCCTGGCCAATCCGAACAATCCGACCGGTACCTACATTCCGTTCGACGAGGTCAAGCGGCTGCACGCGGGCCTGCCCAAGGACGTGCTGCTGGTGATCGACGCGGCCTATGCCGAGTACGTCCGGCGCAACGACTACGAGAGCGGAATCGAGCTGGTCTCGACCTCCGACAACGTGGTGATGACCCGGACCTTCTCGAAGATCCACGGGCTCGCCGGTCTCAGGCTCGGCTGGATGTACGGGCCCGATCACGTGGTCGACGCGATCAACCGCATCCGCGGGCCGTTCAACATCAATTCCGCGGCGCTGGCGGCCGGTGTCGCGGCAATCGAGGATCGCGAGCACCAGGGCGCGGCGGCCGATCACAACGAGGTGTGGCTGCCGAAGGTGACGAGCGCGCTCGAGGCGCTCGGGCTCACGGTGGCGCCGTCGGTCGGCAACTTCGTGCTGATCGGCTTCCCCGACGTGCCGGGCAAGCGGGCGCCGGACGCGGACGCGTTCCTGCAGTCGCGCGGCGTGGTGGTGCGGCGGATGGAGGCCTACGGGCTGCCGGGGTCGCTGCGGATGACGATCGGCTCGGCCGAGGCGAACGAGACGGCGATCGCCGCGCTCACCGCCTTCATGAAGGGGTGAGGCGATGGACGGGCAGGATCTCGAGCCGGGGAAGCCGATGTTTCGCCGGCTCACGCTGATCGGCATCGGACTGATCGGCTCGTCGATCGCCCGGGCGGCGCGGGCGCAGGGGCTGGTCGGGGAGGTCGTGGTGTCGACGCGGCGGGCGGAAACGCTCGAGCGGGCGCGTGAGCTCGGGCTCGGCGACGTCTACGAGCTCGACGCCGGACGGGCAGTCGAGGGTGCCGATCTCGTGATCGTGTCGGTGCCGGTCGGCTCGTCGGGCGTGGTGGCGGAGGCAATCGCGCCGCATCTGGCGAAGGGGGCGATCCTCTCCGACGTCGGCTCGGTCAAGGCCGACGTGGTCCGGCAGATGGCGCCGTTCGTGCCGGAGGGCGTGCACTTCGTGCCGGCGCATCCGGTGGCGGGCACGGAGCATTCGGGGCCGGACGCGGGCTTCGCCGAGCTGTTCGAAAACAAGTGGTGCATCGTGACGCCGCCGCCGGGCGCCGACGAGGCGGCGGTGGAGAAGCTCGTCGCCTTCTGGAAGGCGATCGGCTCGAAGGTCGAGACGATGACGCCGGAGCACCACGACATGGTGCTGGCGATCACCTCGCACATTCCGCATCTGATCGCCTACAACATCGTCGGCACCGCCGCGGACCTCGAGAAGGTGGCGGAATCGGAGGTGATCAAGTTCTCGGCCGGCGGCTTCCGTGACTTCACCCGCATCGCGGCGTCGGACCCGACGATGTGGCGCGACGTGTTCCTGCACAATCGCGACGCGGTGTTGGAGATGCTCGGGCGGTTCATCGAGGATCTGTTCGTGCTGCAGCGGGCGGTGCGCTTCGGCGACGGGGAGACGCTGTTCGAACAGTTCACGCGCACGCGCAAGATCCGGCGCGAGATCCTCGATCAGGGCCAGGACACCTCCGCCCCCGACTTCGGCCGTTCGCCGAAGAAGTGACGTCTCGTCCCGGCCGCCCGCGACCGCCGCGGCGGGAGAGATCGCGGCGGCGCGCGCGAGAGCGGTTGCGCTCCAATATGAAAAATCACTAATATTGGGAAACGCCCGCCGCGCGGTTCGCGCGGGGGACGACGGCTCCGATTCGGGCGCGGGATCGAGCCGGGAAACCAGAAGCGTCGCGAGGAAACGACATGGCCTACGAATTCGAAGGGCGGACGATCGCCACCACCGCCTCCGGCTATCTCGAGGATCACTCCGAGTGGAGCGAGGCGCTCGCCGCGCACATCGCCGCGCTCGAATCGATCGAGCTGACGCCCCGCCACTGGGACGTGATGAACTACTTGCGCGAAGAGTACTTCGACAACGGTGAGACCCAGCCGAACACGCGCACCATCATGAAGGCGATGAGCGACAAGTGGGGCGAGAAGGTCGAGCAGCGCGTGCTCTACGATCTGTTCCCGCTCGACCCCTCCAAGCAGGCGGGGCGCATCGCCGGGCTGCCGGAGAGCCGGCGCAAGGGCGGCTACTGAGCGGGGCCGCGCGCGATCGGGCCGGATCGGCCCGATCGACCTCTCCTCAGCGGTGGCCGAACTTCCGCTTGGCGGCGTCGGCGGCCCAGGCGGCGCGCGCCTTCTCGTCGGGCAGGCGATCGTGGCCGACGCACCACAGCATGAAGGCGGCGAGGTCGAAGCGGATGCGCACGACCTTCTCGCCGCGCTCGGTCACTTCGCGTTCGATCTTGCGGGCGGCGGTGAACCACTCCTCCCAGGTGTCGAACAGGATCTCGGGATCGGCCATCAGCGAGCGGGCGCGGTCGTAGTCCTCGCGGCGGAACCAGCAGAAGCCGAGAATGCGGTCGGCCTTTTCGGCGGCGGGCTTCTTGGTCATGGCTCTTCCCGATGTCGTCGCGCGGGCCGCCCGGACATCGAGCGGCGGGCTGCTTGGTAGCGCTCTCGCCCGCACAAAGCAACGCCCCCCGCGCGGGCGGCCGCGAGGGGAGCGTGACCGTCGCCGTCGGGCGATCAGATGGTCTGATTGTAGGCGCCGACTTCCGGGTTCTCGCGCAGCACCGCGTCCATGGCCCGGAACATGGCGCGATAGCGCTCCTCGGAGACCGGGCTCTCGATCACCACGACCAGTTCCGGCTTGTTGGAGGAGACGCGGATCAGGCCCCAGGTGCCGTCGGCGGTGGTGACGCGAATGCCGTTGACGGTGTTGACGTCGACGATGGCGTGACCGGCCAGCGTCTCGCCCTTCTCCCTCATCGCCAGCAGCCGGGCGATGACCTTGTCGCAGACGCCGTATTTGATCTCGTCGTCGCAGTGGGGCGACATGGTCGGGCTCGACCAGGTCTTGGGCAGGGCGTTCTTCAGGTCGGACATTCTGCGATCGGGGTTGCGATCGAGCATGTCGAGGATGGCGATGGCGGAGACGAAGCCGTCGTCGTAGCCGCGGCCGATCGGGGCGTTGAAGAAGTAGTGGCCGGACTTCTCGAAACCGGCGAGGGCGCCGAGCTGGTTGACGCGGCGCTTGATGTAGCTGTGGCCGGTCTTCCAGTAGTCGGTGGTGACGCCGAGGCGCCGCAGCTCGGGGTCGGAGTGGTAGAGGCCGGTCGACTTGACGTCGACGACGAAGGTCGGCTTCGGGAAGACCTCGGCCAGATCGCGGGCGAGCATGACGCCGACCTTGTCGGCGAAGATCTCCTCGCCCTCGTCGTCGATGACGCCGCAGCGGTCGCCGTCGCCGTCGAAGCCGAGGCCGACGTCGGCGCCGGTCCTCAGTACCTCGTCGCGGATGGCATGGAGCATCTCCATGTCCTCGGGGTTCGGATTGTAGCGCGGGAAGGTGTAGTCGAGCTTGGTGTCGAGCGGGATGACCTCGGCGCCGAGCGCGGCGAGCAGCTTTTCGGCGAAGGCGCCGGCGGTGCCGTTGCCGCAGGCGGCGACGACCTTGAGGCGCTTGTTCAGCCTGGGTCGGGTGGTGAGATCGGCGACGTAGCGATCGGGGAAGTTCTCGACGAAGACGTAGGAGCCGCCGCCGACGAGATCGAACTGCGCGGAGAGGACGATCTCCTTGAGGCGGGTCATCTCGTCGGGGCCGAAGGTCAGCGGCCGGTCGCAGCCCATCTTGACGCCGGTCCAGCCGTTCTCGTTGTGCGAGGCGGTGACCATGGCCACTGCGGGCACGTCGAGCTCGAACTGGGCGAAATAGGCCATCGGGGTGATGGCCAGACCGATGTCGTGGACCCTGCAGCCCGCCGCCATCAGGCCGGTGACGAGCGCCAGCTTGATCGAGGCGGAATAGGAGCGGTAGTCGTGACCGACGACGATCTCGCGCTTCACGCCGCGCTCGGCGAGCAGCGTGCCCAGGCCCATGCCGAGGGCCTGGATGCCCATCAGGTTGATCTCCTTGCCGAACAACCAGCGGGCATCGTATTCGCGGAAGCCCGTGACCTTGACCATCGGGCCGGCCTCGAACTCGTAGGTGTTGGGCAGCAGGAGCTGTTTCGGCGTCGGGAACATGGGGCGATATCCTCGGTGGCGCGGCGGGCGGCGGGGAACGGGCGGGGGATCAGATAATGGTCTGGCCGGTCGCGGCCCAGTCCTTCATGAACTGATCGATCCCCTTGACGGTCAGGGGGTGGGCGACGAGGCCCTGGAGCACGCTCGGCGGCACGGTGGCGACGTCGGCACCGGCGAGAGCAGCCAGTTTGACGTGGTTCGGTGTCCGAATGGAGGCGGCCAGCACTTCGGTCAGGAGCGCGTCGTAGTTGTCGTAGATGGCGCGGATCTCGCCGATCAGTTCCATGCCGTCGAGGCCGACGTCGTCGAGGCGGCCGACGAAGGGCGAGACGAAGGTGGCGCCGGCCTTGGCGGCGAGCAGGGCCTGGTTGGCGTTGAAGCAGAGCGTGACGTTGGTCTTGAGGCCGCGCTCGGTGAGGGCGCGACAGGCGATCAGGCCGTCCCAGGTCATCGGCAGCTTGATCACCACGTTGGCGGCGATCTCGGCGAGGCTGACGCCTTCGCGGATCATGCCGTCGGCGTCGAGCGCGACCACCTCGGCCGAAACCGGACCGGGCACCAGGGCGCAGATTTCGGCGATCACCTCGCGGAACGGCCGTCCCGCCTTCCTCACCAGCGAGGGGTTGGTGGTGACGCCGTCGACGAGACCGGTCCGGGCCAGGTCGCGGATCTCGGCCACGTCGGCCGTGTCGACGAAGAACTTCATCGCGTGCTCCAGATGAGGGCCGAAGGTGGCCGGACGGCGAATCGACGTCGCGCGGACGTCGGCGGGCGCGTGGGCGCGCACTCGATGGTCCGGCGCGGGGGCGGACACGATCCACGGCGGCGGCTCGCGCAGCACCGCGTCCATGGCCCGGAACATGGCGCGATAGCGCTCCTCGGAG
>JBEOKB010000100.1:0-10475 GCA_040275425.1 Siculibacillus sp. | reverse complement strand
ACAGTCGGGTTTCGTCGGGCTGGTAGAATTCCGCCAATCGATCGGCGACGAACCGCAGATCCGACATGATCAACTGGGTCTTGAGGTCGGGCGACGCCTTGCCGCTCATCCAGCGCGACACGGTGGCCGGCGACACCGCCATGACGTTGGCAATGTCCTTGCCCTGCAATCCGGCATCGTTTCGCAGATGATCGAGCAGATTTGCAACGGCTGTTGCCATGGCGAAGCCCCGCAAGTTCACGGATCGGCACATTTGCGCCGCTCCGTCCGTGCTCAGCATACGCGATTGCGTTTCGATTTCAAGAAATGCAATCGTTAAATCACTGGCCGCCCCAGCCGCCACTCCGCCTACTTGATCACGCCCTTGGTCAGGAACGTCTGCGGCTTGTGCTTGCCGCCCATCCGCTTGCCCTCGCCGCCGCCCGTGCCGGTGCCCGCCGGTTGCCAGTTGGGCACCAGATGGTGCTTGCCTGGGCCGATCAGGTCGGCGCGGCCCATCGCCTTCAGCGCCTCGCGCAGCAGCGGCCAGTTCTCGGCGTCGTGATAGCGCAGGAACGCCTTGTGCAGCCGGCGCTGGCGCAGGCCCTTCACCGTCTCGACCTGTTCGGATGCCCCGTGCCGCACCGCCTTCAGCGGGTTGACGCCGGAGTGGTACATCGCCGTCGACAGGGCCATCGGCGAGGGCAGATAGGTCTGGACCTGATCGGCGCGGTACTTGTTCTTCTTCAGCCACAGGGCGAGGTTCATCATGTCCTCGTCCGACGTGCCGGGATGAGCGGCGATGAAATAGGGGATGAGGAAGTACTTCTTCCCCGCCGCCTGGACCGCCGCGTCGAACAGCTGCTTGAAGCGATCGTAGGAGCCGATGCCCGGCTTCATCATCTTGGAGAGCGGGCCCTCCTCGGTGTGCTCCGGGGCGATCTTGAGATAACCGCCGACGTGGTGGGTCACCAGCTCCCTGATGTAGGCGGGCGACTTGACCGCGAGGTCGTAGCGCACGCCGGAGGCGACCATCACGCGCTTGACGCCGGGGATCGCCCTCGCCTTGCGGTAGAGCTCGATCAGCGCGTCGTGGCTGGTGTTCATGTTGGGGCAGACGTCGGGGAAGACGCAGGAGGGCTTGCGGCACAGCGCCTCGGTCTCGCGGTCCTTGCAGGCCATGCGGTACATGTTGGCGGTTGGCCCGCCGATGTCCGAAATGACGCCGGTGAAGCCCTCTGTCCTGTCGCGGACCCGCTCGATCTCCTGAAGGATCGAGCCCTGCGAGCGCGACTGGATGATTCGGCCCTCGTGCTCGGTGATCGAACAGAACGAGCAGCCGCCGAAGCAGCCGCGCATGATCGTCACCGAGAAGCGGATCATCTCCCAGGCGGGGATCTTGGCGTCGCCGTAGGCGGGGTGTGGGGCGCGGGCGTAGGGCAGATCGTAGACCGCGTCCATCTCGGGCGTGGTCAGCGGGATCGGCGGCGCCGTCACCCACAGTTCGCGGTCGCCGTGCCGCTGCACCAGGGGGCGGGCGTTGCCGGGATTGCTCTCGCGATGGAGCACGCGCGAGGCTCTCGCATAGGCCTCGCGATCGCCCGCCGCCTGCTCGAAGCTCGGCAGACGGACGACCGAGCGCTCGCCCGACCTGCGCGCGCCCTCGTCGGCGACGTCGAGATCGTCGGCGGGCACCACGGTCCAGCCCTCGGGCACCGCCGGCTTGACCAGCGCGATGCCGCGCAGGTCGTCGCAGTCGGCGGGGCGGTCGCCCTTGGCCATGCGGTGGGCGAGTTCGACCAGCGCGCGCTCGGCGTTGCCGTAGATCAGCACGTCGGCCTTGGCGTCGACCAGGATCGAGCGGCGGACCTTGTCGGACCAGTAGTCGTAGTGGGCGATGCGGCGCAGCGAGGCCTCGATGCCGCCGAGCACGATCGGGACGTCTCTATAGGCCTCGCGCACGCGCTGGGAATAGATCAGCACGGCGCGATCGGGGCGCTTGCCCCCCTCGCCGTGCGGGGTATAGGCGTCGTCGTGGCGCAGGCGCCGGTCGGACGTATAGCGGTTGACCATGCTGTCCATGTTGCCGCCGGTGACGCCGAAGAACAGCGTCGGGCGGCCGAGCGCGCGGAAGGGCTCGGGGCCGGTCCAATCGGGCTGGGCGATGATGCCGACGCGGAAGCCCTGGGCCTCCAGGAGACGACCGACGATGGCCATGCCGAAGGAGGGGTGATCGACGTAGGCGTCGCCGGTCACCAGGATCACGTCGCAGGCGTCCCAGCCGAGCAGGTCCATCTCGGCCCGGCTCATGGGAAGGAAGGGCGCGGTGCCGAAACGGTGGGCCCAGTGCCTGCGATGGGAGAAGAGGGGTTTTGCGTCCTGCATCGGGCGAGGAATAGGGCGTGGGACGGCGGCGTCAAGGCAAAGCACGCGGTGGGAGGGCTGTTCGTGTCGGTTCGTCGGTGCGCGAGCGCCGACGAACCGATCCGTAGGCATGCGGATCACGCGGACGCGCGAACCACGCTAGGGTGCGCCGGTCGCGTCGGCTCACCGCCGAACGAAACGCAGGGCCTCGCCCTCGGGAGATCCGATCACCGATGCACCTCAACCCCTCGACCAACGGCGCGCTGCGCATCCTGATGCTGTGCCGCCGTCATCCGGATCAACCGGTGACGATGCCGCAGATGGTGCGCGATCTCGCCCTGTCGGAATCGCTGGTGGTGAAGTCGTGTCACGAGCTGATGCGCGCGGGCTATCTCGAGGGGCGGCGCGGCAACGGCGGCGGCTACCGGCTCGGGCGGGCGCCGGAGGCGATCGACGTGATGGAGATCATCGAGCTGTTCGAGGGCGAGGAGAACCTCTTCCCCTGCCGGCTGCGGCGCGACGACGCCTGCCGCATCGTCGAGGCGTGCCTGCTCAGACGGGCGTGCGAGAGCGCCTACGACGCGTTCAAGTCGGAGCTGCGCGGCTGGAGCCTCGCCGACATCACCGCCGAGCAGCTGGCGGAGACGCCGTCGGCGCGGGCGTGAGGGCGGGCGCGGATCCGGCGGCGGCGAGGAGGCAGTCGCGGGTGTTGGCGCGACGGACCTCGTCGAGGCCGAGAATGTCGAGGATCTCTTCCTGATTGGCGACGACGTCGGCGATGGTGATGCCGTCGAGCTGCGCGAGGAAGGCGTCGCGGGCGCGGACGAGCGCGGTCGACAGACGGCAGTCGCCGCGCATCGGACAGTCGCTGCCGGCGGGGTCGAAGCATTCGACCAGATCGAACCCCTCTTCGGTGCGCCGGATCACCTCGCCGACCGAAATCTCGGCGGCGGGGCGGGCGAGGCGGAAGCCGCCGCGATTGCCGCGCACGTTCTCGAGATAGCCCCACACGCCGAGGCGATGGACGCACTTGACCAGATGGGCGCGCGAGATGCCGAAGGCGTCGGCGACCTCCTGAACGGTCGACAGGCCCGGCGCACGCATCGCGGCGATCATCAGCGTGCGAAGCGAAAAGTTGGAATAGCTGGTCAATCGCATGGCGGCGCCCCGCGACGCGTCTCGGCGGCTCTCGCCCGACGCATCGACGGACTCGTCTAGCAATTTCACCGGGGATTGTCCAAGAATCGGGCATCCGTACGTCCCCGTAGGGACGCAGCGGCCGCCGCGGCGGGTTGAGAGCAGGGGACCCGACGCGGCGACCACCGCGCTCACGACGCGTCGCCGCATCGCGAACGAACTCGCTCCGTACCGATCGAGGAGAGGGGCGGAGCGAGAGGAGACCGATCCTCGTCGATCAAAGTGATACGTTCAATATAACTTTTCGTGAGGTGACCCGACGTCGTCCCGACGGGGGGGCTTGTGCGACGGCCGGGCGGCGGGGAAACTCTCCCGAGCACGAGCGCCGGCGAACGGCGCCGACACCCGGGAGGAGCATCATGCGCGCGATCATCGTCGGGCGGGGCCATACGCCGTTCGGCCGTTTCGAAAGCCTCGGGGTCGAGGATCTGATCGTCCGGGCGGGGCGCGAGGCGCTCGTCGACGCCGGGCTCGACGGGCGGGCGATCGACGCGGTGTGGCTCGGCCACTTCAACAGCGGGCTGGTGCCGGACGGGTTCTGCTCGTCGATGATCCTGGGCGTCGACGACGGGCTGCGGTTCAAGCCGGCGACCCGGTGCGAGAACGCCTGCGCCTCGGGTTCGGCGGCGCTGTGGGCGGCGATGGACGCGATCGCCTCGGGGCGGATCCGCACGGCGCTGGTGGTGGGCGTGGAGAAGATGTCCGGGCTCGACGGCGCGGGGGTGACGCGGGCGCTGGCCGGGGCGTCGTATCAGAAGGAGGAGGCGGCGCTCTCCTTCCCCGAGATCTTCGCGCGGCTGGCGCGCGGCTACGGCGAGCGCTTCGGCGATCCGAGCGAGGCGATGGCCCACATCGCGGTCAAGAACCACCGCGCCGCGCTCGGCAATCCGCTGGCGCAGATGCGGCGCGAGGTGACGCTCGACTTCTGCCTGACGCCGTCGGAGCGCAATCCGATGATCGCGCCGCCGATCAAGAAGTCCGACTGCTCGCTGGTGTCCGACGGGGCGGCGGCGATCGTGCTGGCGGCGGAGGACATGGTCGGCGACTTCCGCCATGCGGTCTCCTTCCGGGCGGCGGCGCAGGTCAACGACTTCCTGCCGATGTCGCGGCGCGACCCGGTCGCCTACGAGGGGCCGCGCAAGGCCTTCGCCCGGGCCTATGCGGCGGCGGGGATCGGGGTCGACGATCTCTCCTTCGCCGAGGTACACGACTGTTTCACCATCGCCGAGCTGCTGACGGTCGAAGCGATGGGGCTCGCCGCGCCGGGCGGCGGGCGGGCGGCGGTGATCGCGGGCGAGACGGCGCGCGGCGGGCGGTTGCCGATCAACCTCTCGGGCGGGCTCAAGGCCAAGGGCCATCCGGTCGGGGCGACGGGGGTGTCGATGCACGTGATCGCGGCGCGGCAGCTGACCGGCGAGGCGGGCGACATCCAGCTTCCCGGCGCCACGCTCGGCGCGGTGTTCAACATGGGCGGGGCGGCGGTCGCCAACTACGTGTCGATCCTCGAGCCGGTGAAGGCGTGAGCGGCCGTCGGCGTCGGCTCACCAGGTGAGCAGGCGGCGGCCGATCAGCGCGCCGACGGCGGCGACGACGGCGACCGCGAGCGGATACCACAGGCCGACGAACAGCGGGCTGTCGTCGGCGCAGTTGAGGGCATAGAGCGAGGCGCCGACACCGGCGGCGGCGAGGCCCGCGACCGCGCCGGTCAGCGCCGGGCGGGTGGTGGCGCCGTGGCGGGCTGCGGCGAGGACGGCCACCAGAGGCGCGATCGACAGGAACGGGGTCAGCAGCAGGCAGTGAAGCGCGTTGCGGCCGAGGGCGCGGGTCGCCCACAGATCGCGCGGCACCAGCACCGCCACCACCACCACCGCGCCGAGCTGCATCACCGCGGCGGCGACGAGGAGCCCGGCCCAGACGCCGAGGCGTCCGCCGGGGCGGGTCAGGCGCAGCAGCGCACCGACGGCGGCGACGGCGAGAAGGCCGGTCGGCACGAACTTGAACAGGAAGCGGCCGGTCTCGGCGGCGGCGGCGAGATCGGGGCGCGGGCCGACGACGGCGGCGAAGACCGCGGCGGCGACGGCGGCGCCTATCGCCAGGGCGGGAGCCACACGGGCCGTCGGGCTCGGTTCGCGGGTGCCGGCGTCGGCGGCGAGGGCGGCGAGGAGATCGTCGGTCTTCACGGGTCGGTCCTCCGCCAGATGTCGGCGAGCGTCTTCAGACCACGATGCAGGGCGACGCGCACCGCCCCTTCGCTCATGCCGAGGCGTTCGGCGGTCTCGCGCACCGAACGATCCTCGACGCCGATCGAGCGCACCACGTCGCGGGCGCGCTCGCCGAGATTGCCGAGCAGGCGCTCGACGTCGCGGCCCTCGGTCGGGTCGCGGTCGGGCGCGGCCGGCAGGATCTCGGCGAAGTCGTCGACCGACAGTTCGACGCGACGACCGCGTCGGCGCAGGGCGTCGATGGTCTTGTTCCTGGCGATGGTCACCACCCAGGGCGCGAGGGGCTCGCGCGGGTCCCAGGTGTGACGCTTCAGGTGGATGGCGAGCAGGGTCTCCTGCACGACGTCCTCCGGATCGGCGCCGGTGAGACCGGCGCGGGCGAGGCCACGGGCGGCGAGGGCGCGCAGACGCGGCGTCAACGCCTCGAGCAGACGACGGTAGGCGCGCTCGTCGCCGTCGAGCGCGGCGCGCATCCAGTCGCTCCAGTTCTGTTCGGAGGCGTCGGCGTTTCTCACGGCGGTGCGATTCACGGCTGGTCGACGCTCCTCGTACCGTCCTACGCGCGGGTGCGGTCGAACGTTACACGAGACCGCGCATTTTCCGTAACGGCCCACCGACGATCACGCGCGATCACCGATGCGTGAGCGCCGTAACGACGGGGCGAGGCGGCGCGTAGGACCCTCCGAGAGACGAGAAGCGCTCTCTCCAACGAGGAGACAGACACATGACCACCTCCACCCGCCTCGCCGTTCTGGGTTCGCTCGCCGCCGCGCTCGCCGGGCTCGCCTCGATCGCCCCCGCCTCGGCCCAGGACATGGCCAAGGAGAAGTGCTTCGGCGTGGCGCTGAAGGGCCAGAACGACTGCGCCGCCGGGGCCGGCACCACCTGCGCCGGCACCTCCAAGGTCGACTACCAGGGCAACGCCTGGAAGGCGGTGGCCAAGGGCACCTGCACCACGATGAAGCTGCCGGGCGATCGCATCGGCTCGCTCACCGCGCTGACCCGCGACGTGCCGAAGAGCTGATCCGCCCGCGCGCGCCGTCGAGGCCTCCCCCCCCCCTCGGCGGCGCCCCCCTTCCGGCTCATGCCTCGCGGAGTTCGCCATGTCCCGCCCCGCCTTCGCCGTCCCGAGCCGCCTGTCGCCGCGCGCCGGGGTCGGACTCGAGCTCGCCCATGCCCGCGACGTGATCGCCGAGAAGGCCGACGTCGGTTTCTTCGAGATCCACGCCGAGAACTACATGGGCGCGGGCGGACCGCCGCTGCGCCTGCTCGAGGCGATCCGGCGCGACCACGCGCTGTCGATCCACGGTGTCGGTCTGTCGATCGGCCGCCCCGGGCCGCTCGACCGCGATCATCTCGCCCGCCTCGCCCTGCTGGTGGCGCGGTTCGAGCCGGAGGCGGTGTCGGAGCATCTGGCCTGGTCGAGCCACGGCACCCATCTCGCCGACCTGTTGCCGCTGCCGCTGACGCCGGAGACGCTGGACATCGTCGCGGCCCATGTCGACGAGGTGCAGACGGCGCTCGGCCGGGCGATCCTGCTCGAGAATCCGGCCACCTACGTGCGCTTCGCCGAGAGCACGATCGGGGAGGTCGACTTCCTCGCCGAGGTGTCGTGCCGCACCGGCTGCGGCCTGCTGCTCGACGTCGCCAACGTCGACGTGTCGGCGACCAATCACGGGTTCGATCCGCGCATCTACCTCGCCGCCTTCCCGCTGGAGCGGGTCGGGGAGATCCATCTGGCCGGGCGATTCGAGACGGTCGACGCCGACGGACTGCCGCTGCTGATCGACGCCCACGACGGGCCGGTACCGGAGAGCGTGTGGGCGCTCTACGCGGAGGTGATCGCGCGGGCGGGGCCGCTGCCGACGCTGATCGAATGGAACAACGACCTGCCCACGTTCGCCCGCCTCGTCGCCGAGGCGCGGACGGCGGAGGCGATCATGGTCGAGGTCGCCGAGGGAGGACGCACCCATGCCCGCGGCTGAGACGATCGCCGCCTTCGCCCGCGCCGTGGTCGAGCCGAGCGCGCCGCCGCCGTCGGGGCTGCGGGGGACGCGGGGCGATCTCGCCTCGCGCTTCTCGGTCCATCGCAACAACGTCGCGGTGGCGCGGCTCGACGCGATGGCGGCGCAGTTTCCCGTCTCCCGCCGCCTGATCGGCGACGCGGCCTTCTTCGCGGCGATGCGCGTCTACCTCCGGGAGTGCCCGCCGACCAGCCCGATCGTCGCTTCGTGGGGCGACGACCTGCCCGGCTTTCTCGCCGCCCATCCGCCGACGCGGGCGGACGGGGCGCTCATCGACACGGCGCGGTTGGAGGCGGCGTGGACGCGCGCCTACCACGGCGCCGAGGCCGAGCCGATCGGGCTCGACCGGCCGATCGGGCGCGCGGCGGAAGAATTGGCGGCGGCGCGGGCGCGGCTTCATCCGACCTTCGCGCTGATCGCCTCGGCCCATCCGATCGGCGCGATCCGCGCCGCGCTCGCCGAGGGCGAGGCGGCTCCCGCCGGGCCGGCCGAGACGGTGATGGTGGTGCGACCGCGCGAGGAGGTGATCGCGGCGGTGCTCGATCCGGCAGAGGCGGCCTTCGTCGCCGCGCTGGCGGCGGGCGCGACCATCGCCGAGGCGAGCGACGCGGCGCTGGCGCTCGACGCCGGGACGGACGTCGGCGCCCGGCTCGTCGCCCTCCTCCTTCTCGGCGCGATCGTCGATCTCGCCTGATCCCTCGTTCCCTTCGAGGAGCAGATCCCATGTCGCTCGATCCCTCCGCCGTGCCGTCGGCCGCCGCGTCCCCCTCCCCGTCCCCGTTCACGCGCGGTCTCTCCGCGTGGGGCGGGATCGATCGCCTGCTCGGACGGGTGCCGCCGTCGCTGGTGTCGCTCGCGCTCCGAGTGGCGCTGGCGGTGCCGTTCTTCCGCTCGGGCCTGACCAAGTGGGACGGACCCTTCCGGATCTCGGAGAGCGCGCTGTTCCTGTTCCAGGAGGAGTTCCGGCTGCATCTGTTCGGGGCCGAGATCGCCTATCCCGCGCCGGCGCTGATGGCGATCGCCTCGGGCACGGCAGAGATCGTGCTGCCGATCCTCCTGGTGCTCGGGTTGGCGACGCGGCTGTCGGCGTTCGGCCTCCTGGCGATGACGGCGCTGATCCAGATCACCGTGCCGGACGGCTGGGCCAACTTCCACCTCGCCTGGGCGGCGATGGCGGTGGCGATCCTCCACGTCGGGCCGGGGCGGATCGCGCTCGACGCGCTGCGGCCGGGGGCGACTCAGGTCTCGCGGTGATCGCCGACGACGGGCGGCGCCACGGCGCAGGGGGCGGGGGCGACCTTCGCCGCGACGGCGCTGGACGTGGTCGCGGTCTTCGCCGCTCCGGCGCGCGCGCCGGCCGCCACGTGACCGACCACGGCGGCGAGCACGATCGCACCGCCGATCAGACCGGCGGTGGTCGGAGCCTCGGCGAAGGTCGCCCATACCACCATCGGGCCGAACACCATGTCGAGGGTGACGATCAGCGCCGATTCCGCCGCCGGGATGCGGCGCGATCCGGACAGGAACAGGGTTCCGGCGGCGACGAAGTTGGTGAGGCCGAACAGCGCCAGAAGCGCGGCATCGACCGGTCCGACCGAGCCGAGGCTCGCCAGCGGCGCGGCGAGAAGGAAGTTCAGGCCGACCGCCAGGATGTTGGGCGGGGCGACCGGCATCTCGGGCCGGGCGCGGGCGATGACGATCATCGCGGCGAAGGCCAGCATCATGCCGACGGCGAGGAGATCGCCGAACAGGTGACCGGCGCCGAGCGAGCCCGACACGACGATGCCGACCCCCACCAGCGACACCGCCCCGGCGACGAAGGTGCGGCGAGGGATGCGTTCGCCGAGGACGACGCGCGCCAGCAGCGCGGCGGCGAAGGGGGCGGCGGCGCCGATCACCGCGTTGTCGGCGACCGACGTGTGGTAGAGCGAGGAGATCGTGAAGAAGGCGCAGGCGACGGCGGCGATCGCCTGGGCGACGCCCGAGCGCCCCATGCTCAGGAAGACGCGCAGGCTCTCGCGACGGTTGGCGGCGACGAACAGGACGAGCAGCATGACCACGCCGAAGGCGGAGCGCCCGGCGAGCGTCGTCCACAGATCGGTGCCGAGCGCGCGGGTGAAGAACCCGGTCATCGACCAGAACAGCGTCGCCCCGGTGACCAGGGCGACGCCGAGGAGATGGTCGCGGCGATGGACGGCGCTCGAGGGCATGGAGGTCTCGCGGGAGCGGATCGTGTCGGGATGGGTAGTCGTACGGTCGCTTAACACGAGAACACGGCACGCCCAAGACCGCGCCTCACATCACCGCGAGGATCTCGGCGACCGAGGCGAGGCGGGCGAAGCGATCGGCGAGGCCGGCGAGCGAGGCGGCGTGCAGATCGGCGGCGTCGATCACGATGCCGGCGGGTCCGGGCAGGGGTCGCGTGGCGCAGGCGTCGTGCGCGACGGTGATCGCATGTCCGCCGTCTCCGGCGTCGCGGACGAAGGAGGAGACGCAGTTGTGGGTCATGAACCCGGCGACGATCAGGGGCGCGGCGCCGGGTTCGGGCAGGCGCGTGGCCAGATCGGTGTCGAGGAAGGCCGAGACGGCGCGCTTCTCGACCACCGGTTCGCCGGGCCGGGGCGCCACGGCCGCGACGATCGCGCCGCGGCGGACGGCGCGGTCGAACGGACCGCCGGGGCGACCGGCG
>JBEOKB010000099.1:0-3379 GCA_040275425.1 Siculibacillus sp. | reverse complement strand
GTCGGCGCGCACCGCCACGAAGGCGACGCCGACCCGCGTCGGCCGCGCCTTCTTCTCCGCTTTGAGCGGGAAGCGCTCCGGCGTCCCCGAGGCCCGGCCCGCGCAGCCCTCGCGCCACGGACAGAGCCCGCAGGCGGGCGACTTCGGCGCGCAGATCGTCGCCCCCAGATCCATCATCGCCTGGGCATGGTCGCCCGGTCGCGCGTTCGGCGTGATCAGCCCGGCGAGGCGGCGGATCTCGCCCTTGACGCCGGGCATCGGCGCGTCGAGCGCGAAGCGGCGCGCGATCACCCGCTCGACGTTGCCGTCGACCACCGTCGCCGGTCGATCGAAGGCGATCGCCGCGATCGCCGCCGCCGTGTAGGGGCCGATGCCCGGCAGGCGCATCAGCTCGTCCTCGCTCTCGGGAAACCGCCCGCCGAATTCCCGCGCGACCCTCTCGGCGCAGGCCTTGAGGTTGCGCGCCCGCGAATAGTAGCCGAGCCCGGCCCAGGCCTTCATCACCTCGCCCTCGTCGGCGGCGGCGAGCGCCCCGACGTCGGGCCAGCGTGTGGTGAAGGCCTCGAAGTAGCTCTTCACCGCCGCCACCGTGGTCTGTTGCAGCATCACCTCCGACAGCCATACCCGATAGGGATCGGCCACGACGCCCACCGCGCGCTCCGGCGGCGTCACCCGCCACGGCAGGCGGCGGTGGTGGCGGTCGTACCAGGCGAGGAGGTCGGCGGCGGAGGGCAGGGCAGGGGAAGAGGTCATGGACACGGGAGGTAGCGTGGGGACGACGGGGAGAAAAGGCCCGATCGGGCGCCTGCCGCCTTGCTTCCGCTGAATTGCCCGGCCATCGTGCCCCCCATGTCGTCTCGCCCCGCCGAAAGCCCGAGATCCCGCCGCCGTCGCGACGCCGCTCCCGTCGCCGATCTTCTCGTCGACGTGTTGAAGCCGGCGGCGAAGAAGCGCGGCTTCGCCACCGTCGATCTCTTCACGCAGTGGAGCGAGATCGTCGGCGCCGCCTATCGCGACGTGACCCAGCCCGAGCGCCTGTCGTGGCCGCGCCGCATGGACGACGGCGGCGAGGACGCCTTCGAGCCGGCGACGCTGTTCGTGCGCTGCGAGGGCGCCCGCGCGCTTCTCTTCCAGCACGAGATCCCCCAGATCCTCGAGCGCATCAACACCGTGTTCGGCTTCCCCGCCGTCGGCCGCATCCGCATCTCGCAGAAGCCGATCTCGCGCCCTGTCGTCGCCCGCGCCCCGCGCCTGCGCCCGCTCACCCGCGTCGAGGAGGCCCGCATCGAGGACCTCACCGCCGAGATCGAGGACGACGGCCTGCGCGCCGCCCTGCGCCGCCTCGGCCGCGCCATGGTCGCGACCCCGCGTCGCTAGGGGCGTTTTCCCCCGATAACGATGTCGCGAGGCCGCGTCCGGGGGGCGACGTGTCGCCACAATCGGGCTATTGAAGTGCGGAGTTCTCAATGGGGGTCGCGCGCTCGCGCGGGCCTCCGCCTTCCGTTCGCGAGGAACCGCCCGTGACCTTCACCCGCCGCCGCCTTCTCGAGACCTCCGCCGTCGCGCTCGCCCTCGTCGGCTCCGGGCTCGCCTCGCTCCCCGCCGCCGCCCAGGGCGCCTTCGACATGACCGAGATGCTCAAGCCCGGCGCGCTGCCGGACATGATCCTCGGCAAGGCCGACGCCAAGGTCACCATCGTCGAATACGCCTCGATGACCTGCGGCCACTGCGCCCACTTCCACGAGGCGGTGCTGCCGCATCTGAAGTCGAAGTACATCGACACCGGCAAGGTGCGGCTGGTCTATCGCGAGTTCCCGCTCGATCCGCTCGCCGCCGCCGTGTCGATGCTGTCGCGCTGCGCCCCGACCGAGCGCTATTTCGACATGACCGGCCTCTACTACCGCACCCTCAAGCAGTGGGCCGGCGCCTCCGACCCGGTCGAGGCGCTGTTCCAGCTGTCGCGTCAGGCCGACTTCACCCGCGATTCGTTCAAGACCTGCCTCACCAACCAGAAGCTCCTCGACGATCTCACCGCCGGCCGCACTCGCGCCTCGGAGAAGTACAAGGTCGACGGCACCCCGACCTTCTTCGTCAACGGCCGCAAGGTCGTCGGCATCTCCACCCCCGAGGAGATGGACAAGATCCTGGCGCCGCTCCTCGGTGAATGAGGCACCGCCGCCCGGTGAACGGCCGGGCGGCCCCGCCTGCGGAGGGCGTCGGTGAAGTTCACCCGGCTCAGGCTTCTCGGCTTCAAGACCTTCGTCGAGCCGACCGAGTTCCGGATCGAGCCGGGGCTGACCGGCGTCGTCGGCCCGAACGGCTGCGGCAAGTCCAATCTCGTCGAGGCCCTGCGCTGGGTCATGGGCGAGAACTCCTACAAGAACATGCGCGCGTCCGGCATGGACGACGTCATCTTCTCCGGCTCCGGCCGCCGCCCCGGCCGCAACGCCGCCGAGGTGACGCTGACCCTCGACAACACCGAGCGCCGCGTCTCCGCCCCCCACACCGACGCCGACACCCTCGAGGTCACCCGCCGCATCGAGCGCGAGGCCGGCTCGAACTACCGCATCAACGGCCGCGACGTCCGCGCCCGCGACGTCCAGCTCCTGTTCGCCGACGCCTCGACCGGCTCGCGCTCGCCCTCGATGGTCCGCCAGGGCCAGATCGGCGAGCTGATCGCCGCCAAGCCGACCGCCCGCCGCGCCGTGCTGGAGGAGGCCGCCGGCATCTCCGGCCTGCACTCGCGCCGCAACGAGGCCGAGATCCGCCTCAAGGCGGCCGAGACCAATCTCGAGCGCGTCGAGGACGTGCTGACCGAATTCGAGGTCCGCCTCGAGAGCCTCAAGCGCCAGGCCCGGCAGGCCGCCCGCTATCGCGCGCTGTCGGCCGAGATCCGCCGCGCCGAGGCCGTCATCGCCCACCTGCGCTGGGTCGACGCCCGCGCCCGCGTCGCCGAGGCCGAACGCGAACTCGCCGAGACCGACCGCGTGCTGGCCGAGCGCATGGAGGTCCAGACCCGTTCCGCCCGCGATCAGGCCGTCGCCGCCCATGACCTGCCCGATCTGCGCCGCGCCGAGGCCGAGGCCGCCGCCGCGCTGCAGCGCCTGCGCGTGGCCAGCGCCGAGCTCGACGCCGAGGAACGCCGCATCCGCGATCGGCTGGTCGAGCTCGAGCGCCGCCTGTCGCAACTGGCCGACGACGCCGAGCGCGAGGACCGGCTCGGCGCCGACATGTCCGACGCGCTCGCCCGCCTCGCCGAGGAGGAGGAGGAACTGCTCGCCCTCGACGAGGAGGGGGCGGCGGTGGCCGCCGAGGCCGAGGATCGTCTCGCCGAGGTCGAGGCCCGCCTCGCCGAGGCCGAGGCCGATCTGGCCGAGCG
>JBEOKB010000098.1:0-3727 GCA_040275425.1 Siculibacillus sp. | reverse complement strand
GACCGCGCCGACGGGCCACCGCGGCCGGTCGGCCGGCCGGCACCGCGACCACCGCTCGAGCTGCGGCCGATCTCGGCCTCGGTGACCGAGATCGAGCGCTGGATCCGCGACCCCTACGCGCTCCATGCCCGCCGTATTCTGAAGATCGACGTGCTCGATCCGATCGGCGGGGAGATCGGCGCGTCCGAGCGCGGCATGCTGGTGCACGACGTGCTCGAGGCGTTCGTGAAGAGCGGCGAGAGCGTGCGGGGGGCGCGGGCGCTCGAGGTCTTCACCGCCATGGCGGACGCGAAGCTCGCCGCCTGGGGCGCCTTCCCGGAGATCGTGGCGCTGTGGCGGCCGCGTCTGACGTCGATCGCGACGTGGTGGCTGGAGGCGGAAGCGGCGCGCGACGGGCTGGTCGCCTCGCGCCGTCCGGAGGTGAAGGGGCGGTTGACGCTCGAGATCGACGGCGTGCCCTTCACCTTGACCGGGCGGGCCGACCGCATCGACCTCCTGCACGACGGGCGCATCACGCTCCTCGACTACAAGACCGGGCGACCGCCCTCGGAGGCGCAGGTGCAGAGCCTGCTGTCGCCGCAGCTGGCCCTGGAGGCGGCGATGGCGCGGGCGGGGGCGTTCGACGGCGCGCTCGGGTTCGCGACGGCGGGGCGTGATCTCGCCGAGATCGCCTATCTGCATCTCTCCGGCGGGCGTGACGGCGGCAAGTGGGAGGAGCGCGGACGATCGAAGGACGGGCGCGATCCACACGCGCTCGCCGAGGCGGCGCTCGAGGCGTTGATCGAGCTGGTGCGCGCCTTCCGGCGGGCCGAGACCGGCTATCCGTCGCGGCCGCGCGTGCAGTTCGAGAAGGCACGCGAGGGCGACTACGACCATCTCGCCCGGGTGGCGGAATGGGCGGCGGGCGAGAGCGGCGACGGGGGCGAGGCATGAGCGAGGACTTCGTCGTCCCGGCCGAGACCGACGAGCGGCAGCGGCGCGCCTCCGATCCGACCGCCTCGGCGTGGGTGTCGGCCAACGCCGGGTCGGGCAAGACCTTCGTGCTGACGCGTCGGGTGATCCGCATCCTGCTCGCCGGCACCCCGGCGAACCGCATCCTGTGCCTGACCTTCACCAAGGCGGCGGCGGCGACGATGTCGAACCGGGTGTTCGGCGAGCTGGCCAAATGGGCGACGCTCGACGACGCGCGGCTGACGGCGGCGCTGGAGGCGGTCGAGGGGCCGGGGCGCGAGCGCGACGCGGCGCGGCTGGCGGCGGCGCGGCGGTTGTTCGCCCAGGCGATCGAGACGCCGGGCGGGCTGAAGATCCAGACCATTCACGCCTTCTGCGAGAGCATCCTGCAGCAATTCCCGATCGAGGCGGATCTCGGCGGCAACTTCGCGGTTCTCGACGAGAGCCTGGAGCGCGAGGCGATCCAGGCGGCGCGCGAGGCGGTGCTGGTGGAGGCGAGCGCGGCGGCGGCGGACGATCCGATCGCCCGGGCGCTGCGCCTCCTGCTCGCGGAAGCGGGCGAATTCTCGCTCAACGCCGCGCTCGACGCGGTGATCTCGGCGCGCGACGACGTGCTCGCGTGGTTGCGCCGGGCCGGGGATCTCGACGCCTGTCTCGCCGAGCTCGCCGCCGTGCTCGGCGTCGAGGAGGGCGAGAGCGAGGCGACGATCGTCGCGGAGATGCTCGCTTCGCCCGAATTCCCGCCCGAACTGGTCGATCGACTGATCGAGGACTTCGCCGGGTCGAGCGCGAACGATCGGGCCCAGGCGGAGAAGATGCGCACGGCGCGTTCGACCGCCGCCTCGCTCGAGGAGCGCGCGGCGGCGTGGTGGGCGGTGTTCTTCACCAAGCAGGACCTGCCCAAGGCCGAGCGCAGCCTCGCCACCAAGGCGACGACCTCGCGCCATCCCGATCTGATCGAGCGGATGTTCGCGGAGACGGTGCGGCTGGCGCGGTTGGCCGACCGGCGGGCGGCCCTCGCCTCGCTGGCGGCGACCTCGGCGCTGCTCAGGCTCGGCGACCGGGTGATCGGGCGCTACGAGGCGGGCAAGCGGGCACGCGGCGTGCTCGACTTCGACGATCTGGTCGGGCGCACCGCCGATCTCCTGTCGCGCTCGGACGCTGCGCAATGGGTGCAGTACAAGCTCGACAAGGGCATCGACCACGTGCTGATCGACGAGGCGCAGGATTCCAATCCGCGCCAGTGGCGGATCGTGCGCGGACTGACGGAGGAGTTCTTCGCCGGCGAAGGAGCGCGGCGCAAGGGGCGCACGGTGTTCGCGGTCGGCGACGAGAAGCAGTCGATCTATTCGTTCCAGGGGGCGGCGCCGGACACGTTCTCGCAGAACCGCCGCCATTTCCAGAGCCTCGCCGAGGGGGCGGGCGGCACCTTCGCCGACGTCGCGCTCAATCTGTCGTTCCGCTCGACCACGGCGGTACTCGACGCGGTCGACGCGGTGTTCGCGGACCCCGAGCGCTGCGGGCGGCTCCTGTCGGACTCGACCCGCTACACGCCGCACACGGCGGCGCGGGCCCGGGCGCCGGGGCGGGTGGAGGTGTGGCCGGTGGTGGAGACCGAGGTCACGCCTGAGCCGCAGGACTGGGTGCTGCCGCTCGATCGGCCGAGTGCGCGGGCGGCGCACGTGCGGCTCGCCCACGAGATCGCCGACGAGATCGGCCGTCTGTTGGCGCCGGGCCGCGTGCTCGAGGGGACGGGGCGGCCGGTGCGGCCGAAGGACGTGATCGTGCTGGTGCGCAAGCGCGGGCCGTTCGTCGACGCGATGAACCGGGTGTTGAAGGAGCGCGGCATCGCGGTGGCCGGTCAGGACCGGCTGCTGCTGACCGACCACATCGCGGTGGCCGATCTGATGGCGCTCGGTCGGGCGCTGACCATGCCGGAGGACGATCTCTCTCTCGCCTGCCTGCTCAAGAGCCCGCTGCTCGGGCGCGACGACGACGATCTGATCCGGCTGGCGGCGGTGGAGCGGGGCGAGGGCGAGACGCTGGCGGCGGCGCTGGAGCGGCTGGGGACGCACGACGAGGGATGGCGCGAGACGGCGGGGCGGTTGGCGCGCTGGCGCGATCTCGCCGTCCGGGTGCCGACCTTCGAACTCTACGCCCGCATCCTCTCGGCCGAGGGCGGGCGCAGGCGCTTCGTGGAGCGGTTGGGCTCGGAGGCCGACGACGTGCTCGACGAGTTCCTGTCGCTGGCGCTCGCCGCCGACGCGGGACCGGCGCCGAGCCTGACGCGCTTCATCGAGGGACTGGCAGCCGACGCGCCGTCGATCAAGCGGGCGATCGACGAGGAGCGCGACGAGGTGCGGGTGATGACCGTGCACGGCGCCAAGGGGCTCGAATCGGCGGTGGTGTTCCTGGTCGATTCGGGTGGCGAACCGGTGCAGGCGGCGCACGACCCCAAGCTGATCGCGCTTCCCGCGCCCGGCGGGGCGATCGATCCGGCACCGGTGCTGGTGTGGAGCAGGGGCAAGGCCGATCCGCAGATCGTCGCCGGCGAGCGGACGGCGCGGCGCGAGGCGGCGGGCGGGGAGTATCTGCGCCTGCTCTACGTGGCGATGACGCGGGCGGCGGACCGGCTCTACGTGTGCGGCTTCGCCGGCGCGCGGGGGGCGAGCCCGCGCGCGTGGCACGCGCTGGTGGCCGACGCGCTCGGACCCGGAGCGGAGGACGAGCGGCTCTCGGACACCGGCACGATCGACAGGTTCGGCCACAGCGACTG
>JBEOKB010000097.1:0-2074 GCA_040275425.1 Siculibacillus sp. | reverse complement strand
TGGCGCTCCCTAGGGGACTCGAACCCCTGTTTTCGCCGTGAGAGGGCGACGTCCTGGACCGCTAGACGAAGGGAGCAGCGGGCGGCGTTCGACGCCGGACAGGCGCTCGTATACCGAGGTCGCTCCGCCCTGGCAAGTGCGAAAACGACGACACCTCACGAACTTCGACACGACCCCCGCCGCGCCCCCGAAAACCGCCGATCGGCCGGAAGGCTTCCGCCCGCCGACCGATCGAATGCCTCGCGCCGCCCCGCCCACGCGCGCGGCGAGCGCCGCGCGATGCGCCTCACAGCCCGCCGATGCACACGTATTTGACGTCGAGATAGTCGTCGAGGCCGTACTTGGAACCCTCGCGCCCGAAGCCGGACGACTTCACCCCGCCGAACGGCGCCACCTCGGTGGTGATCACGCCCGCGTTGACGCCGACCTGACCGAACTTCAGCTTCTCCGACACCCGGAACGCCCGGCCGAGGTCACGGGTGAAGACGTAGCCCGCCAGCCCGTATTCGGACGAATTGGCCATGGCGATCGCCTCCGCCTCCGTTTCGAAGCGGAAGAGCGGCGCGACGGGTCCGAAGATCTCGTCCTTGGCGAAGGCCATGTCGGTGGTGGCCTCCGTCAGCACCGTCGGCTCGAAGAACGTGCCGCCCAGCGCATGACGCTTGCCACCCACCGCCACCTTGGCGCCCTTGGCGAGCGCGTCGGCGACGAAGCTCTCGACCTTGACCACCGCCTTCTCCTCGATCAAGGGCCCCTGCACCACGCCCGGCTCGCTGCCGCGCCCGACCTTGAGCGCCGCCACCCCGGCCGCGAACTTGGCCGCAAAGGCGTCGTAGACCCCCGCCTGCACGAAGAAGCGGTTGGTGCACACGCAGGTCTGGCCCGAATTGCGGTACTTCGAGGCGATCGCCTGCGACACCGCCAGATCGACGTCGGCGTCGTCGAACACCACGAACGGCGCGTTGCCGCCGAGTTCCATCGACACCCGCTTCAGCCGCTCGGCCGCGCGCCCCGCCAGCATCCGCCCGATCGGGGTGGAACCGGTGAAGGTGATCTTGCGCACCGCCGGGTTCTCGATGAACTCGTCGCCGATCGGCGCCGCCGTGCCGGTGACGATGTTGACCACGCCCGCCGGCACCCCCGCCTGCTCGGCGAGAATGCCCCAGGCGAGGCCGGAATAGGGGGTGAGCTCGGCCGGCTTCACCACCGCCGTGCAGCCGGCGGCGAGCGCCGCGCCGAGCTTGCGCGAGATCATCGACGAGGGGAAGTTCCACGGCGTGATCGCCGCGATCACCCCGACCGGCTCCTTCTGGACGATGATGCGCCGATCGGCCCAGGGCGACGGGATGGTGTCGCCGTAGACGCGTTTGGCCTCCTCCGCGAACCAGCGCACGTAGGCGGCCGACCCGGTCACCTCGCCCTTGGCCTCGGCCAGCGGCTTCCCCTGCTCGAGGGTGAGGAGTTCGCCGAGCGCGTCGACGTTGGCGAGAATCAGATCGGCGAGTTTAGAGAGGATCGCCGAGCGCTCCGCCGCCGTCTTGGCCGCCCAGACCGGGAAGGCGGCTTCCGCGGTCGCGATCGCCCGCGCCGTCTCCGCCCGTCCGCAGTTGGGGATGCGCCCGATCACCTCGCCGGTCGCCGGATCGACGACGGCGTGGGTCTCGCCCGAATCGGCCCCGACCCATTCGCCGCCGATCAGATTGGCTTCGCGCAGCCAGGGATTCTTCGCCATCGTCTTCCTCCGTCGTCGGACAGTCTCGAGGGCACCGAGAGGAGACCAGCCCCGACGAGGCGTCAAGGCCCCGATCGCTCGAGAGCCCTGCGAGGAGGCGCCTCACCGATGCCCGTGGCCGTGGCTGCCGTGGACGTGGTCGCCGTGGCCGTGCTCGTGGCCGCCGTCCGAGCCCTCGTGGGCGTCGTCGTGGTCGTGCGCGCCCGCGTGCAGGTGCTCGTGCACGTGGGCGTGCTCGTGGGTGTGGGTATGGCTGTGCGGATGGGAATGCACCACGTCGCCGTGGCGGTGCTCGTGGGTATGGGTGTGGGTGTGCGGATGGGCGTGACGATGCTCGTGCGG
>JBEOKB010000096.1:0-3288 GCA_040275425.1 Siculibacillus sp. | reverse complement strand
TTCAAGGGCGGCGGCTTCAAGGGTGGCGGCTTCAAGGGCGCCGGTCCCAAGGGCTCCGGCCCCCGTGGCGCCGGCCCCAAGGGTGGCGGTCAGGGACGCGGCGGCCCGCGCGGAGGCCGGGCGTGAGGATCGTCGGCGGACGGTTTCGCGGAGCGGCCCTCGCCGCTCCGAAGACCCGGGACATCCGCCCCACCTCCGATCGCCTGCGCGAGAGCCTGTTCAACATTCTCGCCCACGGTCATCGCGACACCCTCGAGGACGCCCGCGTCCTCGATCTCTTCTCCGGCACCGGCGCGCTCGGCCTCGAGGCCCTGTCGCGCGGCGCCCGCTACTGCCTGTTCGTCGAGGAGGCGGCCGAGGCGCGTGGTCTGATCCGCACCAACGTCGAGACGCTCGGCCTGACCGGCGTCACCCGCCTGTGGCGCCGCGACGCCACCACCCTCGGACCGCGCGCGCCGATGGAACCCTTCGACCTCGCCTTCCTCGATCCGCCCTACGGCAAGGGCCTCGCCGACGCCGCGCTCGCCGCCATGGTCGCCGGCGACTGGATGCGGCCCGACGGCCTCGTGGTGGTCGAGGAGACCGCCGAGGTCGAGGTGGCGGTGCCCCCCGCCTTCGAGGTGATCGACACGCGCACACGCAGCGAGACCCGCCTGCTGTTCCTGCGCAGGACGATCGCCGCCTGAAAATTCGATTTGCATCGCATTTGCAATGAATTGCGATGCATTCCCTCGCGGAATGCAAACGAAGAACGGTGCGTCGGCGGTCGTTGTTCGCCCCGCCCGCGCGAATTTCTCACGCATTAAGTCTCGATTAACCCAACAGGAGGAGGCTCCGCCCGAATGCCCACGAAATCGGCACGCGTCCCGAGGCGAACCGAGAGTGGCATCGGAAGAAGAACGAGTACCTCGAGGAGGTAGAGATGCGCTTTTCGGTCAAGACGTCGCTGATCGCGGTGATCGCGCTGCTGGTGACGTCGATGTTGGTGCAGGGTTGGTTCGCCTTCTCGTCGATGCGCGTGATCTACGCCGACCAGGAGGAGATCGCCGAGAACTGGCTGCCCTCCGTCCGTGCCCTCGGCGAGATCAAGTCTGCCGTCACGCGTCTGCGCGTGCGCGCCGCGCGTCATCTCATGGTCGCCGACCCGGCCGAGAAGACCAAGATCGACGGCCAGCTCGTCGAGATGTCCTCGAAGATCGACCAGTCCTTCGCCGCCTACGAGAAGCTGATCTCCAGTGAGGAGGAGCGCGGCATCTGGCGGGCCTTCCACACCGCCTGGACCGCCTACCTCGGCGAACAGCGCAAGGCCCTCGAAGTCAGCAGGACCGACGCCGCCGCCGCCGCCAAGATCTACGAGGTCTCGGTCAAGGAGTTCAACGCCGCCATCGCCGAACTCGATCGCGACATCGAGCTGAACAACAAGGGTGCCGCCGCCGCCGTCGTTCATGCCGACGCCAACTACACCGCCGCGCGGTGGAGGCTCGGCATTCTCTCCGGTCTCGCGCTGTTCGTCGCCGTCGGCTCGATCGGTTTCGTCGTCTTCGGCGTCACGTCGCCGCTCACCGCCCTGACCGACGCCATGCGCGCGGTGTCGCAGGGTCGTCTCGACACCGCCATTCCCTCGACCGATCGCTCGAACGAGATCGGCGACATGGCCCGCACCCTGGTCGTCTTCCGCGACGGCCTCGCCGACAACGAGCGCATGCGCGCCGACCAGAACCGCCGCGACGCCGAGGCGGCCGAACGCCTCGCCCGCGAACGCCGCGAGATCGCCGATCGCTTCATGTCGACCATGGGCGCGCTCGCCGAGACCTTCGTGCGTTCGTCCGGTGAAGTCGCCGACGCCGCCCGCAATCTCTCCTCCTCCGCCGAGGAGACCTCGCGTCAGGCCCAGTCGGTGTCGCACGCCGCCGAGGAGGCCTCGACCAACGTCCAGACCGTCGCCGCCTCGACCGAGGAACTCGCCGCCTCGGTGCGCGAGATCAACGAACAGGTCGGCCGCTCGACCCGTGTCGCCGACACCGCCGCGCGCGAGGCCGCCGCCACCGAGGACAACATCCGCTCGCTGTCGCAGGCGGCCGAGAAGATCGGCGACGTCGTCAACCTGATCCGCGACATCGCCGGCCAGACCAACCTGCTCGCTCTCAACGCCACCATCGAGGCCGCGCGCGCCGGCGAGTCCGGCAAGGGCTTCGCCGTGGTCGCCTCCGAGGTCAAGCAGCTCGCCGCCCAGACCGCCAGGGCCACCGACGACATCGCCCTCAAGATCGGCGAAATCCAGTCGGCCACCAACGAGACGGTGACTTCGATCAGCCGCATCGTCGGCACCATCGGCTCGATCCGCGAGATGACCTCCTCGATCGCCGGAGCGGTCGAACAACAGGGCGCCGCCACCCAGGAGATCTCCGGTAACACCCAGCGCGCCGCCGAGGGCACCGAGCACGTCACCGGCAACATCTCCGGCGTCGGTCGCGCCGCCGAGATGACCGGCTCCGCCGCCACTCAGCTGATGAGCCTGTCGAGTGAACTGTCGTCGAGCGCCGACGAACTCACCCGCGAGGTCGAGCACTTCGTCCGCACCCTGCGCTCGGCCTGATCGTCGCCCCTCCGACCCTCTTCGCCCGGCGATCGGTCTGCGATCGCCGGGCGTTTCATTTCCGCCCGAACAGCCGCTCGATGTCGCCGAGCTTCAGCTCGACCCAGGTCGGTCGCCCGTGGTTGCACTGGCCGGAATTGGGCGTCGCCTCCATTTCGCGCAGCAGCGCGTCCATCTCCTGCGGTCTGAGTCGCCGCCCGGTCCTGACCGACCCGTGGCAGGCCATCGTCGCCAGGATGTGATCGATCCGCTCCCTGATGCGTTCGCTCGCGTCCCATTCGGCCAGATCGTCGGCGACGTCGCGCACCAGCCCGTGCACGTCGGCGTCGCCCAGGATCGCCGGCACCTCGCGCACCGCCACCGCCCCGCCGCCGAAGCTCTCCACCACCAGCCCGACCGCCGCCAGATCCTCCGCCCGCGCCAGCACTCGCGCCGCGTCGTCCTCGCTCATCTCGACGATCTCCGGGATCAGCAGCCCCTGCCGAGCGATCCCGCTCTCGGCGAGCTGGCGCTTGAGCTTCTCGTAGGTGAGTCGCTCGTGGGCGGCGTGCGCGTCGACGATCACCAGCCCGTCGCGGGTCTGCGCCACGATGTAGTTGGCGTGCACCTGCGCCCGCGCCGCCCCGAGCGGGCGGGCCTCCGCCGCTTCGTCGAGCGGCGCCTCGTGGGCGCGCGCGTCCGCCGAGGGCGCG
>JBEOKB010000095.1:0-2850 GCA_040275425.1 Siculibacillus sp. | reverse complement strand
TCATCGGCGCGCTCCCGACGCGAGGCGCACGGGGGCGCGGACATGGGCGAGGGCGGCGGCCTCGGCGCTGCGCAGATGCGCGGCGAGGACGTCCGGATCGAGCCGCTCGGCCTCGGCGACGTCGGTGACGTCCTGGCCGAAGGAGGTGAAGAGATTGGCCCACGCCGCCTGCACGTCGCCCCAGGCGGCGTCGCGCCGGGCTTCGGCCAGGAGGGTGGACATCTGCTCGCGCGTCGCCGCCTGCGTGCCGAGGCGACCGACTCGCGCCTGTGCCTCGGTCTGCAGCGCCAGCCGCCGCTGCACCTGCGCCAGACGGCTCAGCACCGCGAACTCGGATCGCGCCTGCTCGGCCCGCGACACGCTGATCTGCGCCTGGAGCACGAGCGCTGCGGCGAGCGCGCGGGTGCGGCGGCGTTCGAATTCGGCGCGCGCCTCGATCGCGCTCGACCGCGCCGGGTAGCGCAGCACCTTGACCAGATGCCACGACACCCGTCCGGCGATCGACATCCAACCCTGATTGAGCAGATAGGGATTGGCGTCGAGCGACTGCCCGGCCACCAGATCGAGATTGGGCAACAGCTCGAGCAGGGCGATGCGCGCCTCCTCGGCGGTGATGCGCTGTTCGGCCACCGCCTGCGCGAACTCCGGCCGGCTCGACAGCACTCGCTCGGCCAGCTCGAGGAAGCTCGGGCGCCCGAGCGCCGGCGGCTCGCCGATCGCCGCCCCCGACAGCACCAGCGGCGCCGACGGCGGGTGGTTCATCAGCGTGCGCAGTTGTTCCTCGGCGCCGACCAGCAGACGGCGTTGCTGATCGAGTTCGCGCCGGATCGCCAGCAGGTCGCGCTCGGCGGTGAGCGCGTCGACCGGATTGGTCAGCCCCGCCGCCTGGAGCCGCCCGGCGTCGGCGATCGATCGGTTCATCTCGCCGTCGATGCGGCGCAGCCCCGCCTCGAGCCGCTGATGGGCCAGCGCCCGCCAGAACACCGTGCGCGTCTCTTCCGCCAGCGCCGCGCCCGCCCGGCGCAACTGTTCGGCCGCGATCACCCCGCGTTGTTCCGATTGGCGCGAGCGCAGATAGGCGACGCCGAAGTCGAGCACGTTCCACGACGCCGCGAATTCCCGCGTGCGCGAGACGCGCGGCGAGGAGTAGGCGGCGGACGACACGTGCGACGGATCGGCGATCGACGCCGACGACGACGCGGCGAGATTGGAGCGGGCGTAGACCTGCGACGAGGCGACGAAGTCGGGCAGCATCTCGGCCGAGGCGACGCCGGTCTCGGCCTCCGCCAGCAGGCGGGCGGCGCGTTCGGCGGCGAGCGAGCGATTGTGGACGAGCGCGCGGGCGACGGCGTCGTGGACGTCGATCGGCCGCCCGGCCGGGCCGTCGCGATCGGCCATCTCGCGGGCGATCTGCGATGCGGAGGCGATCGACCCGGTCGTCTCGGGCGAACGCGCGGCGCACCCCGTCAAAGCGACGGCGAAGGCGACACAAACCGACCTGATCCCTCGACCGACGCTGATACGCATGTCACTCACGCACACGGGACTACATGCGTCGATTCATAGGGTGATAACCTTAACCCAGCGTAAAACACCCGACCGTCGTGCGGCCCCTGTTACCGTTTCGCCATTCCCGCCGCCGGACCGCGCGAGGATGCCCCGCGACGAGCCTCGGGACGCGCGCGTGACGATCGTTCGTGTCGGAAGGCGGGGAAGGGCGCGGCTTCAGTCGGCCGCCGCCGTGGTCGTGCTCCGGCTCGGCGTCCCGGCCGCCTTGCCCGCCGGGACGATGTGCACGACCCGATAGCCGCGCGCCTTCAGCTCGCGCAGCAGCCGCGGCACCATCGCCGCCGTGTGGGCGTGGATGTCGTGCAGCAGCAGGATGCCCGACCCGCGCGCCTCGACCCGTGCCAGCACCTGCGCCAGCAGTGCGTCGGGCGTCGTCGGTGTCCAGTCCGAGCCCCAGAAGTCGGCGCCGAACACCCCGACCCGCCGCTCGATCATCAGGGCGTCGAGCTCGCGCGTCGGCGCGAACCCCGGATAACGAAAGAACGGCGTCGCCGGACGTGCGCCCGGCGCGGCCCCGAGAATGCGATCGACCGTCGTCCACCCGGCCAGCACGTCGGCGCGGCCCTTCTCGGCCGAGACGCGGGTCATGACCGGATGGGTCATCGAGTGGTGGGCGATGGTGTGGCCCGCCGCCGCCGCGCGCCGCAGCTGCTCCGGATGCGCCGCCGCCATCTCGCCGATGACGAAGAACGTCGCCTTGACGCATTCGGCCTCCAGCGCCGCCAGCACCGCGTCGGTGGTCTTGCCCGCCGGGCCGTCGTCGAAGGTCAGCACGATCTCGCGAGGAGCCAGCGCCAGCGTGCCCGGATAGGACTTCGTCCCGACGAACAGCCCCTCCGGCCCGATCTCGACCGGCATCACCCGCGCCACCCCGAGCGCGTCGGCGCGCGGGCACGTCGCCGCCTCGGCCGAGGTCGTCGCGAGGAACGCGATCGCGCCGAGCAGCGCGCCGCCGAGCGAAGAGGAGAGGGAGCGCATCACCGACGTCCTCCGTCACCGAGACGAAGACGCCGCCGACCCGAGGGCCGACGGCGTCGAAATCCAGTCGCCGAGGCGACCACTCACCATAGGCCGAGCGCGCCGCCGATGCCGCGCATCGAGGACGCGGTCGAGGAGAACCAGCCCTCCTCGGCCTTGGCGGCCGGGCGCGGGATCGATCCGGTGGTCTCCGGCTCCGCCTCCTCGGTCGGTCCGCGCAGGACGGACGGGGCGGCCTGGGGCGCGGGCGCGGCGATCGGCGCGGCCCCGGCCGGACGCACCGCGCGCGCGGCGTCGTAGGCC
>JBEOKB010000094.1:0-10338 GCA_040275425.1 Siculibacillus sp. | reverse complement strand
ATGGTGCAGATCTCGGCCTCGAAGTCCGATGCCGACGCGCGTCGGTCGGGGGCGGACGCCCAGCGCCGCTTTTCGGCGCTGTCGGGCCGCGCGCTCGACGTGCAGCAGGCCAATCTCGGCGACAAGGGCACGTTCTACCGCACCCGCTTCGTGGCCGGGTCGCGCGAGCAGGCGGCTGCGCTGTGCTCGCAGATCCAGGCGCAGGGCGGCCAGTGCATGGTGGTCAAGCGCTGAGGCGCGCGTCTCGTTGCAATTGCGGCCGGTCGCGGGTGTCCTCGACCGGCCGTCTTCGTCTTCTCCCCACCAGGACGTGCGATCGATGACCGTCTCCGCCTTCATCTCCGGCTGCGCCGGGCTCGACCTCGGCGCCGAAGAGATCGCGTTCTTCCGCGACGCGCGGCCGTGGGGCTTCATCCTGTTCAAGCGCAACTGCGACACGCCCGAACAGATCCGGCGACTGACCGCTTCTCTGCGCGAGTCGGTCGGGCGCGACGCGCCGATCCTGATCGATCAGGAGGGCGGGCGGGTGCAGCGGCTCGGGCCCCCGCACTGGCCGGCCTATCCGACCGGGCGCACCTACGGCGCGGTGTTCGCGCGCGACGCGGCGGCCGGGCGGCGGGCGGTGCGGCTCGGGGCGCGGTTGATGGCGGAGGATCTGCGCGCGCTCGGCATCGACGTCGACTGTCTGCCGGTGCTCGACGTGCCGGTCGAGGGCGCGCACGACGTGATCGGCAATCGCGCCTACGGGGTGACGGCGGACGTCGTGTCGGTGCTCGGACGCGAAGCGGCGGCGGGGCTGCTCGAGGGCGGCGTGCTGCCGGTGATCAAGCACATCCCCGGTCACGGCCGCGCCGGGGTCGACAGCCATCATCATCTGCCGGTGGTCGACACCGCGCGCGAGATCCTGGAGACGACCGACTTCCCGCCGTTCCGCGACGCGGCCGAGCTGCCGTTGGCGATGACGGCGCACGTGGTCTATTCGGCGATCGATCCCCATGCGCCGGCCACCACCTCGCGGGTGGTGATCGACGAGGTGATCCGCGGTCTCATCGGTTACGACGGGTGCCTGATGTCGGACGACGTGTCGATGCAGGCGCTGTCCGGCGACATCGCGGCGCGCACGGCCGCCTCGCTGGAGGCGGGGTGCGATCTGGTGCTCCACTGCAACGGCGTGCTCGCGGAGATGGAGGCGGTCGCCGCCGCCTGTCGGCCGCTCACGGGGCGGGCGGCGGAACGGGCGGCGCGGGCGGCGGCGATGCGCGGGGGCGTGGTGGAAATCGACGTCGCGGCGGCGCGCGACGAATTCGCGCGATTGACGGACGGGGCTTCGGTCTGACAAACCCCGTCGTGGAGCCGACGGAGGCCGGGGTGAGCGCGAACGCGCCGATCGATGCGAGGGCAAGCGAGAGCGAGGACTGGTCGCGGCCGCCACGCGGCGACGACGCGGTCGAGGCGCTGATCGTCGACGTCTCCGGCTTCGAAGGCCCGCTCGATCTCCTCCTCACGCTGGCCCGGACCCAGAAGGTCGATCTGGCGCGGATCTCGATCCTGGAACTGGTCGATCAGTATCTCGCCTTCGTCGAGCGGGTGCGCGAACGCCGGCTCGAGCTCGCGGCCGACCACCTGGTGATGGCGGCGTGGTTGACCTACCTCAAATCGCGCCTGCTCCTGCCGATACCGGCGGCCGACGACGAGCCGACCGGCGAGGAGCTGGCGGCGGAGCTGGCGTTCCGGCTCCGGCGGCTGGAGGCGATGCGCGAGGCCGGGGCGGCGCTGATGGCGCGGGCGCGGATGGGACGCGAGGTGTGGCCGCGCGGGGCGCCGGAGACGACCGCGGCGACGGTGCGGTCCGAGTGGCAGGCGAGCTACTACGATCTGCTCGTCGCCTATGCCGGGCAGCGTCAGCGCAACATGGTGACGTCGGTGCGGGTGATGGCGCGGGTGGTGTGGTCGCTCGCCGACGCGCGCGCGATCCTGGAGCGGCTGATCGGCAGAGCGGCGGAGTGGATGCCGATCTCGGCGCTGATCGGCGATCTCGCCACGCCGGAGACGCGGGCGACGGCGATCGCCTCGACCTTCTCCGCCAGCCTCGAGCTGGTGCGCGAGGGGCGGATGGAACTGAGCCAGGCGGGGGCGTTCGCGCCGCTGATGATGCGGGCGCGCAGCGCGCCGGTCGAGCCGATCGAGGACGTGGAGGGCCGATGAGCGCCGACGACGAGGACGACCCGTTCGACGCCGACGATCTCGACGCCGACGCGCTGGAGCGGGCGCGCGACGCGCGGCGGCTGGTGGAAGCGGTGATCTTCGCCTCGGCCGAGCCGGTCGGGGCGGCGGCGCTGGCGGAACTCCTGCCCGAGGGCACGGATCTCGACGCGGTGCTGGCGGCGCTCGCCGAGGACTATCGCGGGCGGGGGGTGGAGCTGGTGCGGGTGGCGGAGAAGTGGATGTTCCGCACCGCCGCCGATCTCGCGCCGCGGCTGACCCGCGAGGCGGTCGAGCCGAAGAAGCTCGGCCGGGCGGCGCTGGAGACGCTCTCGATCATCGCCTATCACCAACCCGTGACCCGGGCGGAGATGGAGCAGGTGCGCGGCGTGTCGATGTCGCGCGGCACGCTCGACGTGCTGCTCGAGACCGGCTGGATCAAGATGCGCGGGCGGCGGCGCACGCCGGGGCGGCCGGTGACCTGGGGCACGACCGAGGCGTTCCTGGTGCATTTCGGGCTGGAGTCGATCCGCGATCTGCCCGGTCTCGACGAACTGAAGGGCGCGGGGTTGCTCGAGGGGCAGATTCCGGCCGGATTCCACGTACCGATGCCGAGCGACGCGGCCGAACTCACGCCGGACGAGGATCCGCTCGAGGAGGGGGATCCGCCGTTGCCGTTCGAGGCGGAGGACGGCGAGGACGCGTCCGAGGAGGCCGACGAGGCGATCGCGCTCGACGACGACCGGATCGGGGACTGACCGGAGCGACGCCCCCTGCGCGGTTGCGGGGGGGTGGCCTTTTTGCCATAGTGCGCCCCGCGCCGTGCCCGGCCGCCGCGAGAGTGGGCACGGGACGATCCGGGAGAGTTGGAACATGGGTTCTCTGAGCATCTGGCACTGGCTGATCGTTCTGGCGGTCGCGCTCCTGTTCTTCGGCGGCAAGGGCAAGATCTCCGATCTGATGGGCGACCTCGCCAAGGGCATCAAGAGCTTCAAGAAGGGGCTCGCCGACGAGGACGTGGCGCAGCAGACGCCGCCGGCCGCGCCGAAGTCGATCGACGCCAAGACCGGCGAGGCCGTGCACACCGACGACAAGTCGAAGACCGCCGGCTGACGGTGGACGGCCGTTCCGCCTCCAGGGGCGGTCAGCGCAGTCGTGATCGAGAGGTCGGCCGGACGGTCGGTCTCGCAGGCGGATGGACATGCTCGGGCTCGACTTCAGTGAAATCCTGATCATCGCGGTGGTGGCTCTGGTGGTGGTCGGCCCCAAGGAGCTGCCGGCGATGCTGCGCGTCGTCGGGCAATGGGTGACCAAGGCGCGGCGCATGGCGGCCGACTTCCAGGGTCAGATGAACGAGGCGATCCGCGAGGCCGAGCTCGACGACGTCAAGAAGCAGGTCGACGATCTGCGCTCGCTCACGCCGAAGCATCTCATCGCCTCGCAGCTCGCCGCGATCACCGATCCGGTCGCCGCCATCGGGGCGGAGACCACGGCCGAACTCGCCAAGATCGAGGCCGGGGTCGGTCCGTCGACCTTCCTGCCGGGGGCGGCGCCGGGGTCGGCGATGTCGGCCTTCATGGTGGAGAGCGAGCCGGAGCCGAGCGCGCCGGTCATGCCGGAGAGCGAGATCGCCGCGCGCATCGACGGGGCGGCGGCGGGGCTCGAGGTGCCGGAACCGGTGTTCGAGGTCGAGCCGGCGCCGGGTGGACCGGTGATGCTCGCGGACGTCGCGGCCGAGCCGAAGAAAGACGAGCGGGCATGAGCGACCACGAGGAGATCGAAGCATCGCGCGCGCCGCTGATGGAGCATCTGATCGAGCTGCGGGCGCGCCTGATCCGCTCGCTGCTGGCGCTGGTGGTGGCGTTCCTGGTGTGCTTCGCCTTCGCCAAGCACATCTACAATTTCCTGGTCTGGCCCTACGACTTCGTCATTCGGCAGATGACCGGCAAGCCGGCGACGATGATCTTCACCGCGCCGCAGGAGTTCTTCATCACCCAGATCAAGGTGGCGTTCTACGGGGCGATCTGCATCGCCTTCCCGATCATCGCCTCGCAGATCTACAAGTTCGTGGCGCCGGGGCTCTATCGCCACGAGAAGCGGGCGTTCCTGCCCTATCTCGTCGCCACGCCGGTGTTCTTCTTCCTCGGCGCGATGCTGGTCTACTTCCTGTTGCCGATGGTGCTCGGCTTCTTCGCCGGCATGCAGCAGGTCGAGGGCGACGGCATCAAGATCGAGCTGTTGCCCAAGGTCAGCGAGTATCTGTCGCTGATCATGTCGCTGACGCTGGCGTTCGGCCTCGTCTTCCAGATGCCGGTGGTGCTGACGCTGCTCGGCAAGATCGGCATCGTCACGTCGACGGGGCTGCGCGAGAAGCGGCGCTGGGCGATCCTGATCGCCTTCGTCGTCGCGGCGGTGCTGACGCCGCCCGATCCGTTGTCGCAGATCTCGCTCGCGGTGCCGACCATCCTGCTCTACGAACTCACGATCTTCGCGGTGAAGTGGGTCGAGGGCAAGGAGGCGCCCGAGGCCGATGCGACGGGCACGGATCTGGTCGACCCGCCCGAGACGTGACGGCGACCACCGCTCTGCGCGCATGAGTGGAATTTCGCATCGGTATCACCCCTCGGGACGGCGATTCATCGACTCTTTTCGCGAGAAAGGCCTATTCTCGGCGGATCGGATCGGGCGCATCCCGCGCTCGCCCGCGACCGGTCGATCGGCGCAGGCGTACCGAGGAACAGGGAACCGAGGAGGTTCGCCATGACACTCAGAGGCAGGCTCGTCGCCGGCATCGCGTTCGGCATGATCCTGGTCGGCACACTGGCGGCATCGGCTGCCGGGTGGAGCGCGATCGCGGTCGACTTCCGCAACGACATGAGCACCACGCCCTACGGCGTCGGCCGTGGCGCGAGCCCGGCTGAAGCGGGCACCGCGGCGCTTGCGTTCTGTGCCAAGGCCAGCGGAACCAACTGCAAGGTGGTGGTCAGCTACACCAACTGCGGGGCGTTCGCCGCCGGCAAGAACAGCGTCGGCTACGGCATGGCCAACGACAAGAAGGCGGCCGAGTCCAATGCGTTGGGCGGCTGCTTCGGCGGTAACTGCCGGATCGTCGTTTCGGACTGCAACGACTGAGGGCGCATCGCCCGCGTGAGGCGAGAGACACCGGCCGCCTTTGCCCGAGGGGAGGCGGGGCGCGGTGTCGTTCGGTCGGGCGCCTCGGCCGATGGTTCGAGGCCCCGCGCGGGGCACCTCACCATGAAGCGCTCGCTCTCGAACGGTGTCTTCACGGGCGCTCCCCGGTGAGGCGCGAGCGCTGCGAGCCTCGAGCCATCGACGGCAGCGCTCGAGCCCGCTCGGGACCGAGCCCTGGACGGGTTCGGTGGGGGGAGAGGGGGCACGCGCGGTGCGCGGCTTCGTTCCGGGTACGCTCTCCCGTGTCGCGCGATCGTTCCGTCCGGTGACGCCCGCCATTGAAAGGCAGCGACGGCGCGTGCTATGCAGTCCGGTGACGCGATGCCTAAGGCATTGAAATTCAACGGATGTGTATTTCCTCCTCCGGGTTCGGGGGGAGGGGCGGCGCCGGCGGGTCCGGTCCGGCCGACACGTGGTCATCGAGGACTGTCCCCATGCACGACATCAAGTGGATCCGCGAGAACCCGGAAGCCTTCGACGCGGGGCTGACCAAGCGCGGCAAGGCGGCGATGGCGGCCGAGGTTCTGGCGCTCGACGAGAAGCGGCGCGCGCATCTCACCCGCCTGCAGGAGCTGCAGGCCTCGGCCAACGCCTCGGCCAAGGCGATCGGCGCGGCGATGGGGAAGAAGGATTTCGAGACCGCCGAGCGGCTCAAGGCCGAGGTGGCGACGATCAAGGCGACGATCCAGGCGGGCGAGGCCGAGGAGCGGGCGATCGAGCAGGCGGTGACCGACCTTCTCGCCGGCATCCCCAATATTCCCGCGAGCGACGTTCCGGACGGCAGGGACGAGGCCGACAACGTCGAGGTGCGCCGTTGGGGCAGCCCGAAGACCTTCGACTTCGCGCCCAAGCAGCACTTCGAGATCGGCGAGGCGCTGCGCCAGATGGACTTCGACGCGGCGACCAAGATCTCGGGCGCGCGCTTCGTTCTGCTCAAGGGCAAGCTCGCCCGACTCGAGCGGGCGCTGTCGCAGTTCATGCTCGACCTGCACGTCGATCACCACGGCTACACCGAAGTGAACCCGCCGTTCCTGGTGAAGAGCGAATCGGCCTACGGCACCGGCAACCTGCCGAAGTTCGCCGAGGATCTGTTCCGCACCGAGAACGGCTACTGGCTGATCCCGACCGCCGAGGTTCCCGTCACCAACATCGTGCGCGACGAGATCGTGGCGGAGGCGGAGCTGCCCTGGCGCTTCACGGCGTGGACGCCGTGTTTCCGCTCGGAGGCGGGGTCGGCGGGGCGCGACACGCGCGGCATGATCCGGCTCCACCAGTTCCCCAAGGTGGAAATGGTCTCGATCACCACGCCGGAGACGTCGGCGGCCGAGCACGAGCGGATGACGCGCTGCGCCGAGACCGTGCTCGAGAAGCTCGGGCTGCCCTATCGCACCATCGTGCTGTGCACCGGCGACATGGGCTTCTCGTCGCAGAAGACCTACGACATCGAGGTGTGGCTGCCGGGGCAGAACGCCTATCGCGAGATCTCGTCGTGCTCGAACTGCGGCGACTTCCAGGCGCGGCGGATGAACGCGCGCATGAGGCCCACCGAGGGCAAGGGCACGCGCCACGTCCACACGCTCAACGGTTCGGGCGTGGCGGTCGGGCGCTGCCTCGTCGCGGTGCTGGAGAACTACCAGAACGCCGACGGCTCGGTGACGGTGCCGGAGGCGCTGCGCCCCTACATGGGCGGGCTCGAGGTGATCTCGGCCTGAGGCGAGCGAATCGGGACTGCGAGAGGGGCGTCGGGCGCGGGCTCGGCGCCCTTCTTGTTCGCCCGCGCTGGGTGGAATTCGGTCGGGCGAGGCGGTCGAACCGGTTCATGCTCGAACTCCACCTGGGCCCCGCGCGGGAAGAAGAGCCGACCCGGCGAGACCCGCCCCTTTTCCGCTCCCCTCCGCCACCGCGTGCCCGCCTTGCGACGAGGGAGCTTGTCGCGGGGCGCGGGCGTCACTACGTTCCGGGGCGACGTGCAGGAGCGCGGTTCCCGTTCTCCTCGACCGAATCCGTTCGCCGAAGGATGCCCCATGAGCGCCGACCGCCCGACCGATCGCGATCGCCCAAATTCCGAGCAGACCGCGGCGGCGCCGAGCGCCGGAGGCCATGGGAAGTACCCGCCCGGCTACGATCCGGTGACCCACACCTACACCCCGCAGCTCGACGTCGACGGCAAGCCGAGCTATCCGCCGGGCTACGATCCGGTGACCCACACGTTCAAGCGGCCCGAGGGGACGGCGGAGGCGGGGGTGCCGGTGAAGACCGAGGGCGAGGCGAAGTGCCCGGTCGATCACGAGCACATGCACGAGTATCGCCACGTGCCGCCGGCCTACGACGCGGCGGGCGATCGGCGCACGATGGTGGTGACGGGCGCGAGCCGGGGCATCGGCCATTCGATCGTGCGCAAGTTCGCCGATCAGGGTTGGCGCATCATCACGATTTCGCGCCACGCGTTCGAACGCAACCGGTGCCCGTGGGAATCCGGGCCGGAAGACCATGTTCAGTGCGATCTGGGCAGCCGCGAACAACTGCCGCTGGCGATCATCGACATCAAGCGGCGCATCGGCAACGGCAAGCTGCACGCGCTGGTCAACAACGCCGGCATCTCGCCCAAGGGGCCGAACGGCGAGCGGCTGAACTCCCTCACCACGCCGATGCAGACGTGGATGCAGGTGTTCCACGTCAACCTGTTGGCGGCGATCGTGCTGGCGCAGGGGCTGTTCGAGGAACTGAAGGTGGGGCAGGGGTCGGTGGTCAACATCACCTCGGTGGTCGGCTCGAAGGTCCATCCCTTCGCCGGAACCGCCTACGCCACCTCCAAGGCGGCGCTGACGGCGCTGACCCGCGAGATGGCCAACGACTATGCGCCGCACGGTATTCGCGTCAATGCCATCGCACCGGGTGAAATCTTCACCGACATCCTGTCGCCGGGTACGGAAGAAAAGTTCCTGCCGCTGATCCCGATGCGCCGGCTCGGACGTCCCGAGGAAGTCGCCGAGCTGGTTCACTTCCTCTGTTCGGACGCCTCGTCCTACATCACCGGTGAAGAGATCAACATCAACGGGGGGCAATTGCTCTGACTCGTCGTGTATGGTGCGGCGCATCATATTCTTCAACGACACCGTCAAATCTTGATGTTGAGTAATTATGCGTATGATTTTTTGGAATTGATGCAATTCGTTTGTGCAGATCAGGGCAAATGCTGACGCCAAAATCGGCGTGACATTTCGCACGCTGCAGCGGACCATCGAAGGTGCCAGGGCAGATCTTCCGGCCACGCGAGGGCCGGACCGAGGGAGATCCGCCGAGGAGAACCGACATGGGCGTCGCGACCGTCACCTCCTTCGGCTCGGATCGTTCGAGCCGTGCCATCGTCCCCGAGACGAGCCCTCCGCCGGCGCCGAGCCGTCCGAAGGTCAACGCCGAGATGGCGTTGTTCGGCATCTACGAGATCTCCAAGATCCTGACCACGCCGGCGCGGCTCGAGGTCACGCTGTCGAACGTCGTCAACGTGCTGACCTCGTTCCTGCAGATGCGGCGCGGCATGATCGTCGTGCTCGACGGGTCGGACGAGGTGGAGATCGTGGCGACGGCCGGGTGGGCGGGCGAGGCGTCCAAGGGCGGTCGGGCGATCGACACGCTGCCGCGCGGGGTGATCGATCGGATCGTCGCGACGACGACGCCGTTCGTGGTGCCGGACGTGGCGAGCGAGCCGCTGTTCGCCTCGGCGACGGGGATCGGCGCCGACGGCGACGCGCGGGTGTCGTTCATCGGCGTGCCGATCAAGGCCGACGCCAGGGTGGTGGGCACGCTGTCGATCGACCGCGTCTGGGACGGCAAGACCCAGTTCCGCATCGACGACGATCTGCGCTTCCTGTCGATGGTGGCCAATCTGGCCGGGCAGACGGTGCGGCTGCATCGCATCCTCGCGGCCGATCGCCAGCGTCTGCTCGACGAGCGCGGGGCGCTGGAGAAGGCGCTCGGCAACGAGCTGGTCGGGCGGTCGGCGATGATGCCGCCACCCAAGGTCGACGGCATCGTCGGCGAGAGCGAGGCGGTGCGGCGGGTGCTGTCGACGATCGCGGTGGTGGCGAAGTCGAACTCGACCGTGCTGCTGCGCGGCGAGAGCGGCACCGGCAAGGAGCTGTTCGCCCGCGCCATCCACGATCTCTCCCCGCGCAAGACCAAGGCCTTCGTCAAGCTCAACTGCGCGGCGCTGCCGGAGAGCGTGCTGGAGAGCGAGCTGTTCGGCCACGAGAAGGGCTCGTTCACCGGGGCGGTCGGCCAGCGGGCCGGGCGGTTCGAGCTGGCCAACGGCGGCACGCTGCTGCTCGACGAGATCGGCGAGATCTCGCCGTCGTTCCAGGCCAAGCTCCTGCGCATCCTACAGGAGGGCGAGTTCGAGCGGGTCGGCGGCACCAAGACGCTGAAGGTCGACGTCCGTCTCGTCTGCGCCACCAACAAGAATCTGGAAGAGGCGGTGGCGAAGGGCGAATTCCGCGCCGATCTCTACTATCGCATCAACGTGGTGCCGGTGTTCCTGCCGCCGTTGCGCGAGCGGCCGGGCGACATTCCGCATCTGGCGCGCGCCTTCGTGCAGCGCTTCAACGCCGAGAACGGGCGCAGGATGAGCCTGTCGCAGGCGGGGCTCGACGTGCTGTCGCGGTGCTACTTCCCCGGCAACGTGCGCGAGCTCGAGAACTGCGTGCGGCGGACGGCGACGCTCGCCCACGGCGACACGATCACCGCCGACGACTTCGCCTGTCATTCGGGCAACTGCCTGTCGTCGCTCCTTTGGAAGAGCGCGCCGAGGAAACCGGGCGCGCCCGATCCGATCACCATGCTCGCCTCTGGCGTGTCGGTGGTGGCGCCGACACCCGCGCACGGGGTGCCGCCGGCGGTGATCCCGATCGTGCCCGCCGAGGCTGCGGCGGCGGCGGCCGCGGCCTG
>JBEOKB010000093.1:0-3299 GCA_040275425.1 Siculibacillus sp. | reverse complement strand
GGCCCCGGCCCCGGCCCCGGCCCCGGCCCCGGCCGCTGCTCCGGCGCCCGTCGCCGCTTCGGTCACCGCCGTCGCCGGTTTCGAATTCCCGAAGTTCGAGCTGCCCAAGTTCGAACTGCCGAACTTCGAGTTCCCGGCGTTCGAGATGCCTAAGTTCGAGGCTTCGGCGCTGAGCCAGACCGAGATCCCGGCGGTGCTGCGCGAGTTCGCCGAGAAGGCGGTCGCCCAGGCCAAGGCCAACTTCGAGAAGCTCAAGGTCGCGGCCGAGGAGGCCACCGACGCGATCGAGGACACCTACGAGACCGCCCGCGCCGGCGTGATCGAGATCAACGCCAAGTCGATCGACGCGGTGAAGGCCAATTCCGACGCCGCCCTCGGCCATGCCAAGGACCTGCTCGGCGTGAAGACCTTCGCCGAGGCGATCGAGCTGCAGACCTCGTTCGTGCGTCAGCAGTACGAGGCGGTCAGCGCCCAGGCCAAGGAGCTTCAGGAAATGGCGACCAAGCTCGCCACCGAAGCCGCCAAGCCGGCCAAGGACGTGCTCGACAAGACGCTCGACGTCCTCAAGAAGGACTGATCCCGATCGTCGGAACCGGCGCGCGATCGCGCCGGATTTCGGGCCTTCGAGGCGACTTTCGACGCCGCTCCTCGGGGCGGCGTCTTCGCATCCGCGAGAAGGGTCGGGGAAAAGGGTGCGAACGGGGGTGCTTCGGCACTTGCCAAGGCGCTCGCCAGCCCCTATTAGGGTGCCCGTTCAGGACGATGCAGCTGTAGCTCAGTTGGTTAGAGCGTCGGATTGTGGCTCCGAAGGTCGGTGGTTCGAGTCCACCCAGCTGTACCATTCCCGTGACGTTCCGGTTCGCCGGTTACGAAGGCCGCCCCTCGGGGCGGCCTTTCGCGTTTCGTCGGGGTGGGCCGATCCGGTGGGTGCTCCACCCATGGGCGACGTGATACGAAGGTCCGCGCGCCGGACGACGTCCTCGGCCGAGGTCTCCTCCGCGTCCTGCCTTTCACGCCGCCGGTGCGAAGCGATGCCGACCCGACACTCGATCTCCGATCGCCTGCGCGCCCTGGGGCGTCGCCTGTTCTCAACCGAAGAGCTCGAGCCGGTCTGCAGCTTCTGCGGGGCCGATCGCCATGCCGGCAAGGGCAACATCATCGCCGGACCGGGGGTGGCGATCTGCGGGCACTGCGCCGGGCTCGCCGCGTCCTGGAACCTGACCAGCGAGCATCGGCCGAGCGAGGGCAACGAGGTCGACGTCGTGTCGGTGTTCGAGGAGGCGGCGTCGTTGCTGCCGGCCCATCGGGGGCGGCTCGGCGCGGAGATCGAGCGGGTGGCGGCGGCGTTGTCGTGCCGCGCGATCGGTTGGGGCTACGGCTGCGGGCTCGGGGCGTGGGGCGACACGATCACCGTCTGGGTCGAACGCAGCGGCGACGCCGACGCGGCGACCTTCCGGCAGACCTTCGCGCGGATGATCCTGTTCGGGGAGATCGACGAGGGGCGGGTGGAGGCGGTGACCGATCCCGCGCCCACGGGCGCGACGGCGCGCTCCCCGGAAAATCAGTGAGACCGAATCCCTATCGTTCGGTCCCGTGGGAACTGCTACCTTCGGACGAATTCATGTAAACTGGGGTTGTGTGATGACGGGGCGGATCGGTGTCGCGGTGTCGGGTCTGGTGGTCGTGTCGATGCTGGCGCTCGGGGGATGCGCGACGCGCTATCAGGAGATGGGCGCGACCGGCGGGGTGACGGCGGCGCAGATGACCGACGACGTGTGGCGGATCTCGGTGCGCGGCAACGTCTACACCGAGGAGACGGCGATGCAGGACTTCCTGCTGCTCAAGGCGGCGGAGACGACGATCGCGGCCGGGCGGAGCCATTTCGTGATCGTCGGCATGCAGGACGTCGGACCGGCCAGGGCCGGGCGGCAGACCGGGCTCTACGCCTTCGGAACCGGCACCGGGCACGGGTTGCGGCGTGAGGAGATCGGCTTTTCGCGCGCCGGGCAGATGGCGGGCGAGGACGTGATGATCCGCCTGCTGCCGCCGACGGCGACCGCCGAGGAGAAGGCCAAGGGGCTCGACGCCCACCAGCTCGTCGCCAACATCGCGCCGCGCGTGAAGCGGCCGCAGGGCGCGGCGACGCCGACGGGATCGGCGGAGCCGGTGTCTCAGGGCGCGAAGTGACAGGCGGTGAGGCGGCCGTCGGTGCCTTCCGGACGCGGCTTCTCGGTCCGGCAGCGATCGGCGACCATCGGGCAACGCGGATGGAAGACGCAGCCCGACGGCGGTGAGAACGGCGAGGGCAGCTCACCAGAGAGCATGATGCGTTCGCGGGCGCGGCCGGGATCGGCGATCGGCGTCGCGGAGAGCAGCGCGCGGGTATAGGGGTGGCGCGGGTCGGCGAAGATCGCCTCCTTGGGCGCGTATTCGGCGACTGCGCCGAGATACATCACCATGACGTCGTCGGCGATGTGGCGCACCACCGAGAGGTCGTGGCTGACGAAGACGTAGGCGAGGCCGAATTCGTCCTGGAGGTCGGCGAGCAGGTTGAGCACCTGGGCGCGGACCGAGACGTCGAGGGCGGAGACCGGCTCGTCGAGCACGATCAGGCGCGGGCGCAGCATCAGGGCGCGGGCGATGGCGATGCGCTGGCGTTGGCCGCCGGAAAACATGTGCGGGTAGCGCTCGGCGTGCTCGGGGCGCAGGCCGACGCGGGTCAGCATGTCGAGGGCGGCGGCCCGGCGCTCGTCGGGACCGAGGTCGGTGTTGACCAGCAGCGGCTCCTCGAGCGTCCTGCGGATGGTCTGGCGCGGGTTGAGCGAGCCGTAGGGGTTCTGGAAGACCATCTGCACGGTGCGGCGCAGCTTCTTCAGATCGTGACCGGCGACGCCGGTGACGTCGTGACCGTCGATGGACAGATGCCCGTCGGTCGGCGGCTCGATCAGGGCGAGCATGCGGCCGAGGGTCGACTTGCCTGAGCCCGATTCGCCGACGATCGCCAGAGTGCGGCGGGCGCCGAGCGTCAACGAGATGCCGGAGACGGCGCGCACCAGCCCGGGCGGGGAGAAGAAGCCGCGGCCGACCTCGTAGGTCTTGACCAGATCGAAGGCCTCGAGCACCAGCGGCTCGGCGACGGGGGCGTCGGTGGGAGAGGGGCGCGCGGCGGGGGCGAGGGTCATGCCGAGGCTCCTTCGACCGAGGCGGCGAGCGGTGTTCCGCCGACGAGCGGAGTGTGGCAGAGGGCATGGCCGAGCGACGCGGCGGCGGCGCGCGGCGGGGTGGTGGCGCAGACGGGC
>JBEOKB010000092.1:0-3880 GCA_040275425.1 Siculibacillus sp. | reverse complement strand
GCTCCACCGAGATCGGCCGGGTGGTGCATGCCGCCCCCGCGGTCGCCTCCACCGCTCCGACCGAACCGGCCCCGGACGCCTCCACCACCGCCCCGGCCGCGACCACCGCCCCCGCGCGGACCCGGCCCGCCGAGCCCGAACAACCCGATCTCGCCGACCTCGCCCCCCGGCCGCGGCTCACCTCCGACGACGAACGCTCCCGCGCCGCCGTCGTCGACACCTCCGTTGCCATTGCCGAAGCCGACGACCGGCTCGGCGACGCCCCGCTCGACGTCGCCCGCGCCGACGTCGTCGCGCCGCCCTCCCATCGCGCCACCGCGGAAGCGATCACCACCGCCCCCACCACCACCTCGACCGCCGGCGTCGCGGCGGTGCCCCTGGCCGCCGTCGCCGAGACCATCGCCGCCCGCGCATCGAGCGGCACCTCGCGCTTCACCGTCAAGCTCGACCCGGCCGAACTGGGCGCCGTCGACGTCCGCGTCGAAGTACGCGCCAACGGCGAGGTCCGCGCCCATCTCGTCGTCGAGCGCTCCGACACGCTCGACATGATGCTGCGCGACCAGAAGAACCTCGAGCGTTCACTCGGCCAGGCCGGTCTCGACGTCTCCTCGTCCGGACTCCAGTTCTCGCTGCGCGATCAGAACGCCCGACGCGACGACCAGCGCGGCTGGGACGACGGCTCCGCGAAAGACCGCGAGCGCGTGGAGGAGATCGCTCCGCGCGCCACGCCTGAACTCGCCATCGCCGCCTACGGCACCCGGCGCATCGGCGGCGTCGACCTCAGAATCTGATCCGACCCCGTATCGCGTAGTTCATCGGAGTAGAATTCATGTCCATCCTCGGCCTTTCGACCCCACAGCTCTCGACTTCGACCTCGACGTCGACGAAGGACAAGTCGACGCTCTCGGGCAACTACGAGATGTTCATGAATCTCCTGGTGACGCAGATGCAGAACCAGGATCCGCTCAACCCGATGGACACCTCGACCTTCACCAATCAGCTGGTGCAGTACTCGCAGGTCGAGCAGCAGATCAAGATGAACGCCAACCTCGGCGACCTGAAGGCTCTGCTCACCACCCAGAACGCCTCCAATCTGGTGAGCTACGTCGGCAAGACGGTCGAGGCGGACGGCACCACCACCGCCTTCGACGGCTCGAAGTCGACCAGCTGGGACTTCACCTCCTCGGCCGCCGCCACCAACGCCAAGGTCACCATCAAGAACGACAAGGGCGAGACCGTCTATACGACGACGAAGAACCTCACCAAGGGCAACAACACCATCGCCTGGGACGGCACCACCTCGTCCGGCGCCAAGGCCACCGCCGGCAACTACTCGATCGCGGTCGAGGGTTCCGATTCCAGTGGCAACGATCTCACCATCACCACCGCCCTCAGCGGCGTGGTCACCGGGATCGACTTCTCGGGTTCGACGCCGATGCTCGAAATCGGCGGCTCGCAGATCAGCGCCTACAAGGTGATCGCCGTCTCCGGTGGTATCTGATCGCTCGCGAGCGCCCGCCACGAGCCCCTCGAAACGAGGTTTTCTCCACCGCCCCGCCCCCCGCGCGAGGGCGGTTTTCCTCGTCCAACGGCCCCTCGCGTCGCGGGACGGGCGACGATTCCTCGAAAAGAATCACGAGGTCGCCGGGGTTTAGCCATATTTTAAGGCGGGCTCGCTAATCTCACTCTCGATGTGATCGCATCGAATGTGTGAGAGTACGATGACCGATCAATTTAGACCGCGTGTGAAGTACGTCATCGGTCCGGACGGCAGTCCCCTGACCATCGCCGACCTGCCGCCGCAGGGGACGAAGCGTTGGGTGATCCGCCGCAAGGCCGAAGTGGTCGCAGCCGTACGCGGGGGGCTCCTGTCCCTCGAAGAGGCCTGCAACCGATATACCCTGACCGTCGAGGAATTCCTGGCCTGGCAGCAGTCCATCGATCGACATGGTCTCGCCGGACTGCGCACCACGCGCATCCAGCAATACCGGCAGTGATCGGAATCGGTCTCCTCGGTTTCAAATGAGAGCGGGCGCAACCTTCCCAGGTTGTGCCCGTTTTCTCTTTGCGGCCGATGCGCACGCCGCGTCGGCGCGCGCCGCGAGATTTATTTCATTGACGCCCACCCGGCGATTTCTGCCGGGTTCCTGCGACATTTTCATCGCCCCGCGAAGGATTTCCTCACCATCGTGCCGTCTCGGGTCGGCGCGTTAACCTCTCGTTTACCATCCACTGGGAAATTCTTGCCCAGTGGTTCGTCGAAGAGATTCCCCCCGTCCCCACCGGGGCTCCTCGCCGACCACGTCGCCGCCCCGGCGACGCCTCCGATACCCGCATGGACGATCGAACCCGACCGGGTTCGATCGTCTCCCCCCGGATCTCGAGCCCTCGGAACCGCACACGTGAACGGCGCCCTGGAGTTTCTCAAGAATCTCGGCCCCGCGCGCCTCGCCGCGATGGGCATCGTCACGGCGATGCTCCTCGGCTTCTTCACCTTCGTCATCACCCGCGCCACCGCGCCGACCATGACGCCCCTCTACTCCGACCTGTCCGACCGCGACAGCTCGGCCATCGTCAAGGACCTCGAGGCCCAGGCCATTCCCTACGAGCTGCGCCAGGACGGCTCGCAGATCCTCGTCCCCAAGGACAAGGCCCTGCGTCTGCGCATGAAGCTCGCCGAGAAGGGCGTGCCCACCGGCGGCAGCGTCGGCTGGGAGATCTTCGACAAGACCGACAGCCTCGGCACCACCTCCTACGTCCAGAACATCAACCACCTGCGCGCCCTCGAGGGCGAGCTGTCGCGCACCATCCGCTCGATCGACCGCATCCAGTCCGCCCGCGTCCATCTGGTCCTCCCCGAACGCCAGGTGTTCCAGCGCGACAAGAAGGAACCGACCGCCTCGATCGCCCTCAAGCTGCGCGGCAGCCTCGAATCCGGCCAGATCCGCGCCATCCAGCATCTCGTCGCCACCGCCGTCGAGGGCCTCAAGCCCGCCCGCGTCTCCATCGTCGACGAGACCGGCCGCCTGCTCGCCGCCGGCGAGGGCGAGGACCCCGCCGGCCTCGTCGCCGCCTCGATCCAGGAACGCACCCAGGCCTACGAGGGCCGCCTCCAGACCCAGATCGAGTCGATCGTCGCCTCGGTCGTCGGCCAGGGCCGCGCCCGCGTCCACGTCGCCGCCGAACTCGACTTCAACCGCGTCACCCAGACCTCCGACACCTTCGACCCCAACGGACAGGTCGTCCGCTCGACCCAGACCAAGGAGGAGAGCTCCTCCAACGCCTCCGGCGACAAGCAGGTCACCGTCGCCAACCAGGTCCCCGGCGGCGGGCAGGATCAGGGCGGAGCGAGCTCCAAGGAGGCCTCCAACACCTCCGAGGAGACCGTCAACTACGAGATCTCCAAGACCAGCCGCACCGAGGTGCTCGAGGCCGGTCGCATCAAGCGCATCTCCGTCGCCCTCCTGGTCGACGGCGTCTACGCCACCGGCGCCTCCGGCGAGGTCACCTATCAGCCCCGCCCCAAGGAGGACCTCGACCGCATCGCCGCCCTGGTCCGCTCCTCGGTCGGCTTCGACGAGAAGCGCGGCGATCAGGTCGAGGTGGTCAACCTGCGCTTCGCCGAGCCCCCGACGAGCCTGCCGCTCGAGAACCAGAAGACCGGCTGGGCCGCCCTGCTCGACTTCGGCCGCGCCGACGTCGTCCGCTTCGCCGAACTCGGCTCGCTCCTGCTGATGACCCTGCTGGTGCTGCTCTTCGCCGTCCGCCCGCTCATCAACCGCGTTCTCGCCCCCGAGACCCCCGCCCTCGCCGGCGCCGGGGCCGGCGCCGAGGGCGGACTGCTGCCGCCCCCCGGCAGCGCCGCCTACGACGCGCTGAT
>JBEOKB010000091.1:0-12342 GCA_040275425.1 Siculibacillus sp. | reverse complement strand
GACCGCATCGAGGGCGAGGCCCGCGACGTCGCCCGCGCGCTGGCCGGCATCGCCCTCGCCGCCGCCGACCACGGCGAGCCGGTGAAGGCCCCGGCGGTGATCCTCTCCGGCGGCGAGACCACCGTCACCCTGCGCGGCACCGGACGCGGCGGCCGCAACGTCGAGTTCCAGCTCGCCCTCGCCCTCGCCCTCCAGGGACGCACGGGGATATACGCCCTCGCCGCCGACACCGACGGCGTCGACGGGGTCGAGGAGGTCGCCGGAGCCTATCTCGACCCGACCACGCTCACCCGCGCCCACGCCCTCGGCCTCGACCCGGCCGCCTTCCTCGCCCGCAACGACGCGCACGCCTTCTTCGAGGCCCTCGACGATCGCCTGATCACCGGACCCACCTCGACCAACGTCAACGATTTCCGCGCGATGCTGCTCCTCCCCGAGGAGCGCTGAGGCGATCTCAGGGCGCGCCCGCCCCGACGATCTCGATACGGCGGCCGACCGACACGAAGGCGTAGGACTGATTGGCGAAGTCACCGATCGTCACCGCCTCGATCACCGGCTCGGCGATCGGCGCCTCGGCCCGCCAACCCACCACGAAATTGGCCCCGAGCCCGCCGCGCACGTCGTTCTTGGCGACGAACACCTCGTGGGTCGCGAACGGCGCCAGCGTCCTCGGCTCGGCGAGGTGGCTCTGCACCCGCCGGCCCGAACCGTCGTAGTAGTCGATCCGCGTCAGGACGAGCGGCAGCGTCTGCGAGGCGTTGTGGATCGACAGCGTCACCGCCAGATCGATCCGCGTGCCGCCGTCGCCCGCCCGCACCGAGGAATGGGCCGGAACGTAGTGCTCGCCGGCCACCGCCGCGCCGTTCGCCGCGACCGGACGGGCGCCGTCGGCCCGTGCCGCCCCCACGCCGAGCAGCATCGCCGCGACGATCGAGCCGAGAAGGAGGGCGAGAGGCGAACGGGGCATGACGACGATCTCCGACGAAGCGCGGATCAGTATCGTCGATCGCGGCCGGGATCGAAAGCCGTCGCGTGGCTCGACGGCGGCGGTTCAGCCGTCCTCGCCCGTCGAGGTCGGCGCGGTCGGACCCTGCGTCGCCGATCCGCGCGACAGGCGGGCCCGCACCCGGTCGACGATCGGCTTCATCCGCCGATAGAGGTTGCGCAGGCGCACGTAGATCTGCCCCTTGGTCGACAGCGGCGTCTGCAGCTCGTAGAGACGCTCCACTTCGACGCCGAAGTCGAACTTGTAGGGCTCCGACCCGATCGTGAAGTCGTAGACGGTGACGCCCGAGGCGCACAGGAGCGCGATCGAGCTCTCGATCGCCAGAAGCCCCGGCGACCAGTTCTTGTAGCGCCCGTCGTGAGCGACCGCGAGCAGCTGGAACGTGTCGCCCGTGAGCGTGCCGAAGCACCCGGCGATGATCTCGCCGTCGAGCGTCAGCCGGCCGACCCGGGCGATGTCGGTGTGTTCGCACAGGGAGCGATAGAACGCCCCGACCTTGGCCGCCTCTTCCGCCACGTTCTCGTCGGCGAAGCGCCGTTCGCGCCATGCGAGAATCAGATCGAGGGTGGAGAGCGCCGCCGCCCCGCCCTCGAGACTGAACTCGAGCCGGCCCTTGTTCTGCAGCTTCTTGCGCTTCTTGGCGAGGGTGCGCCGATGCGAGGGATTGAAGCGCGACGAGGCGAGCTTCTCGAAGTCGTCGTCGAGCGGCAGCGGATGACGCGCGAAGCTCGACTGACGCACCCCTTCGATGCCCATCAGCGGATTGTCGATCTCGCCGATGTGGGTCGGCACCTTCTCGAGCTCGATCACGTCGGCGGGCGGCAGGGCGTGCAGGAGATCCGCCCACAACACGTTCATGTCGGCGACCGAGGGCGAGAACCTCTTCGACAGCACCGGCCCGTTGTAGTCCGAGACGCCGCGATCCCAGGCCTTCAGCCGGGCGATGCCGCCGCGGTGCTCGACCATCAGCGGCAGCACGAACACCGCCTCGCCGGTCTCGGCGTCCTCGATCGTCGCGGCACAGAATTCGGCGGGCTTTTCGGAGGCGAAGGAACCGAACCAGGTCTCGAGCCACTGCGCGCGCTGAAACGGCGACCGTTCCAGGTCGCCACTGCCGACGCCGACCAGGCGCGCGACGTCCTTCGGGTCCTTTCGGACCGATACGCGCCAATTCGATTTGACCATCTGTCGCACCCTCACTCCGGCGCAGAGCCTACACGCCGAACGCTAACATTCTCCCAATGGCCTGCCGCTGGGTGACCCCGCCCGATCCGGCACCCGCCCGCCGATCGCCGCAGTGATCCGCGCCGCCGCCGCCCGCACTTGCGGTCCGAGCACGGCGATGCGTGCGCCGTCGATCCGCTGCGTCGGCCCCGAGATCGACAGCCCCGCCACCGCCTCGCCGTTCTCGTCGAAGATCGCCGCCGCGATGCAGCGCATCCCGACGTTGCGCTCCTCGTCGTCGATCGCGAAGCCGCGCGCCCGCGTCGCCGCCAGATCGGCGAGGAGCGCCGCCGGATCGGCCAGCGTCGAGGCGGTGAAGCGCTCGAGCGTTCGCCCGCGCAGGGTCCGCGTCACCCGCGCCTCGTCCATCTCGGCCAACAGCGCCTTGCCGATGCCCGAGGCGTGCGCCGCCCGCCGCTCGCCCGCCCGGAAGAAGGCACGGATCGGCTCGGCGCTCTCCACCTGGGCGATGAAGACGACGTCGCCGCCCTCGAAGATACCGATGTTGGCGGTCTCCCCCGTCGTCTCCATCAGATCGCGCATCACCGGCCGCCCCGCCGCCGCCGCCTTGGCCCGGCGCTGGAACGCCTGCCCGACCCGGAACGCCTCGACCCCGACCACCCAGGTCTGATCCGCCTCGTTGGTCTCCACGAACCCGTGCGCGGCGAGCGTCGTCAACAGCCGATGCAACGTCGAGGGCGCGAGCCCGGTGCGCTCCGCCAGCGCCGTCAGCGTCGATCCGTCGCCCGCCGCCACCACCCGCATCACCTCGATCGCCCGATCGAGCGCCTGCACCGACGTCGGCGCCGCCCCGCGCGCGCCCGTCCCCCGCGGCCGTCCCCGCTGCGCCATCCCCGCCTCCTCCCCGAAAAAGCGAGGGGTCCGACACCCCTCCGCGTCCGGTGAAAAATGAAATCGACCAATGATCCGAACAGGCTACGACGAATTTTCGTAAAATGAAAATTATTTCCAGAAAAATTGACGCCCGCCCCGCCGAACGTCATTCTGCGACCTGATCGCAAACGAGAGACGGCCCCCGTCGCCGCCCGGAGGAACGCCCGATGACCCGCATTCGCATCGAAGACCTGTCGGTCGATGCCGCCTTCGTCCGTTTCGTCGAGACCGAGGTCGCCCCCGGCACCGGCATCGAGCCGGCCGTCTTCTGGGCCGGTCTCTCCCGCATGCTCGCCGACCTCGCCCCGAGGAACGCCGCCCTCCTCGCCGAGCGCGACGCCCTCCAGGCCAAGATCGACGCCTGGCACGTCGCCCGCCGGGGGCAGCCTCACGACGCCGCCGCCTACACCGCCTTCCTGCGCGAGATCGGTTGGCTCCTGCCCGAACCCGCCGCTCGGCCGATCGCCACCGAGAACGTCGACGCCGAGATCGCCACCCTCGCCGGGCCGCAGCTGGTCGTGCCCGTCGACAACGCCCGCTACGCGCTGAACGCCGCCAACGCCCGCTGGGGCAGCCTCTACGACGCCCTCTACGGCACCGACGCCCTCGGCGAGCCGCCCACCGGCTCGGGCTACGACCCCGAGCGCGGCGCCCGTGTCGTCGCCGCCGCCAAGTCCCGTCTCGACGAGATCGCCCCACTCGCCTCCGGCGGCTGGTCCGACGTCGTCGGCTTCACCGTCGAGGGCGAGGGCCTGCGCCTCTCGCTCTCCACCGACACCATCGTCGATCTCGCCGACCCCTGCGTCTTCGCCGGCTACCGCGGCGAGCACGAGCGCCCGACCTCCGTCCTCCTGCGCCACGCCGGTCTGCACGTCGAGATCGTCGTCGACCGCTCGGCCCCGGTCGGCGCGACCGACCCGGCCGGCATCTCCGACGTCGTGGTCGAGGCCGCCCTCTCCGCCATCATGGACATGGAGGACTCGGTCGCCGCCGTCGACGTCGAGGACAAGATCCGCGTCTGGCGCAACTGGCTCGGCCTGATGAAGGGCACGCTCGAGGACACCTTCGACAAGGGTGGCCGCACCCTCACCCGCCGCCTCGCCCCCGATCGCGTCTGGACCGCCCCGAACGGCGCGCCCCTGACGCTGCCCGGCCGCTCGCTCATGCTGGTCCGCAACGTCGGTCACCACATGTCGACCGACGTCGTCCTCGACGCCGCCGGCCGCGAGGTCCCCGAGACCATGATCGACGCCGCGATCACCGCCCTGATCGCCCGCCACGATCTCTACGGCACCCATGCGACGAAGAACTCGCGCGCCGGCTCCGTCTACGTCGTCAAGCCCAAGCTGCACGGCCCCGCCGAGGTCGCCCTCGCCGTCGAGCTGTTCGACCGTGTCGAGGCGATCGCCGGCCTGCCGCGCGACACCATGAAGATGGGCATCATGGACGAGGAGCGCCGCACGACGCTGAACCTCGCCGCCTGCATCGACGCCGCCCGCACCCGCGTCGTCTTCATCAACACCGGCTTCCTCGACCGCACCGGCGACGAGATCCACACCTCGATGGAGGCGGGCCCGGTCGTGCGCAAGAGCGCCATGAAGGCCGAGCCCTGGATCGCCGCCTACGAGAACGCCAACGTCGACGTCGGCCTCGCGCTCGGCCTGCCCGGCCGCGCCCAGATCGGCAAGGGCATGTGGGCCGCGCCCGACCGCATGGCCGACATGCTGGCGCAGAAGATCGCCCACCCGAAGTCCGGCGCCTCCACCGCCTGGGTGCCCTCGCCGACCGCCGCCGTGCTCCACGCGCTGCACTACCACGAAGTCGACGTCGCCGCCCGCCGCGCCGAGATCGCCGGCCGTCCGCGCGCCGCCCTCGCCGACCTGCTCACCCTGCCGCTGGCCAAGTCGAACTTCTCCCCCGACGAGGTCCGCGAGGAACTCGACAACAACGCCCAGGGCATCCTCGGCTACGTCGTGCGCTGGGTCGATCTCGGCGTCGGCTGTTCCAAGGTGCCCGACATCCACGACGTCGGCCTGATGGAGGACCGCGCCACCCTGCGCATCTCCTCCCAGCACATCGCCAACTGGCTCCACCACGGCATCGTCACGGTGAGCGAGGTGCTGGAGACGCTGCGGCGCATGGCCGTGGTGGTCGATCGTCAGAACGCCGCCGACCCGGCCTATCGCCCGATGGCCCCGGCCTACGACGGCCCGGCCTTCCGCGCCGCCGTCGATCTGGTGTTCGAGGGCCGCGCCCAGCCCAACGGCTACACCGAATGGGTGCTGACCAGGTACCGCCGCGAGGCCAAGCGCGCGGGATGAGGTCTGCGGCCGACCGCGACCCGAGGTGGAGCGCCTAGCGGAACACCCGTTCGGCGCCCTCTCGACTCGGCCCGCCGCTCGGGGCATTGATTTGACCAAAGACCAAGACGTTCGACGGGTGAGGAAACCATGTCGCTCCAGATGCCCCTGCCCGAACCGCACATCATGGCGGCGCGCGCCGACATCGTCGCCCGGCTCCAGGCGATCGTCCGCCCCGGCAACGTGATCCACCTGCCGCGCGAACTCGCCGCCTACGAATGCGACGCCCTGACCATGTATCGCCAGCCGCCGCTGGTCGTCGTGCTGCCGGAGACGGTGGCCGAGGTCTCGGCCGTGATGGCCCTGGCTCAGGAACTCGACGTCAAGGTGGTGCCGCGCGGCGCCGGAACCTCGCTCTCGGGCGGGTCGCTGCCGCTCGCCGACGGCATCCTGCTCGGCATGGCCAAGTTCAACCGCATCCTCGAGGTCGACTTCGAGAACCGCGTCGCCCGCGTCCAGCCCGGCGTCACCAATCTGGCGATCTCCAGGGCGGTCGAGCATCGCGGCTTCTACTACGCCCCCGATCCCTCCTCGCAGATCGCCTGCTCGATCGGCGGCAACGTCGCCGAGAACGCCGGTGGCGTGCACTGCCTCAAGTACGGCCTCACCACCAACAACGTGCTCGGCGTCGAGATGGTGCTGATCGGCGGCGAGGTGGTGCGCCTCGGTGGCAGCCACCTCGACACCGAGGGCTACGACCTGCTCGGCCTCGTCACCGGCTCGGAGGGCCTGCTCGGCGTGATCACCGAGGTGACCGTGCGCATCCTGCAGAAGCCCGAGACCGCGCGCGGCGTCCTGCTCGGCTTCGACACCGTCGCCGCCGGGGCCGAATGCGTCGCCGCCGTCATCGCCGCCGGCATCATCCCCGGCGGCATGGAGATGATGGACAGGCCCGCCATCGACGCCGCCGAGGCCTTCCGCCCCTGCGGCTACCCCGCCGACGCCCACGGCCTCGTCATCGTCGAGCTCGACGGCACCGCGGCCGAGGTCGACCACCTCGTCGAGAAGGTCGCGGACATCGCCCGCGCCAACGGCGCCACCTCGGTGCGCGTCTCCACCTCCGAGGCCGAGCGCGTCGGCTTCTGGTTCGGCCGCAAGAACGCCTTCCCTGCCGTCGGCGCCATCGGCCCGGACTATCTGTGCATGGACGGCACCATCCCGCGCGGCCGCCTCGCCGAGGTGCTCGCCCGCATGGACGACCTCGCGGTGAGGCACGGCCTGCGCGTCGCCAACGTCTTCCACGCCGGCGACGGCAACCTCCACCCGCTGATCCTCTACGACGCCTCGATCCCCGGCGACACCGAGAAGGCGGAAGCCTTCGGCGCCGACATCCTGCGTCTGTGCGTGGCGGTCGGCGGCGTGCTCACCGGCGAGCACGGCGTCGGCGTCGAGAAACGCGATCTGATGGGCGAGATGTTCGACGCGGTCGATCTCGGTCAGCAGGAGCGCGTCAAGTGCGCCTTCGATGAGAACCACCGCCTCAACCCCGGCAAGGTCTTCCCGACGCTGCACCGCTGCGCCGAGATGGGCTTCATGCACGTCCGCTCCGGCGCCCTGCCCTTCCCCGAAATCCCGAGGTTCTGATCATGGCGCCCCTGCTCGAGCCCCGCGACGAGGCCGATGTCGTCGCCCTGGTCGCCGACGCCCGCGCCGCCCGCACCCGCCTCGCGGTGCGTGGACGCGGCACCCGCACGGCCCTCGGTCGCCCGACCGAGACCGACGCCACCGTCTCCCTCGCCGCCCTCACCGGCATCACCCTCTACGAGCCGGCCGAGCTGGTCATGACCGCCCGCGCCGGAACCCCACTCGCCGAGATCCGCGTCGCACTCGCCGCCCACGGTCAGGAACTCGCCTTCGACCCGATCGAGCACACCGCGCTGTTCGGTCATGCCCCCGGCGCCGGCTCCATCGCCGCCGCCTTCGCGATCAACGCCGCCGGGCCGAAGCGCCCCAAGGTCGGCGCCGCCCGCGATCACCTCCTCGGCTTTCGCGCCGTCAACGGCCTCGCCGAGAGCTTCAAGTCCGGCGGCCGGGTGATGAAGAACGTCACCGGCTTCGACCTGTCGAAGCTGGTGTGCGGCTCGTTCGGCACCCTGGGGCTCCTCACCGAGGTCACCTTCAAGGTGCTGCCGCGCCCCGAGACCGAGGCGACCATCGCCTTCCTCGACCTCGACGACGCCGCCGGCTGCGCCCTCCTGCGCGAGGCCTCCGGCCTGCCCCAGGAGGTCGCCGCCCTCGCCCGGCTCCCCGCGAGCGCGAGCCCCTTCGCCGGGCGCTCGGCCACGCTCCTGCGCCTCGACGGACCGGCCGTGTCGGTGGCGAGCCGCCGCGACGATCTCCTCGCCCTCTGGAAGGCGACCGCCCCGGCCGAGATCCTCGACGCCGACGCCTCGCGCGATCTGTGGGCGAGGATCCGCGAGGCCGAGCCGGTCGCGGGTCACGGCGGCCCGGTCTGGCGCGTGTCGGTCGCCCCCACCGACGGCCCCCGCCTCGTCGCCGCCCTCGCCGAGAGCGGCCCGGCGCCGACCGCCGTCGCCTACGACTGGACCGGCGGCCTCGTCTGGCTCGCCTTCGCCCCCGACTCGGGGCCGATCGCCGCGCGCCTGCGCGCCCACGTCGACCGACTCGGCGGCCACGCTCTCCTGGTGCGCGCCTGCGAGGCCGAACGCCGCGCCGAGGCGGTGTTCCATCCCCAGCCCGCCCCGCTCGCCGCCCTCGCCGCCCGCGTCAAGCGCGCCTTCGACCCCGACGGGCTGTTCGAGCCCGGCCGCATGACCGAGGGGGTGTGAGCCCATGCAGACCGACTTCCTGCCCCACCTGCTCGAGGACCCGGACACCGCGCTCGCGGAGAAGATCCTGCGCAAGTGCGTCCACTGCGGCTTCTGCACCGCCACCTGCCCGACCTTCCTCGAGCTCGGCGACGAACTCGACAGCCCGCGCGGAAGAATCTGGCTGATCAAGGACATGCTGGAGACCGGCCGCCCGGCCGACGCCGAGACGGTGACCCACCTCGATCGCTGCCTCTCGTGCCTGTCCTGCATGACCACCTGCCCGTCGGGTGTCGACTACATGCATCTGGTCGACCACGCCCGCGCCCACGTCGCCCGCACCCACCGCCGACCGCTGATCGATCGCCTGTTCCGCCGCGTGCTGTCGCTGGTGATCCCGCGCCCGGCGCTGTTCCGCCTCGCCCTGATCGGCGCGATGATCACGCGCCCTCTCGCGGGGCTGCTGCCGAAGAAGTTCGCCGCCCTGTTCGCGCTGGCGCCGAAGTCGCTGCCGCGCCCCTCCTCGGTCGACCGCCCCCAGGTGATCGCCGCGAAGGGCACCCGCCGCCGGCGCGTCGCGCTCCTCAACGGCTGCGCCCAGACCGTGCTCGACACGGCCATCAACGAGGCGACCGTGCGCCTCCTCACCCGCCTCGGCGTCGAGGTGGTGGTGGCGAAGGGCGTCGGCTGCTGCGGCGCGCTCGACCACCACATGGGCGAGCTCGATCGCTCGCACGCCCTCGCCGCCCGCAACATCGCCGCCTGGACCGCCGAGATCGACGGCGCCGGGCTCGACGCGATCGTCGTCAACACCTCCGGCTGCGGCACCACCGTCAAGGACTACGGCCACATGTTCCGCAACGACCCGGCCCAGGCCCGCGACGCCGCCCGCGTCGCCGCGCTCGCCCGCGACGTCTCGGAGGTGCTGGCCGATCTCGATCTCGCCGCCGCCCTGGTGCCCGGCCCCCGTCCGCGCGTCGCCTATCACTCCGCCTGCTCGATGCAGCACGGCCAGAAGATCACCACCCTGCCGGCCGAGCTTCTGGCGAAGGCCGGGTTCGAGGTGGCGCCGATCCCCGAGAGCCACGTCTGCTGCGGCTCGGCCGGCACCTACAACATCCTCCAGCCCGACATGGCGACCCGCCTGCGCGACCGCAAGGTGGCCAATATCGCCGCGGTCGGCCCCCGAGTGATCGCCGCCGGCAACATCGGCTGCATGATCCAGATCGGCTCCGGCACCACGACGCCGATCGTCCACACCGTCGAACTGCTCGACTGGGCCACCGGCGGCCCCGTGCCCGACGGTCTCGCTTCCCTCGTCTCCTCGCGCCACGAAAGAGAACCCGCATGACCGATCTCACCCTCGCCCAGGCCCAGGCCATCGCCGCCCGCTCGCTCGAGGTCGCCCGCGAACGCGGCTTCAAGCCGATGGCGGTGGTCGTGGTCGACGCCCGCGCCTCGCTCAAGGCCGCCGTCGCCGAGGACGGCTGCCCGATCGCCCGCTGGAAGGTCGCCCTCGGCAAGGCGAGCGGCGCGGTCGAACTCGGCATGTCGACCCGCCGCCTCGGCTCGCTCGCCGTCGACCGCCCCCACTTCTTCGCCGGCGTCACCACCGTGATCGGCGCCAACGGCGCCGTGCCGGTTCCCGGCGGCGTGCTGATCCGCGACGCCGACGGCCGCCTCGTCGGCGCCTGCGGCATGTCGGGCGACACCTCCGACAACGACGAGGCCGCCCTGGTCGTGGCGATCGAGGCCGCCGGTCTGGTCGCCGACTGCGGCTGATCGCACCTCGTCCCCGAAACGCGAAACGGCGCCCACGGGCGCCGTTCGTCGTTCACGTCGGACCCGGTCGGCAGCCCTTCGGCGGGCACACCGTCTCGCGCACGCGCAGCTCCGGCTTCACCAGCACGCGCATCTCCTGCGGCGGATGACCGCCGACCACGTCGAGCAGCGTCTGCGCCGCGATCCGCCCGACCTCCTGCTGGCCGTTCCACACCGTGGTCAGGCCCGGCGACCACACCGACGCCTCGTCGATGTCGTCGTAGCCGGTCAGCGAGATGTCCTGGCCCGGATCGATCCCGCGCCGTTTCAGCTCCATCATCATGCCGAGCGCCAGGAGATCGTTGAAGCACACGATCGCCGTCGGGTTCGCCGCCAGCACGTCGCCGCAGATGTCGCGGCCCGCGCGCCGGCTCGCCCCCGCCGGAAACTCCAGCGCCGGATCGACCGCGATCCCCGCCTCGCGCAGCGCGTCCTCGTAGCCCGCCTTGCGCTCCGAGGCGCTCGACGAGTCCTGCTGGCCGCCGACCAGCGCGATGCGGCGATGCCCCTCCGCGATCAGATGGGCGACCGCGAAGTGGATGCCGGTGCGGTCGTCGCCGCGAATGATCGGCACGTCGTGGAGATCGGGCAGCTCGCGCGCGATCAGCACCGTCGGCAGCCCCGCGTCGACGATGCGCTGCACGTCGGCCGACTTGGACCCCGCCGCCGGGCACAGGATCATGCCGTCGGCGCGATACTGCAGCAGCGTCTCCAGAAACTGGCGCTGACGCTGCGGATCGTCGCCGTGATTGAACAGGATGACGGTCTGCCCGTGCCGGCCCAGCTCCGTCTCCACCGCCGAGACCAGCTCGGCGAAATAGGGATTGAGAATGTCGTGGACGACCAGTCCGACGATGTTGGTGCGCGCCGTCCGGAGGCTCGCCGCCGAGCGGTTGTAGATGTAGCCGAGCTCCTCGGCGAGCGCATGGACGCGCTTGCGCGTCTCCTCCGCCACCAGGGTGGAATTGCGCAGGGCGAGCGACACCGTCGCCGTGGAGAGGTCCAGGCGCTCGGCGATCATCGCCAGGGTCAGTCGTCGTTTCGGCGTGGTGCCGGCGCTTTCCATGGGTCTCTCTGAGGGAGGGTGTGGCACGTGACGCATGTCGCCGCGACCCTCACGCGGGCGATCTTTCGTTTGTGCCGGAATATTCGTTTCGCCGCAACGGGTCACGTGCCGCGTTCGCATGGCTCGCGCGTCGGCTCGCACGTCGGCGAATGGCTGGGGCGTCGCCGGGGACGCGAATCGATGCGATCGCGATCGCCTTCGGTCGGGGCGAACGGCCCTCGATCGGGCGCGCCCCCCTCGAGGATCACTCCTCCGGATCGTCCTCGGCCTCTTCGGCCGCCGCTTCCGCCGCCGCCAGATCGTCGAGCGGCAGGGTGAGATTGCGCTCGATCGCCCTGAGCAGCTTGCGCAGCTTCTTGCGGTCCTTGTCGTCGAATCCGGCCAGCGACTCGCGCTCGATCCGCTTCCAGATGCGGTCGATCTCCTCGATCCGCGCCCGTCCCTCGTCGGTCAGATGGACCCGGGCGAGCCGCCCGTCCGACTGCGACGCCACCCGCTTGAGCAGCCCCTGCGCCGACATCCGCGACACCATCTTGGTGACGGTCGGCGGTTGGACGCCCAGCACCTGGGCGAGGCGGCTCATCGTCATCCCGTCCTCGTCGCCCAGCGCCTTGAGCACGCCCTCCTGCCCCGGATGCAGTCCGATCCGGGCGAGATGGGTTCCCGAACGAGCCCGGTGGGCCTTGGCGGCCATCGCCAGACGATGGGTGACGGACTTGCGGTGCTGGAAGGTCATGCCGGAACACCTAGCGCTCGGATGTATCGGTTTTGCGACGGCGAACGACGCGACCGCCCGCGAACGCTACTCCCGATCAGGCAGCGCGTCGATGGGTCCGCCCTCGCTCGCGCCCACCACCTCGGCCAGCGCCCGCGACACCGCCGCCGCCTGCTCGGCGAAGGCCGTCGTGCCGCGAAAGGCCGCCCCGCGCCCCTCCGGCGCCGTCACCGCGATCTCCCGTTCGATCCGCCCGCCCGCCGTCGACATCACCGCGATCCGATCCGACAGGCCGACCGCCTCGTAGACCGAATGGGTGACGAACAGGATCGACAGGCCCCGCCGCGCCGCCAGCGCCGTGAGATCGTCGTTGAGGCGAAACCGGGTGATCTCGTCGAGCGCGGCGAACGGCTCGTCGAGCAGCAGCACCTCCGCCTCGCCCACCAGCGCCCGCGCCAGCGCCACCCGCATTCGCATGCCGCCCGACA
>JBEOKB010000090.1:0-7403 GCA_040275425.1 Siculibacillus sp. | reverse complement strand
CGATCCGCAGCGCCGTCGTCGCCGTCGCGCCCTCGACCGCGATCAGCGCCAGACCGCCGCCCGCGTCGGCGCTCGCCACGCTCGCCGCCTTGCCCGCCACCGTGAGCGACCGGCAGCTCGCCACCGCCTCCGCCGCCGTCAGCACCCGCCCCGGCGCCACGATCAACCCGGTCGCGGCGAGACCCTTCGGCGCCGCCGGTTGCGTCGGCGTCGGCGTGGGCGTCGCGGACGCGGTGGGCGTCGTCGGAGCCTGAGCGGGCGCGTTCGCCGACGGTGCCTCGCCCGCCACCGGCTCGAACGTCCCGGCGGTGGCGATCACCACCCGGCCGAAGTCGGGCGAAACGGCCGGGTCGTGATGGATCACGAACCCGCGCAGGCCGTCGCCGACCCGCACGAACCGGGCATAACCCTGCCGTGGACCGATCTTGTCGGTGACCACGAACCAGTCGCCGCGCATCACCGCGTAGCCGACCTTCTGCCCCGGCCCCTCGGTCTTCAGCCGCTCGAACAGCGCGGCGAGGTCCTGGCCCGGCAGGGCGAACACCCGCACCTCGACCCGCCCGTCGCCCGAAGCCCAGCGCGTGCCCGCCTCGAACTTCGTCGCCTTGCCGAGGAGCCTCGTCGGCAGGCCGATGCGCGTGCCCGTCGCCTTGTCGGTGATCATCTGGAAGCCGAACGCCTCGCGCTTCTTCGCCGCCGTCTCGGCGAGAAGCTTCGTGGCGACCGGATCGAGGACGCCGTCGGCGGGGAAGCGGTGGCGCTTCTGAAAGGCGGTGATCGCCTCGAAGGTCATGCGCCCGAACGTGCCGTCGAGCGAACCGGCGTAGTCGCCGGTCCACACCAGCCCGGTCTGGATCGCCACCCGCTCCGCCTGCGGCAGCGCCTCGTAGGCGACCCTGGCCGCGTCCTGCGCGAGCTGTGCCGCCGTCGGCGCCGGCGCGGAGGTCGTCGGAGCCGCGGTCTGTGCCGCCGCCGGTGTGCTCACCGCCGTCGGTCCAAGGAAGAGCGCCCCACCGAACATCGTCGCCGCGACGAGCCCCGATGCCGCCGCGCGCTTCGCCGGCCACTTCATCGCCATGTCGGCCTCCTCGTGCCCGACGCCGCCGCCGGGCCGCTGGTGATCCGGGGATCGCCGGTCTCGAAGGCGATTCTCGCAGAGCCGACGCGGGCCGTCGAGTCGCAGGTGGATTTCACCGCTCCGCCACGACTCCGCCGCACCTTTCCCCACACCCTGCGATCGCCGTGGTGCTATGATCCGCGCCGGTTCGGATCGCCGCCGAGGGGGCGTCGATCCGGCGCGTTTCGACCGTCGCGTCCGAATTGCCGGAACCGATCTTGGGCCGCTGCCGAGGGGCGCGGCGAGGAGGAGACGAGATGCGGAAAACCCTGCGCTCCCTGATCACCGCCGCCCTGATCCTCGGCGCCTCCGCGAGCGGCGCCCTCGCCGAGAAGATCTTCACCCGTGACGGTCTGGCCAGCGACGCGATTCGCCTCGAGGCCACGCTCAGGGCTCGGCCCGCTCCGGCGCGTCCGGCCGACCCGGCGCAGATGCGCAAGGAGGCCGAGGCCACCCGCGATCCCGCCGCCGCCGAAGCGATCTGGGGCCGCCTGATCGTCGCCAACCCGAAGGACTGGCAGGCGTGGTCGCGTTGGGCGCAGGCCTCCGCCGCCATCAACCCCGCCGACTATCAGGCCCGCTGGCAGCGCCGCCGCGACAGCCACGCCGCCGCCTATCAGGCCTACCGCCTCGCCTCGAGCCCGCGCGACGAGGCCACCGCCCTCGCCACCCTCGCCGCCACCTACGTCTCGGCCGAGGAGAGCCACGAGGCGCTGGTCGTCCTGCGCTCGGCCCTGCGCATCGCCCAGATCCCCGACGCCCAGGCCCTCTACGATCGCCTGCGCCCGGACTTCGGCTTCAAGCTCGACGAGATGAAGGTCGACAGCGACGCCGCCAGCCCGCGCGCCTGCTTCACCTTCACCGAGGATCTCCAGACCGGCGGCAAGGCCGACTACGGTCCCTATCTCGTCGTCTCAGGCATCGCCGCTCCGGCGATCACGGTCGAGACCCGCCAGATCTGCGTCGACGGCCTCGAGCACGGCAAGAAGTACGGCATCGTCCTGCGCCAGGGTCTGCCGTCGAGCGTCGGCGAGAGCCTGATGAAGTCGGCCGACTACGACGTCTACGTCCGTGATCGCAAGCCGCAGGTCCGCTTCACCGGTCGCAACTACGTCCTGCCCTCGACCGGCCAGGAGGGACTGCCGGTCGTGACCGTGAACTCCCCCTCGGTCGACCTGACCATCCATCGCATCGGCGATCGTTCGCTCGGCTCGACCATCCGCGAGGAGAGCTTCCTCGGCTCGCTCGACGGCTACCAGACGCGCAGGCTCACCGACGAGAAGGGCCGTCTGGTCTGGACCGGCTCGATGACCGTGAAGTCCGAGCTGAACAAGGACACCGTCACCGCCTTCCCGGTGATGGAGGCGGTCGGTCGTCTCGAGCCCGGCGTCTACGTCATGACCGCCCGCCTGCCCGGCCCGCGCGGCACCAACGAGGACGGCGACGAGGACGAGGCCTGGGAGAACCGCGCCACCCAGTGGTTCGTGGTCTCCGATCTCGGTCTCACCGCCTTCTCCGGCGACGAGGGCGTGGTGGTGATCGCCCGCTCGCTCGGCACCGCCAAGCCGGTCGCCGATCTCGAGGTCCGTCTCGTCGCCCGCAACAACGACGTCCTCGCCACGAAGAAGACCGACGCCGACGGCCGCGTGACCTTCGAGGCCGGTCTCACCCGCGGCACCGGCGGCATGAGCCCCGGCATCGTCGTCGCCGAGGACGGCAAGGGCGACTACGGCTTCCTCGATCTGGTCCAGGCCGCCTTCGATCTGACCGATCGCGGCGTCGAGGGCCGCCTGCCGCCCAAGGGCCTCGACGCCTTCCTCGCCACCGAGCGCGGCGTCTACCGCTCCGGCGAGACCGTGCATCTGACCGCGCTCCTGCGCGACACCCGTGGCCGCGCCGTGCCGACCATCCCGCTGACCCTGGTGGTCCAGCGCCCCGACGGCGTCGAGCATCGCCGCGTCGCCGTGCCGGATCAGGGCGACGGCGGCCGCGGTTGGTCGTTGCCGCTGCTCTCCGGCCTCCAGACCGGCACGTGGCGCATCCGCGCCTATTCCGATCCCAAGCGCCCGCCGATCGGCGAGACCACCTTCCTGCTCGCCGACTACGTGCCCGAGCGCATCGACGTCACCCTGACCCCGACCACGCCGAAGCTCTCGCGCGGCGAACCGGCGGTGGTCGACGTCCGCGCCGATCACCTCTACGGCGCCCCCGGTGCCGGCCTCGAGGTGCGCGGCGACGTCACCGTCGAGCTCGCCCCCGACACCACCGTCCCCGGTCTCGCCGGCTACACCGTCGGCCTCGACGACGAGAGCTTCGAGAGCGTCTCGAAGGAACTCGAGGAGCTCGGCACCACCGACGACGAGGGCCGCGCCCGCCTCACCGTCGAGATCCCCGCCACCACCGTCACCCGGCCGATCCACGCCAAGATCGACGTCGCCGTCACCGAGGCCGGTGGCCGCGCCGTCGAGCGCGTGATCACCCTGCCGATCCTGCCTTCGAGCCCGGTCATCGGCGTCAGGCCGCGCTTCGAGCCGGGCGGCCTCGCCGCCGGGGCCAAGGCAGAGTTCGACGTCGTCTCCGCCCTGCCCGACGGCACCCGCCGCGAGCTGAAGGGCGTGAAGTGGGAACTTCTCGCCGTCGATCGCCGCTGGCAGTGGTTCTCCACCGACGGCCGCTGGGAACATCAGGTCATCAAGACCCACCGCCGCATCGCCGACGGCACCGTCGATCTCGCCGCCGGTGATCCCGCCCGCCTGTCGCTGCCGGTCGACTGGGGCTCCTATCGCCTCGAGCTGAAGGCCGCCGACGGCACCCACACCTCCGTCGGCTTCGCCGTCGGCTGGGCCGGCTCCGACAAGGCCGACAGCCCCGACGTGCTCGACGTCTCGCTCGACAAGGCCGCCTACGGCGCGGGCGAGGAGGTCAAGGTCCACCTCAAGCCTCGCTTCGCCGGCACCGCCACCGTGGCGATCGTCACCGACCGGGTCGAGGCGATGAAGATCGTCGACGTCGATCCCTCCGGCACCACCGTCGGCTTCGTCGCCGACCGCGCCTGGGGCTCCGGTGCCCACGTCGTCGCCATCGCTCATCGCCCGCTCGACGCCAAGGCTCGCCGTCAACCCGGCCGCGCCATGGGCGTCGGCTGGTTCGCGGTCGACCCGCAGGCCCACGTCCTCGGCGTGAGCCTCGCCACCGAACAGATGATCCGCCCGCGCGGCTCGCTGCGCATCCCCGTCCGGCTCGACGGCGTCGCCTCGGGTACGAAGGCCCACGTGGTCGTCGCCGCCGTCGACGTCGGCATTCTCAACCTCACCCGCTTCGAGACCCCGAACCCGGACGCCTGGTTCTTCGGCCGCAAGCAGCTGCCGGTCGACCTGCGCGACCTCTACGGCTGGCTGATCGACGGCATGCAGGGCACCCGCGGCGAGATCCGCTCCGGCGGCGACGGTGGCGGCGACATGTCGGCCGCCCCGCCGCGCGAGGCTCCCTTCGCCCGCTGGTCCGGTGTCGTCGACGTCGGCCCCGACGGCACCGCCGAGGTCGTCTTCGACGTGCCCGCCTTCAACGGCACCGTGCGGGTGATGGCGCTCGCCTGGACCGCCGACAAGGTCGGCCACGCCGATCGCGAGGTGGTGGTGCGCGACGCGGTGGTGATCCAGCCGACCGCTCCGCGCTTCCTGGCGCTGGGCGATCGCTCTCAGCTCCACTTCGCCCTCGACAACGTCGAAGGCGCGGCCGGCGACTACAGGGTCGAGCTCGACCTGCGCGGACCGCTGGTGGTTCCCGCCGAGGCGCTCTCCACCACCGTGCGCCTCGCCGCCAAGGGACGCGGCGCCTTCTCCGTGCCGGTGACCGCCGCCGGTCTCGGCCGCGCCTCGGTCGCCCTGCGCCTGACCGGCCCGAACGTCGACGCGACTCAGACCCTCTCCTTCGACGTGCAGCCGCCGTCGACCGAGATCTATCGCCGCAGCGTCCAGCAGTTGACGCCCGGCGCGGCGGTGAAGATCTCCTCCGATCTCCTCGCCGACTATCTGCCCGGCACCGGCGCGGTCTCCGTGGCGGTGACGCCGTGGAGCGCCCTCGACGTGCCCGCGCTCCTGCGCGCGCTCGATCGCTACCCCTTCGGCTGCACCGAGCAGCTGGTCAGCCGCGCGCTGCCGCTCCTCTACGTCGACAAGCTGGCGGCGCAGGAGAACCTCTCCCTCGACGCCGCCGCCGCCGATCGCGTCGCCGCCACGATCGATCGCGTGCTCTCCCGCCAGGACGCCACCGGCGCCTTCGGCCTGTGGGGCGCGTCCGGCGCCGGCGACGACGTCTGGCTCGACGCCTACGTCGTCGACTTCCTCACCCGCGCCCGCGAGACCGGCCACACCGTCCCGCAGAAGGCCTTCGACCTCGCGCTCGATCGCCTGCGCAACCACGTCGCCAACACCGAGGATCCCAAGGCCGAGGAGGCCTCCGGCCTCGCCTACGCCGTCTATGCTCTCGCTCGCAACGGCCGCCCGGTGATGGGCGATCTGCGCTATCTCACCGATCAGAAGCTCGATCTGTTCGGCAATGCCGCCGCCCGCGCCCAGCTCGCCGCCGGTCTCGCCCTCCTCGGCGACGCCACCCGCGCCGAGCCGGTGTTCAAGGCCGCGACCGATCGCCTGCGCGCGAGCGAGACCGCCCGCTTCTGGCGGGCCGACTACGGCTCGGCCGTGCGCGACGGCGCCCTTCTCGTCACCCTGATGGCCGAGGCCGGACGGCCCTTCGCCGAATGGGGCGAGGCCGGGCTGGTACTGGAGCGCGGCCGTGAGGCCCGCCCGTCGAGCTCGACCCAGGAACAGGCCTGGATGGTTCTCGCCGCCGCCGCCGTCGGCAGGCAGACCGAGAAGCAGAAGGTCACCCTCTCCGACGGTGCAACGACGCAGGAGAAGACCGGCGCCTTCTACCGCACCTTCCGCGCCGACCAGCTCGAGGGCCGCACGTACGCGATCTCCGCCGAAGTGCCGCCCGACGCCCGCTTCGCCACCCGCGTCGTGATCACCACCTCCGGCCATCCGACCGGGCCCGAACCGGCCGCCTCCGCCGGCTACACCATCGAGCGCGCCTTCCACACCCCCGACGGCGCCAAGGCCGATCTCGCCAAGATCCGCCAGGGCGACCGCCTCGTCGTGGTGTTGCGCGTCACCGAGCCGACCGCCGAGACCGCGCGCATCGCCGTGGTCGACCGCCTGCCCGCCGGGTTCGAGATCGCCGATCCGAAACTGGTCGACGGCGGGGAGACCTCGGGCTTCGCCTGGTTGAAGGCGGGCGTCGAGCCGACCACCAGCGAGTTCCGCGACGATCGCTTCGTCGCCGCCTTCGACCGCGACAAGGGTCAGCAGGCGGTGTTCGAAGTCGCCTACGCGGTGCGCGCCGTCACCCCCGGCCGCTACGTCCTGCCCCCGGCCACGGTGGAGGACATGTACCGGCCCGAGCGCTACGGCCGCACCGCCTACGGCGCCATCGACGTCGCCGCCCGCAAGTGAGGGGAGGGCGCGGCGTGAGCGTCGAGGGCGCGAGCGGACCGACCGCGGCGAGGGGAGGGCGCCTCGCCGCTCGCCTCTCGGCGGGCGCGCTCGTCCTGCTCGTCGCCGGCGGGCTCGCCGTCGGATGGGTGAAGGGCCGGGTCGAGCGCCTGCCGCGCCTCGATCCGCGCCTCGCCGAGGTCCGCTCCACCGTCGTGCTCGATCGCGAGGGGCGCCTCCTGCGCCCCTTCCTCACCGACGACGGCCGCTGGCGCCTGCCGGTCGGCGTCGACGACGTCGACCCGCGCTTTCTCGATCTCCTGTTCGCCTTCGAGGATCGTCGCTTCTTCGACCACGGCGGCGTCGATCCGCGCGCCGTCGCCCGCGCCGCCCTGCGCGGGGCGATCGAGGGCCGCGTCGTCTCCGGCGCCTCGACCCTGACCATGCAGGTCGCCCGCCTGCTCGAGCCGCGCGAGACCCGCGACCTCGCCGCCAAGACCGCCCAGGTCCTGCGCGCGCTCGATCTCGAACGGCGCTTCTCCAAGCGCGAGATCCTCGCCTTCTATCTCGGCCTCGCCCCCTACGGCGGCAATCTCGAGGGCGTGCGCGCCGCCACCCTCTCCTGGTTCGGCAAGGAACCCAAGCGCCTGTCGCTCGCCGAGAGCGCGCTTCTCGTCGCCCTGCCGCAGTCGCCCGAGACCCGTCGCCCCGATCGCTTCCCCGACGCCGCCCGCCGCGCCCGCGACCGCGTGCTCGACCGCGCCCTCGCCGCCGGTCTCGCCTCGCCCGACGAC
>JBEOKB010000089.1:0-2414 GCA_040275425.1 Siculibacillus sp. | reverse complement strand
GGCGCGGCCGGCGGGCCTACCCCTGAGCCGCGGACTTCGGAGCGATTCGAGACGGGTGGCGGGATGACGATGGCGAAACGGCAGGGCGCGCGGCGGTGGGCCGGGCTCGGACTCGGGCTCGGTTTCGGGGCACTGGTGGCCGCGTGCGCGCCGACGGAGGGTCTGCGCTCGTCGCGACCGCAGCAGGCGTTCCAGGCGACCAGCGACACGTTCCTTCAGATCACCGCGCAGGGCGCCGGGCCGATCGGGGCGGCGACGCCCTATTCGGCCAAGGCGCTGACGGCGCAGATGCCGGGCTACACCACCGGCCCGGTGACGATCGGCCTCGAGACCTCGACGCCGACGGCGACGGTGCTGTTCAAGCAGGAGTACGGCGGGCGCATCCAGGTGCTGCACGTGCTCGGCTCGGGAGATCGCATCACCCAGATTCACGGCGTGACCCATCACGTCGTCGGCCCGGCGGGCGAGCGGCCGGGCATGAGCTTCCGCGAGGCGGGGACCGACCCGTCGACCTGCCGGATCGGCACGGATCTGTGGCTCGGCATGGCGATCTGCAAATCGCGCGGCGCGCCCAACGTGACGCTGACCTATTCGTTCTCGGGCGAGGCGGCGATGCAGACCTCGATGCCGTCGCGCAGCGTGCTCGACACCGGCATGCTGCAGAGGATCATCTGGACTCCGCCGTCGTGAGCGGGCAGGAAGACGCGGACCCTTCTGCGGACTCTCGGGAACGCCGACCATGACCACCTCCTCCTTCGCCCCGCCGACCGCCGGGCTCGCTCACGTCTCGGTCGACGCGGCCGGCGACGTCTCGACCACGCCACCCTCGCTGAGCCCCGCGCCGGTGCATGCGGCGCGCGACGTGGCCGTGGAGGAGTTGGCGGCGAAGATCGTGGCGGGGGATCGCTCGACGCTCGCGCGCGCCATCACGCTGGTGGAGAGCCGCAAGCCGGAGCATCAGGCCAAGGCGCGCCAGCTGGTGCAGCATCTGCTGCCGCACACCGGCCGGGCGCACCGGGTCGGCATCACCGGGGTGCCGGGGGTGGGCAAGTCGACCACCATCGATCAGCTCGGCGCCAATCTGACCGCGCGCGGCCACAAGGTGGCGGTGCTGGCGGTCGATCCGTCGTCGACGCGCACCGGCGGCTCGATCCTCGGCGACAAGACGCGCATGGCGAAGCTCGCCGTCGATCGCAACGCCTTCATTCGTCCCTCCCCGTCCTCTGGCACGCTCGGCGGGGTCGCCGCCAAGACGCGCGAGACCATGCTCTTGTGCGAGGCGGCGGGCTTCGACGTGATCCTGGTGGAGACGGTCGGTGTCGGCCAATCGGAGACCACGGTCGCCGGCATGGTCGACTTCTTCCTGGTGCTGATGCTGCCGGGGGCGGGCGACGAGCTGCAGGGCATCAAGAAGGGCGTGCTCGAGATCGCCGACATGATCGCCGTCAACAAGTCCGACGGCGACAACGCCACGCGGGCGCGGCAGGCGGCGTCGGAATACCGGGCGGCGCTCAACATCATGGCGGCGAAGTCGGCGGCGTGGTCACCGCCGGTGGTGCTGATCTCCGGCCTCGCCAATCAGGGCCTCGACGAGATGTGGGCGCAGGTCACGACCCACCGCGTCAAGCTCGACGCCACCGGCGAATTCGCCGAGCGGCGGCGGGTGCAGCAGGTGTCGTGGATGTGGTCGATGCTGGAGGAGCGGCTGATGCAGGCGCTCCGGCACAACCCGAAGGTCGCCCACCGCCTGCACGACCTCGAGGTCGGCGTGCGCGAGGGGCAGGTGTCCGCTTCGATCGCCGTCGACGAGGTGGCGGGCCTGCTCGGCATCTGAGGCCGATCCGAGGACTTCCCGACTGGTTCACGGAAGGCACGGAGGCCCTTCACCCCGAGGCGCGAGCGGGGGCGAGCCTCGTGAGGCACGAAGGGCCGTAGGGTACCGCCCGTCGCCGCCTTCGCCCTTCGAGGTTCGAGGCCCGGCTGCGCCGGGCGCCTCAGGGTGAAGCCGAACGGGAGCGGGCCCGGCGAAACGAACCGACCCTTCGGGAACTCGGAGAGAGACGCGGCCTCAACCGAGGACGAGGCGGGCGCCGTCCTCCGCCGTCACCCGCAGGTCGCCGACCTCGGCGCCGTTCCAATCACGCAAGCGGGGCCGCAGGAAGCGGGCGAGCGCGGGGTCGTCGGCGCGGCCGAGAAGGCGAGCGACGACATGGGCCACCGCCACCTCTCCGGCGCGCACGGCGCCGTCGGCGCATTTGACGGCGACGCCGAGGCCGAGGTCCGGCAGGACGGCGCCATAGACCCCTTCGGCGCCGAGCTTGACGTAGTCGCGCCCGCCGAGCGCGCGGATGAAGTCGGTGCAGAAGCGGTCGGTGCCGGCGATCATGTGGGGCTCGGCGCAGGCGGCGTCGAGC
>JBEOKB010000088.1:0-7114 GCA_040275425.1 Siculibacillus sp. | reverse complement strand
GCAGCGCCCAACCCCTCCTCGACCGCCCCAACCGCGAAGCTGTCTAGGCTATCTTCACGGCCCTCCGGGCCTGGGCCCGCCTACGGCGGGTTGGGCCTGAAGGCCCTCTGGGCGCTGACTGGGCTGTGTTCGTGGCGACACGTTCGGTCGGGCCTGAAGGCCCTCTGGGCGCTGACTGGGCTGTGTTCGTGGCGACACGGACGTTTGGGCTTTGTGCCTCGCGGGCCACGCTTTTGGGGCTTGCGAGCGCGGGGGCAAGCGGGTATATCGGCGGTCCGTTTCGGGGCGTAGCGCAGCCTGGTAGCGCACTTGACTGGGGGTCAAGGGGTCGGAGGTTCGAATCCTCTCTGCCCGACCATTTTCCGCCGACGGACGAAGAGAGCCACGCGCGTCGCGCGGCTCGACACCGGTCCCCCCGACCGGTTCGCTCCTTCCCACCGATTTTCCGTCGTCGCAGCCGCGTCCGCGCGCGCCGTCCACAGGACCGCGCGCCGCTTTCGCGCGTCGACGTCGCATCCAATGTTCCAGCAAAGGGAAAACGTGTCGAATCAATGTGTTGGATGAAGAAGCGGAATCTGAATCGAAACTCGAGCTTCGCCGCGATCCCCCGACCGGAATCGATCTGTGAACCACCGGACTCTGATTCTCAACTCGAGCCGGCGCTCCGCTTCCGGCCGAAAACAGCCATGCCGTCGCCCTCCGCCCGCGCCGCGCTCGTCGCGGACGGGCGCCCGCCCGTGTTCCCGAACGGTCGAGGCGGAATCGGTTTGTGAGCGCGCCGCCGCGACCCGCTGACGCGACTCGTGTTTTCGCGCTCGGCCGATGGAGGACGCAGGAGAAGGACGGCGGAACGGCTCAGCCGGCGGAGGAGGAGGCGTCGCTCGCGGTGTCGCGCCGGCTCGGCCACAGTTGCACCAGCAGCACCGCCGCGAAGATCACCGCCGACCCGGCCCACTGCATCGGCGACGGCCGTTCCGCCAGCAGCACCATGCCGAACAGCGCCGCGAACGGTGCCTCGGTCGAGAACACGATCGCCGCGTCCGAGGCCTCGGTGTGGCGCTGGGCGATCGCCTGCAGCGAATAGGCGACGAAGCCGGACACCAGCCCGGTGTAGGCGATCTCCGGCGCCGCCGCGACGATCGCCGCGAGCGAGATCGGATCGTTGACCCCCGCCCACGCGCCGCACACCACCACCATCATCGCGCACTGGATCGCCACCAGCGTCATCGGTCGATTGCTCACCCGCATCGCCATGCCGATGAACACGATCTGCAGCGCCCACGCCGCCGCGCCGATCGTCACCAGCACGTCGCCGATCACGAAGTCGCCGGTGAGCCCGCCGGACATCAGCCACGCCCCCAGGAGCCCGAGCGCCGCCGCCGGCCAGATCGCGGCACCCGGCCGCTCGTGCGTCAGCGCCAAGGCCGCGAACGGCGTGAACAGGATGTAGAGCGAGGTCAGAAACCCGGCGTTGGCGACCGAGGTGGTCAGCAGCGACACCTGTTGAGTGACGTTGCCGGCGATGAAGGCGGTTCCGACCGCGATCATCAGCCGGAGCGCGCGGCCGTCGAGCGGCTCCCGCGCCAGCCGTCGCTCGCGCCACACCAGCGGCGCCAGCACCACCAGCGTCAGCGCGAAGCGCAGCGTCAGGAACCACATCGGCGTCATCACCCGCATCGCCGTCTGCTGCGGCACGAAGGCACCGCCCCAGATCGCGGCGGTGAGGAGCAGCAGGAGATTGGCGGTCGAGCGGTTCATGAAGGAGGTCCGGTCCGAGAGGGAGGGAGGGAGAGGCCGAGTCTCGAACGACCGTACAGGAAAAGACTCCTGCCCGAAATGTCGGCCGAAGATCGGACGCCGCGACCGTCGACGCCGCCGGCCCGACCTCCGACACCGCGCCGAGCACGGTTCCGGGGCACGACCTCGATCTCGGCCCCGCGAACCGCTCCCGCACGCCGGGTTCAGCCTGAGACGGTCGCCCCTCGCGTCCTGTCGGACTTCGCGGCCGCGAGCCCTCGCGCCACCGCCGCCGCGCCGCCGACCGCCGCCACCAGCCCGGCCGCGATCCACGCCGGCGGCAGGCGCACCGAGGCGTCGACCTGGGCGACGACCATCGGCCACAACGGACGGGTCGTCTTGAGCGCGAACCACATCACCTCCGCCGCCGCCCCGCCGAGGAGCGCCGCGATCGTTGCGACGCCGGTGAGCGCGAAGCCGTTGCGCGCGCCCCGCTCCGCCGCCACCCGCACCGCCAACCCGCCGATCGCCACCCCCGAGAGCAGGGCCCCCTGCGCCAGATCGAGCTTCGACTGCAGGAACACGTGGACGATCGCCAGCACCACGATCGGATGGACCAACCCGTGCAGCCGTCGCCACACCGCGCCGAGCCGCCGGATCGCCCCGTCGGTCGATGTCGCCGCCAGGGCGAGAAGCCCGACGAAGGCCACGAAGCCGATGGTGAGCCACGGCCGCAGCGCCAGCTCGAGCGCGATCCGCCCCGGATCGAGCTCGAGCTCGATCGCCGTCAGCGCGAAGTGGAGAAGGGCATAGGCGAAGGCCGTCACCCCGACGAGGCGCCGAAGGCCGATCGGCCACGACGAGCCCGACACCAGCCGCAGCGGCGTCGCCAGGACCGACAGCACCAGGAGACGGACCGCCCAGTCGCCCGAAACGTGGATCGCCTCTGTGAACGGTCGCGGCCCGAGGTCGTCGCCGAGTGCCCGCCACAGGAGATGCACGGCAGGGGCGACCAGCGCCGCCGACACGGCGAGGCGCGGCGCCGAGAAGCGTCCGCGTCGATCGAACCACGGCAGGAAGTGTCGAACGGTGTTGGTCATCGCCCCTCGCGGCAGATCCTCGTCGCCCCCGCATACGCCGCCACGCGCGAAATGTTACATCACGTCCGTGCGAGCGGTGCGCGCGCCCACCCGCTGGACCGGCGGCGAATCTGCGCCTAGCCTCGGCTCGGCCGAACCCGCCCGCCGCGCACGAGGGAGCCGAAGCCCCATGGACCTGTTCGTTCTCTTCCTGAAGGCCGCCGCCATCGGCCTCGCCGTCGCCGCCCCGGTCGGGCCGATGAGCCTCCTGTGCATGCGTCGGACCCTGACCCAGGGGCCGCGCTGGGGCTTGGCCACCGGCTTCGGCATCGCCGTCGGCGACGCGGTCTATGCCGCCGTCGCCGCGCTCGGCCTCGCCGGCGTGTCGGCCTTCGTGCTGGCCTGGGAGAAGCAGCTCCACCTCGCCGCCGGCCTGTTCCTGATCTGGCTCGGCCTCAAGACCTTCTTCGCCGAGGACGAGGGCCGCGTCGCCGAGGGCCGCGAGGCCCGCTCGCTCGGCGCCGCCTTCCTCGGCACGGTCGCGCTGACGCTGACCAATCCGCCGACCATCGTCATGTTCGCCGCCGTCTTCACCGCGCTCGCCCCCACCTCCGGCTTCGAGCCGATGGTGGCGCTGGCCACCGTCGCCGGCGTGCTGGCGGGGTCGCTCGCGTGGTGGCTCGGCGTGATCACGGTGGTCTCGGGCCTGCGCCACGCCCTCGGCCGCCGCGTCCGCCTGTGGATCGACCGCGTCGCCGGCGTGGTGCTCGCCGCCCTCGGCGCCGACCAGATCCGCCGCGCCTGAGGCTCGATGCGGGAAACGAGAAACCCCCGGCTCGGGTCGAGCGAACCGGGGGTCTCGACGGATCGGGGGAGGAGCAAACTCGCCGATCAGTAGGCGTTCTCGGTGTTGAGCAGCCGGATCGGCGTCAACGCCAGGATCTTGATGTCGAACAGGATCGACCAGTTCTCGATGTAGTAGATGTCGTGCTCGACGCGCTTGCGGATCTTCTCCGGCGTGTCGATCTCGCCGCGCCAGCCGTTGATCTGCGCCCAACCGGTGACGCCGGGCTTGACCTTGTGGCGGGCGAAGTAGCCGTCGACCACGGTGTCCCACATCCGGTTCTCGGTCTGGGCGTTGACCGCGTGCGGACGCGGGCCGACCAGGCTGAGCTCGCCCTTGAGCACGTTGAACAGCTGCGGCAGCTCGTCGATCGAGGTCTTGCGGATGAAGCGCCCGACCCGGGTGACGCGCGGGTCGCCCTTGGTGACGGCCTGCTTGACCTCGTGATCGCAGCGGTCGGTGTACATCGAGCGGAACTTCCACACCGAGATCACCTCGTTGTTGAAGCCGAACCGCTTCTGACGGAAGAACACCGGCCCCTTGCTCTCGAGCTTGATGGCGATCGCCGCGGCGATCATCACCGGCGTGAGCAGGACGAGCGCGATCGTGCCGACGATGAGATCGAACGCCCGCTTGCCGACGAAGTCCCAGTCCGCCAACGGCTTGTCGACCACGTCGATGAACGGCAGCGATCCCTCGTAGGAATAGTTGCGCGGCCGGAACTTGAGCTTGTCGGCGTGGGCCGACAGGCGGATGTCGACCGGCAGCACCCACAGCTTCTTGAGCATCTGCTGCACGCGCACCGCGGCCGAGATCGGCAGCGCCACGATCAGCATGTCGAGCTTGATGATGCGGCCGAACTCGACCAGTTCGGGAACGGTGCCGAGCTTGGGATAGCCCTCGACCATCGCCGGCGAACGCTCGTCGTCGCGATCGTCGAAGATGCCGCAGATGCGGATGTCGTTGCCGGGCTGGTTCTCGAGATTGCGGATCAGGTCCTCGGCCATCTTGCCGCCGCCGACGATCACCGCGCGCCGCTCCAGCCGCCCGTCGCGGGTCCACGACTTGACCCGATGCGCCAGCACCGCCCGCGTCACCAGGAAATAGAGCGATCCGGCCGCGAACCAGCGCGCCAGCAGCATGCCGCGCTCCGGATCGACCCTGCCGGTGAACAACGACAGCGCCGCGATCGCCGCGAAGGCGATCGCCCACGCCGCGATCATCCGCCCGAGCTGAAACGCATAGGCGCGGAACGAGGTGATCTGATAGCCGTCGAACGCCTGCCCGAACAGCACCGTCAGCGCCGCGATGAACGGCACGCCGACCTGGATCGCGTTCTCGTGGAGGAACTTGTCGAGGCCTCCGGCGCTCCACAGCGTGGCGGCGCCGAGCAGGGCCAGACCGACGAAGTCGCCGAACCTGACCGCGCCGGACAGAAGACGCCGCGAGATCGGCCGATCGGAGAACAGCGCCGCCACTTCCTGCGCCTGCTGCGACAGCGGCGTGACCGCGCGCGCCTGCTCCGGCACCGCATCGAAGCGGTCGTCGCCCGAGGTGGACGGCCCGGCCTCGACCCTGGTGCGATAGATCGCGCGCGGGTCGCGCGGGTTCCCCCCGCGCTCCGTCGCCTCGATCGGCGCGGGATCGTCGAAGCCCAGTCGGTGCAGCGTTCCGTTCAACTCGGTCGCGGCCGCGTCGGGAGCGGTCGCCGCTGCTCCATCGGTTGTGCCGGAGAGAGGTTCGATCTTGAACATGTGACGCCTCGGCTCGATTCTTCGAGTACCTGTTTCTCGTTCTGCTGCACTATGACCATGGAAAGTGAAAGTCGAGTTGATGGAGAAACCCTGAGAAGTCTTCGATTATAGTCGATTTTCATTAAGTTTAAGAAAGGCGAATTCTTAACGGTGAATCGAACGTTGCCGTCGCCCTCACGAGAGAACTCCCGTGCCGCGCCGCCAGGGCAGGGCGAATGCGCGAAGACCCGCGCGAGGGGCCTCGCGCGGGTCTTCGCGATCACGGAAAGGGGGGAGAATCAGAAGAAGCGTTCGCGCACGTAGATCGTGTCGCCCGGCCGGATCGGATCGGCGCCGGGCACCCGCCCGACCAGCACCTCGCCGTTGATCTGGCGGGTGATGTCCATGGTGCGCTGATCGGCGCGCGCGGTGTAGCCGCCGGCGATCGCCACCGCCGTCTGCGCGGTCATGCCGGCGACGTAGGGGTACTGACCGGCGTTCTTGACCTCGCCCATGATGAAGAACGGCCGATACTGATCGATGTCGACCGAGACGTCGGGATTGCGCAGGAAGCCGTTGCGCAGCTTGGTGGCGATGTCGCGTTCGAGATCGATCGCCGACTTGCCGCGCGCCGCCACGCCGCCGATCAGCGGGAACGAGATGTTGCCGCTGGCGTCGACCGTATAGACGTTGGTGAGGCTGGCCTGATCGAACACGGTGATGCGCAGCTTGTCACCGGCGTCGAAGGTGTAGGGCTGCGTCAGAACTTCGTGAAAGGCCGGATTCGGCCGCACGTAGTTCGAGCAGCCCGCCACGAGGGCGGCCAGCAGGATCGCCGCGGCCAGTCGAAGAAACATGATCGTACCCTTTACGAACGTCATGCCTGCACATTGGTGCGATATGGTTAACGAAGGTTGAAACGAGGCCTCCACACAGGCCCGGCGCCGGGAAGTTCCCTCCCGGTTAACGTATTTCTAACCTTAATGAATTCATAACGGACGCCGAGGAGTGGCGTTCATGACGGCAATGCGCGACGCCGAATGCGCGGACGTGACGATCGATCTGGGAGGGCTCGCGGCCGCGCTGTGGCGCGCGCGCGCGCGCCTGCTCGCCTTCGCGCTCCTCGCCGCCGTCGCCGCCGCTTGCCTCGTCGCCCTGCGCCCGTCGGTATGGGTGTCGGAAGCGCGTCTCCTGGTCGACCTCGCCGACGGCCGCCGCGCCCGCACCGGCCCGTCCGAGCTCGATCGCATCGCCGCCGAGGACCACGTCCTCGCCGGTCAGATCGCGCTTCTCACCACCCCGGATCTCGTCCACCGCGCCGTGATCGCCTCCGGCCTCGCCGACGAGGGCAGGGCGGGCGTCGTCGACGTCTGGATGCGCCGCCTCGCCGCCGCGCTCGGCCTGCGCCGCGACGACGCGCTCGTCGGCGGCTCGGAGAGCCTCGCCGCCGCCACCCTCGACGGTCTCGCCGTCGAACGGATCGAGCGCACGCGCGTCCTCGCCCTGCGCCTCTCCGCCTCCGATCCCGAACGCGCCTCGCGCCTGCTCGCCGCCCTGCTCGACGAGCACGTCGCCGCTCTCGCCGGTGCCCGTCCGGCCGGGTCCGTCGACGCCCTCCGCCGCCTCGACGCCGAGATCGCCTCGGTTCGCGACGCGCTCGCCGTCGCCGAGGCCCGTCGCGACGTCCCGCCCGCCGTCGACGACGGCGCCGCCGTCCGCCT
>JBEOKB010000087.1:0-5446 GCA_040275425.1 Siculibacillus sp. | reverse complement strand
GAGAGCGACGGCCACGTGATGATGACCGGGCCGGTGGAGACCGAGTTCGAGGGCGTGCTCGATCGCGACACGCTGACCTGGGTCCGGCGCGACGACGCGGGGCGGGGAGCGGCGGAGTGAGCGTCGAGCTCGTCACCCTGGGGTGCCGTCTCAACACGGCGGAGTCGGAGACCATGCGCGAGCAGGCCCGCGCCGCCGGTCTCGACGACGTGGTGATCGTCAACACCTGCGCGGTGACGGCCGAGGCGGTGCGCCAGGCGCGCCAGACCATCCGCCGCACCCGGCGCGAGCGGCCGAATGCGCGCATCGTCGTCACCGGCTGCGCGGCGCAGGTCGAGCCGGGGACCTTCGCGGCGATGGACGAGGTCGATCTCGTGCTCGGCAACGACGCCAAGCTGGAGGCGGCGAGCTGGCGCGGGCTCGCCGACTTCGGCATCGCCGACAGCGAGAAGGTGCGGGTCAACGACATCTTCTCGGTGCGCGAGACGGCCGAACACATGGTGCACGGGTTCGAGGAGCGCACGCGCGCCTTCGTCCAGGTGCAGAACGGCTGCGATCACCGCTGCACCTTCTGCATCATCCCGTTCGGGCGCGGCAATTCGCGCTCGGTGCCGGCGGGGGCGGTGGTCGAGCAGATCCGCCGTCTGACCGAGCGGGGCTACCGCGAGGTGGTGCTGACCGGGGTCGACATCACCTCGTGGGGGGCGGATCTGCCGGGCGCGCCGAAGCTCGGGCGGCTGGTGGGGGCGCTGCTCGCGCAGGTGCCGGCGCTGGAGCGCCTCCGGATCTCGTCGATCGATTCGGTCGAGGCGGACGAGGAGCTGATCGAGCTGATCGGCTCCGAGGCACGGTTGATGCCGCATCTGCACCTGTCGCTGCAGTCGGGCGACGATCTGATCCTGAAGCGGATGAAGCGGCGGCATTCGCGCGCCGACGCGGTGCGGATCTGCGACGATCTGAGGGCGCGGCGGGCGGATCTCGTGTTCGGGGCCGATCTGATCGCCGGGTTCCCGACCGAGACCGAGGACGCGTTCGAGAACACGGTGCGGCTCATCGACGACTGCGGGCTGACCTTCACCCACGTCTTCCCGTTCTCGCCCCGGCCCGACACGGCGGCGGCGCGGATGCCGCAGCTCGACAAGGCGGTGGTCAAGGCGCGGGCGGCGCGGCTGCGGGCGGTCGGCGAGGCGGCGCTCGGCCGAGCGCTCGACGCCGAGATCGGCCGGGTGGCGCGCGTGCTGATCGAAAAGGACGACTTCGGTCACTCCGAACGATTCTTCCCCGTCCGGCTCGATCCGGCCGGGGTCTCCAATCTCCCCGTCGGCGACGTCGTCGCCGCTCGCGTCACGGCCCATGCCGGCGGTGTGCTGCGAGCCGTGGTTCTTCCTCCCGGCGAAGCGAAGGCATGAGATGAGCGAAGGCGAGAAGCGCGGCCTGTTCGGCCGACTGTTCGGCGGCGGCAAGACCGAGGGCGGCAAGGCGACGGAGGTCGCGCCGACGAGCGACGCCGCGACCGAGGCGGTGGAGGCGATCGAGGCGGCGGAGCCGCGCGCGGAGGAGGCGGGGCAGGTCGGCACGCTGGAGATCACCGCGGCGACGACGATCGATCTGGCGCCGCCCACCACGCCGAAGACCTCGTGGTGGCAGAAGCTGAAGTCGGGCCTGGGGCGGACGTCGTCGGCGCTCGGTTCGGGCATCTCGGCGATCTTCACCAAGCGTCGGCTCGACGACGCCACGCTCGACGATCTCGAGGACATTCTGATCCAGGCCGACCTCGGGCTGGCGACGGCGACGCGAATCACCGACGCGCTGCGGCGCGACCGCTTCGACAAGGAGATCTCCGACACCGAGGTGCGGGCGGTGCTGGCGGGCGAGATCGAGAAGGTGCTGACGCCGGTGGCGCGGCCGCTGGTGTTCGACGGGACCCATCGGCCGCACGTCGTGCTGGTGGTGGGCGTCAACGGCTCGGGCAAGACCACGACGATCGGCAAGCTGGCGATGAAGCTCGCGCGCGACGGCAAGCGGGTGACGCTGGCCGCCGGCGACACGTTCCGCGCGGCGGCGATCGAGCAGCTGAAGATCTGGGGCGCGCGCACCGGCGCCACGGTGGTGGCGCGCGAGCCGGGCGCGGACGCGGCCGGGCTCGCCTTCGACGCGCTCGGGGTGGCGCGCGACAACGGCTCGGACGTGGTGGTGATCGATACCGCCGGGCGGCTGCAGAACCGCACCGAGCTGATGGCCGAGCTCGAGAAGGTGGTGCGGGTGATCCGCAAGCAGGATCCGACCGCGCCGCACGACGTGGTGCTGACGCTCGACGCCACCACCGGGCAGAACGCGGTCAATCAGGTCGAGATCTTCGGCAAGGTGGCGGGCGTCACCGGTCTGGTCATGACCAAGCTCGACGGCACCGCGCGCGGCGGCATCCTGGTGGCGATCGCCGAGAAGTTCGGTCTGCCGGTGCACTTCATCGGCGTCGGCGAGGGGGTGGAGGATCTGGAACCCTTCGACGCGGCGGACTTCGCCCGCGCGGTGGCCGGGCTCGAGGGCGGCGAGGGACGCGGCTGAGGCCGCGCCGTCCCCGCGTTCACTCGATCTCGCGGGCCTCGTCGATCACCATGATCGGCACGCCGTCGCGGATGGGGAAGGCGAGGCGGGCGGCGCGCGACACCAACTCCTGCCGCTCGGCGTCGTATTCGAGCGTCGTGCGGGTCAGCGGGCAGACCAGAAGCTCGAGCAGGCGCGGGTCGAGGCGACCGCGGCGGCGATCCTCGGTGAGAGCGTCGGCGGGCATGGGGCCTCCTCGGGTTCGCTCACTGCAGCGGCGGCTGCGACGGGTCGGCGCGGCCGAGCGCGCGTTCGGTGACGGCGATCAGCAGCTCGGCGCGTTCGGCCGGGCCGGCGGCCTCCAGCAGCGCCTGCTTCTCGCGCGGGCCGCAGGGCGACATCATCGCCAGACCGTCGACCAACGCCTCGTTGGAGGCCTCCTCGAACGAGCTGCGATCGATCTGCGGCGCGTTGACCTCCAGCCAGGCCGCGAGCGTCGTCAGGACGGATTCGCGGTCCACCGCCTCCTCGCCCCGTCCGGGTTCGAAATCGCCCGCCCAGGGCCGCGCGTCGATCTCCACGAGGCGCCAGGGCGTGGTGGTGGCCAGTTCCTGGACGACGCGGAAGCGGGCGATGCCGACCACGGCGATGGTCAGGCGACCGTCGCCGGTCTCGGCGTACTGGGTGATGCGGCCGATGCAGCCGACCCGCTCCAGCGGCGGGCGCGAGGGCACGGCGACCCGCTCGAGGTCGATGCGCGGCTGGATCATGCCGATCAGCCGGTCGCCGGCCATGGCCGCCTCGATCATCGCCAGATAGCGCGGCTCGAACACGTTGAGCGGCAGCAGGCGGCGCGGCAGCAGCAGGACGCCGGGCAGCGGGAACACCGGAATCACGGCGGGGAGATCCGCCGGTCCGTCGTAGACCTCGTTGCCCGCGCGGGTCATGGCGCCGCCCTCACGAGAACAGGACGGAGGACAGGCGGCGACGACCGTAGAGCGTGGCCGGGTCCTTGACGCCCCAGGCCTCGAAGAAGGTGAGCAGCTGCTTGCGGGCGCCGTCGTCGTTCCAGGCGCGGTCGCGCTTGAAGATCTCGATCAGCTGGTCGACCGCCTCGTTGCGGTGGCCCTTGGCGGCGAAGACCAGGGCGAGGTCGAAGCGGGCCTGATGGTCGGCGGGATCGCGGGTCAGGCGGGCCTCGAGGGCGACGACGTCGCCGAGATCGGCGGTCTGGGCGGCGAGGGCGATCTTGGCCTTCACGGCGGCGACGCGCGGGTCCTTGGCGGCGGCGGGAACCTGGGCGAGCACCTCCTCGGCCTCGGCGAGTTCGCCGGCGGCGACGCAGACTTCGGCGAGGCCGACGACGGCGGCGACGTTGTCGGGCTCGGCCTGGAGCACGGCGGCGAAGTACTGCGAGGCGGTCTGAAGATCGTTCGCGGCGAGCGCGGCCTCGGCCTCGGCGAGCATGGCGTCGACCTGGGAGGGGGCGCCGCCGGCGGTGATCTTGTCGATGAAGGTCTTGATCTGGCTCTCGGGCAGGGCGCCCATGAAGCCGTCGACCGGCTGGCCGCCCTTGAAGGCGATGACCGCTGGGATCGAGCGGATCCCCATCTGACCGGCGACCTCGGGGTGGTGGTCGATGTTCATCTTGACCAGTTTCACCTTGCCCTTGGCGGCGCGCACCACCTTCTCGATGGTCGGGGCGAGCTGCTTGCAGGGGCCGCACCACTCGGCCCAGAAGTCGACCAGCACCGGCACGTCGGCGGAGGCGTCGATCACGTCCTTCATGAAGGCGGCGGTGGTGGTCTCCCTGACGAGGTCGTCGCCGCCGGCGGCGGGCGCGGCGGCGGCGGGCTTGGCGGCGGCGCCGAAGCCGGGGGAGAAGGTGAAGCTGGGACCGGTCATGGGGGGCATCCGAACAGGGGAGGCGGGGCCTCGGATCGATGGGGGCTCGTTCGCGCGTCGGAAGACGGCGGCGGGGCACATGGCGACAAGATGGGGTGAAAGAGGCGCTTCCGCAATCTCTCGCCGGTCGACGCGGCGATCAGTCGTGGTCGCGCGGGGTGATCCCGCCGTCGGAGACGGTGACGATCAGCGGCGGATGGCCCTCGGCCTCGAGGAAGGCGAGGAAGTCCTCGCGACGAATCGCGGTGGTGGCAGTGTTCTCGAGCGGATGGAAATTGAGGAGCTCGTGATCGAGCATCGGCCGATCGACCACCACGGTGACGACGCGGTCGCGGTCGTTGACGATGCCGAAGGGGGTGACGGCGCCGGGAATCACGCCGAGCAGCTCCATCAGCAGTTCGGCCTTGGCGAAGGTGACGCGGCCGGAGGCGCCGATCTTGTCGGAGACCGCCTTGAGGTCGATGGCGGCGTCGCCCTCGGCGGTGACGAGAAAGACCCGGCCCTTCTTGTCCTTGAGCAGGAGGTTCTTGGAATGGGCGCCGGGAAGGGCGGCCTTGATCTCGGCGCTCTCGGCGACGGTGAAGACGGCGGGGTGATCGTGGGTGGTGGTGTCGAGGCCGAGGGCCCGGAACCGGGCGAGGAGATCGGAACGGGTCAACGGCATCGGGCGCTCCTCGGCGTGTGTTCGTGGCGACGGCGGGGACCTTAAGGGCTGGAGCGCGCGGGTGGCAACCGCGATCGCGGCCGCGAGGGTCTCGTTCGTTCGTCGCGACGACGTCGTGGAAAAGTCCTCGAAACCGAGCGTTTCCGCGCTCCCGGAGCGGTGCGGACGGAGGCGTGGGCGCGCCGATGCGCGAGTTTCGAAAAAACGGGCTTGCATGGGGAAAAAAGCTGAGGCATAGAAGCGCCCGTCCGGCGGCGACGCCGGGCGGTACCCAGGAAGCGGGTGTAGCTCAGGGGTAGAGCACAACCTTGCCAAGGTTGGGGTCGAGGGTTC
>JBEOKB010000086.1:0-4038 GCA_040275425.1 Siculibacillus sp. | reverse complement strand
GCCCCAACGCCCGCCGCCGAGAATCTCGAGCGGGCCGTGACACGCCGTCGCCGCCACCGGCAGGCCGTGCGCCAGCGCCTCGACCAGCACCAGCCCGAACGCCTCGGTGCGCGACGGCACCGCCACCATCCGCGCGCGCCGGTAGAAGGGTGTCGGATCGACGTGTCCGGCGAAGGTCACCCGCTCGGCGATGCCCAGTTCGCGCGCCCGCGCCTCCAGCATCGCCCGTTCCGGTCCGTCGCCGGCGATGGTCAGCCGCGCTTCCGGTCGTTCGACCCGCGCGAAGGCGGCGAGGAGATCGGCCATGCCCTTCTCCGGGCTGAGCCGACCGACCGCCAGCACCATCGGCGCCCGCGTCGCCAGATCGGCCGCGCTCGCCGCCGCCGCGTCGAGATCGGTGGAGACGGGATTGTAGATGCGCAGCGTCTTGGCCGCCTCCGCCCCCCAACTCTGCACCAGCCGTTCGCGCAGACCGTCGGAGACGGCGACGATGCGGCTCGCCGCCCGATTGGCGATCGGCATGCCGTAGAAGGCCGCCGCCGCCAGCCGCCCGGTCCGCCATTCCTCGAAACCGTGATAGGACAGAACCAGCGGCGTTCCGGTCCGTGCCATCGCCGCCGCCGCAACCAGCTTGGTGCAGGAGCCCGAGACGGCCGCCAGCGCCACGTCCGGACGAAGGGTCTTCAGCAGGCGGGTCAGCGCGAAGGTGCTGGCCAGATGGCTCCGCCCCAGCCGCACCAGGGCCGGGTTGGTGTCGGCGGTCAGTCCGAACGACGGCTCGTCGATGTCGACGGCCAACGTCACCCGGTCGCCGCGTTCCGCGAAACGCCGCGCGATCGTGACCCAGACGCGCTCGGCTCCTCCGTCGCCGGTCGCCCTCGTCGTCAACAGAAGATTGAGATTCTTACTATTGGACATGGTGTTCATCGACTACCACGACTGAGGAAGACTCGATAGCCGCCGATCGTTGGTGGTGGTGAGCTCTGGGAGGGAAGTCCCGCGATGACGACCGCAGCGCCGTTCCTGATCGAGATCCGACACGTTCCCTCGAAAGCGCGGCTCTGGCAACGCCGCATCGTAGAAAGTCTCGCGGCGACGCCGGGAATCTCGCTTCGACTGGTGGAATGTCCGCCCTCGGCCCCCGACCCCGCCGGCCTCGATCTTCTCTTCGCCTTCGATCGTCTCTTCGTCGGCCGCGACGAGGAGACCGCCGTCGACCGCTCGTCGCTCGCCGCGCGCGCCTGCGTCGACGGGCCGGCCGATCTGGTGATCGATCTCGACGGCGGCCTCGATCGAGCCGCCGACGCGCCGCTGCTCGTGCCCTCCTGCCTCGGCGTCCCCCCGCTCGACGGCGCCCTCGCCGCCCTGCTCGACGAACGCGTCCCCGTGCTCGAGCTCGATCTGATCGAGGCGTCCGGCGCGCGTTGTCTCGGCCGCTGGCCGGTGGCGATCGAGGATCGCCGGAACAGCCTGCGCGCCGCCTCGATGGTGATGGGCCGCCTCGCCCACATGGTCGTCTGCGCCGTCGATCGCCTGCGCCGCCGTCCCGCCGAGGACGCGGCGCTGTCGATCGCCGACGCCGTCGGCTCCGCCCGCTTCGGCCGGTTCGGGGCGTTGCCGCTGTTCCTGCGCTCGCTCGAGGCGCGCATCCGCCGCAAACTCGATCGCCTGAGCCGCACCCGCGTCGACTGGGCCACCGTCTGGCGCCGCCGCGATCCCACGACCTCGCCCTACCGCCCCTGGGACGACGCCACCCCGTTTCGCCTGCTCGCCGACGACGGCGCCCGCTTCTTCGCCGATCCCTTCGCCTTCGACGTCGGCGATCGGACCCTTCTCTTCCTCGAGGAGTTTCCCTACGCCACCGGGCGCGGCATCCTCTCCGTCGCCGAGATCGACGCGAGCGGCCGCGTGAGCGCCCCCCGCCCGATTCTCGACGAGAGCTGCCATCTCTCCTATCCGCAGGTGTTCGCCCACGCCGGTTCGATGTGGATGATCCCAGAGACCTCGGGTCGGCGCACCGTCGAGCTGTGGCGCGCGGACGTCTTCCCCGATCGCTGGACCAAGCACGCCGTCCTCCTCGCCGACGTCGACCTCGCCGACGCCACCGTCGAGGAGATCGACGGCACCTGGTGGATGTTCGGCACCTCGCGCGCCGAATGGTGCTCGAGCTGGGACGCCCTCCACGTCTACCGCGCCCCCGCGCTCGAAGGCCCGTGGACCGCGCTCGATCCCGCGCCGATCCGCGTCGACGTCGCCTCCGCCCGCCCCGGCGGTCGCCTCTTCCGCGACGGCGATCGCTGGATGCGCCCGGTGCAGGATTCCTCGACCGGCTACGGCTGCGGTCTGGCGCTGGCCCGCATCGACCGGCTCGATGCGGGCGGCCTCGACGAGACCGTGGTCGCCCGCCTCGCCACCCCCGCGCCGCTCGCCGGTCTCCATACCTGGAACCGCTCGAGCGGGGCGTCCGGTCTGTTCGAGACCTTCGACGTCTTCGTCGACCGCGCCGCCTTCGGGGCCGAACGCCGTCTCGATCTCACCCCCCGCGCCGGTGCCGCCCAAGGCGTCGGGCGGGGCGATTTCGAATCATGATTTATCGTTCGTTAAGCGCTTTGGCGTCATCTGAACACGAGAGTGGGCGGATCTCGGCCTCCGATCGCGGGCGCATCCGTGCGAGCGCGCGGCGGCCCGGATCCCTCGACCCGGAGACGAACCTCGCGGCACGATCGCGGCGAGGGCGCGAGTGGCGGTGACCATGTCGAATGCACATCTGGGAACGGGACGATCGGGCGAGGCGCCGAGCGCGCACGACGCGGTCGACCTCGGCACGGTGTTCACGATCCTGCGCCGCCAGTGGTTCGTGGTCTTCGTGTTCCTCGCCGTCTTCGGCGGCCTCGCCGTCGCCTATGCCACCGTGATGCCCAAGACCTGGCGCGCCTCCGCCCGCGTCATGCTCGACCCGCGCGACAAGCAGATCGTCGGCAACGACGTCAATCGCCCGCAGCAGTCGGTCGAACTGGGCTGGGTCGAGACCCGCGTCGAGCTGGTCAAGGCCTTCGGCACCCTCGCCAACGTCGTGAAGTCGCAGAACCTCACCGAGGACACCGAGATCCTGAGCGAGAAGGAGGCGGCCGCGGCGGCCGACAAGGTCACCGCGGCGGTGCGCAATCTCGCCGAGATGTTGATCGTCGAGCGTCCCAAGGAGAACAACCTCGTCGACGTCACCATCTCCTCGAAGTCGCCGGAGAAGGCCGCGCGTCTGGCCAATGCCGTCGCCCAGTCCTTCGTCGACGTGCTGGTCTCCGCCAAGGTCGAGCAGATCGAGCACGCCAACGACCTGCTCTCCAAGCAGGTCGACGACATGCGCCGCAAGATGCTCGAGGCCGAGGCCCGGGTCGAGGAGTACAAGCGCGCCAACGGCATCGCCGTCACCCGCGGCAACCTCGTCGACGAGGAGACGCTGCGCCAGTCGAACGAGAACCTCGTCACCGCCCGCCTCAAGACCCAGGAGGCGCGCGAGCGCTTCGAGCGCCTGCGCCAGGTCATGAAGAGCGGCGATCCGACCATCGCCTCCCAGACCGATTCGATCGGTTCGGCCGTGCTCTCCCGCCTCAAGATCGAGGCGGCCATGGCCTCGCGCCGCAAGACCGAGCTCGAGCAGAACCTCGGCCCCCGCCATCCGCGCGTCCAGTCGGCCGCCGCCGAGGTCGAACGCGCCAGGGCGCAGGTGGTCGAGGAGATCAAGTCCCTCGCCGCCACCGCCGAACTCGACTACCAGATCGCCCGCGCCAACGAGGACAACGTCCGCAAGGCGGTCGAGCGCGCCCAGGCCCGCCTCGCCGACACCTCCCAGGCGGTGGTCGGCCTCCAGGAACTGGAGAACGAGGCCAACGCTCGCCGCGACCTCTACAAGTCCTTCGTCTCGCGCATGGAGGAGACCACGCTGCAGAAGACCACGCAGGTCTCCGACGGCCGTCTCGTCTCGCCCGCGCAGGTTCCGCTGCGCCATCACTCGCCGCGCCTGTCGCTCGCCCTCGCGCT
>JBEOKB010000085.1:0-8076 GCA_040275425.1 Siculibacillus sp. | reverse complement strand
GGCCGAGGGCGGTGGCGCACTGGCTCGGCTTCAACGGCGCGATCGGCGCGGCGCTGCTCGGGCTCGGCCTCTTCGGGGCGATGCGGGCGACGCCGTCGGCCGACCGCAGCTCCGGCTGGTTCGCGCTCGCGGGCACCGCCGGGCCGCTGCTCTCGACGGTGGTGGCCTGGGGCCGGGTGGCGGCGTTCGAGAGCCACACGGCCTTTGCCGCCGTGGCCGCCCTCCTCGCGCTCGTCTTCACCGGCGCGACGCTGCGGACGGCGGCGCGCGAGGAGGCCGAGCGGCCGTCGCTCGCGGTGGCGATCACCGCCGTCGGCGCGATCGCGGCGCTGGGCACGGCCTTCGCCATCGCGCTCGATCGGGCGGCGCTGACGGTGGCGCTGGCGCTGATGATCCCGGCGATCGCCTGGGTGTGGCGGATGCGCCCGCTCGGGGCGCTGCGCGGGGCGGCGGCGGCGGTGGCGATCGTGGTGCTGGGACGCCTCCTGTGGGACCCGCGACTCGTCGACGACATCGGCCGCACGCCGATCTTCAACGCGCTGCTCCTCGGCTACGGCGTGCCGGCGGCGGGCACGGCCTGGGCGGTGTGGGTGTTCCGCACGGCGGCGAAGGATCTCGCCCGGGCGATCGTCGAGGGCGCCTCGGTGATCTTCACCGGCCTGTTCGCGATGATCGAGATCCGCCACCTCGTCACCGGCGGCGACATCTTCTCGGCGCAGGCGGGGATCGTCGAACTCGGGCTCTACGTCGCGGTGGCGTTCGTGATGTCGGCGGGGACGCACCGGGTCGCGGGGCGGTTCGGCAGCCGGGTGATGGACCTCGCCTCCCGCGGGCTCGGCGTCTTCACGGTGGCGGTGGCGATGCTCGGCTGCGTGATCGCGGCGAACCCGCTGTTCGGCGGCGACGACGTGTCGTTCGGCGGGCTCGCGCTCGCCTACGGCGCCCCGACGATCGCGGGCGCGGTGGCGGCGCGAATGGGACGGCTGGCCGGGCGTCCGGCGTGGTTCGTCGGGATGCAGGCGGTCGCCGCCTACGTGCTCGGCTTCACCTGGGTGACGCTGATGGTGCGCTTCGCCTTCCACGGGGCGCGGCTCGATCTCGCCCGGGCGACGAGCGCCGCGGAAGTGTGGTCCTATTCGGCGGCGTGGCTGGCGCTGGGCGTGGCGACGCTGGTGGTCGGGCTGAGGCTCGATTCCAAGCCGGTGCGGCTGTTGTCGGGGCTGGTGATCGCCGGGACCGCCTGCAAGGTGTTCCTGATCGACCTCTCTGGCGCGGAGGGAGTGTGGCGAGCGTTCTCGTTCATCGGGCTCGGCCTCGTGCTGATCGGCATCGCGCTGGTCTATCAGCGCTGGATCTTCCCGCCGAAGCGGTCGGCGGGCGAGACCTCGCCGGAGGCGTGAGCCGCCACGTGGCCACCGGACGAGCGGACGACCGGGCGACCGGCCGTCCGCCTGCTCGTGCGGCGGCGCTCATTCGGCCGGGGCGGCGATCGAGCGGTCGATCGCGCTCTCGCGGATCGGCAGATGGACGATCGCGGCGAAGACGCCGAGCGCGACGCCCATCCACCACACCGGGGCATAGCTGCCGTTGAGATCGTAGAGCAGGCCGCCGAGCCACACGCCGAGGAACGAGCCGATCTGGTGGGAGAAGAACACCAGACCGCCGAGCATGGCGAGATAGCGGGTGCCGAACATGATCGCCACCAGCGCGTTGGTCGGCGGCACGGTGGAGAGCCACAGCACGCCGATCACCGAGGCGAACAGGATCACCGACAGCGGTGTCGGCGGAGCCATCAGGAACAGGACGAAGACCACCGAGCGGGCGATGTAGATGAAGGAGAGGATCCAGCGCTTGGGCAGGCGCATGCCGAGGATGCCGGAACCGAGCGAGCCGACGATGTTGAACAGGCCGATCAGCATCAGCGAGATCACGCCCCACTTCGGCTCCAGGCCGATGTCGCGCAGATAGGCCGGGAAGTGGGTGGTGATGAAGGCGACCTGGAAGCCGCAGACGAAGAAGCCGGCGACCAGGAGCAGGTAGCTCCGGTGGCCGAGGGCCTCGGTCAGCGCCTCGACGATGGTCTGGTCGTGACCGTGGACGATGCGGCGGTCCGGCTTCCCGCGCAGCGGGATCGACAGGAGCGGGATCAGGCCCATGATCGCGGCGAGGAGGGTGAGGCTGTCCTTCCAGCCGAAGGTCTCGATCAACCCCTGCGTCACCGGCGAGAACAGGAACTGGCCGAATGAACCGGCGGCGGTGGCCAGCCCGAAGACGAAGGAGCGCTTCTCGGGCGAGACGGCGCGGCCGAAGGCGGCCATGACGATGCCGAAGGCCGAGCCGGCGACGCCGAGGCCGACCAGGACACCGGCCATGTGGAAGGCGAAGGGCGTGGTGGCCCAACCCATCGACAGGATGCCGAGGGCGTAGAGCCCGGCGCCGATCGACAGGGTGCGGGCGGTGCCGAAGCGGTCGGCGAAGGCGCCGAAGGCCATCGCGCCCATGCCCCACAGCAGATTCTGCCAGGCCATCGCCAGCGAGAAGGTCTCGCGACCCCAGCCGTGAGTGTTGATGATCGGGGTCTGGTAGAAGCCCATCGACGAGCGCGGACCGAAGTTGATGGCGGCGATCAGGCAGCCGCAGATCACGATCAGCCACAGGGGAACGCGCGGGGCACTCGCCGGCGCGGCGGCCACGGAGGCGGTCGGCGCGGCGGACTGGGGGGCGGACATCTCGGCTCTCCTCGCTCGGCGCCCTGATCGGCGATGGCCGGACGCGTCGTCACCGTAATTCTACGCAGCCGTGCGCATATCGGAAAAGTCAAAAGAACTCGTCGAGTTCATCGACGGCGCTGATGGGTCGCAGGCCCAGAGACACATTTGTACGAAGAGTTCGTGACAGGCTCTGTTCAAGCCGTCGCGCCCCCCTTATATTCGCCGCGTCCGCGAGTATCGGACGCAACGCCGGGTGTCGTACCGGTGTTTTTTCGGGTCCCATATATGCTCATAATGAGCATAAGGCTCTCGAGGAGAGACGGAATGACCGACGCTGTCGAAGCGAACATCGAGGAAGCCGTCGCCGCGCCGGTGGCGCGCGCCCCGCGCGGACGTCGCAAGGCGGCGAAGGCGCCGGCGAGCGCGGCCGAGCGGTTCGGCGTGTTGCCGCGTCCCTCGCTCGAGTACACGCCGGAGGTCGCCGCCGCGACCGCTCACCTCTACGAGAAGGTGGCGCACGTCATCCCGGCGATCGAGTGGCCGTTCCACGCGCCCTACGTCAAGGCGATCAACGACCTGAAGAAGGTCCGCAACGCGGTGATCCTGGCGCACAACTACATGACGCCGGAGATCTATCACTGCGTGGCCGACTTCGTCGGCGACAGCCTCCAGCTCGCCCGCCTCGCCGCCAAGACCGACGCCGACGTGATCGTCCAGGGCGGGGTTCACTTCATGGCCGAGACCTCCAAGGTGCTGGCGCCGGAGAAGACCGTGCTGATCCCGGACGGGCGGGCGTCGTGCTCGCTGGCGACCTCGATCACCGGCGCCGACGTGCGGCTCCTGCGCAAGCGCTTCCCCGGCGTGCCGATCGTCGCCTACGTCAACACCACCGCCGAGGTGAAGGCGGAGGTCGACATGACCTGCACCTCGTCCAACGCGATCGAGGTGGTGGAGAGCTTCGGCACCGATCGGGTGATCTGCCTGCCGGACCAGTATCTGGCGCGCTGGGTCGCCGCCAATACCAGGGTCAAGATCATCACCTGGAAGGGGTCGTGCGAGGTGCACGAGCGCTTCACGGGCGCGGAGCTCGACGCCTATCGCGCCGAGGACCCGAACATCACCATCATCGCCCATCCGGAGTGCCCGCCCGACGTGATCGGCGCGGCCGACTTCGCCGGGTCGACCGCCAAGATGATCGACTACGTCAAGGCGCTGCCCGAGGGCGGGCGCGTGGTGCTGGTGACGGAGTGCTCGATGGCCGACAACGTCGCCGCCGAGGCGCCGCAGGTCACCTTCGTGCGGCCGTGCAATCTGTGCCCGCACATGAAGCGGATCACCCTGCCGAAGATCCTCGACAGCCTGCTGGCCATGACCGAGGAGGTCCTGGTCGACCCCGCGGTCGGCGCGCGCGCCAGGGCGGCGGTCGAGCGGATGATCCATCTGAAGAACTGAGGGCTCCTCCGCCCTCCCCTCACTCCGTGCCCGGGCGCTCGCGGCGTCCGGGATGGGAGGCCCCCGATGTCGGTCGAACCGTTCCATGATCTCGCCACGCCGCGTTCGCTCGGCGGCATCGACGACGTCGTCGTCATCGGCGGCGGGCTCGCGGGGATCTTCTGCGCCCTGTCGCTGGCGCCGCGTCCGGTGACGGTGCTGACCGCCGCGCCGCTCGGCGGCGGCGGCTCGTCCTACTGGGCGCAGGGCGGCATGGCGGCGGCGGTGGCCAAGGGCGACAGCCCGGCCAAGCATCTCGCCGACACGATCGAGGCGGGGGCCGGCACGGTCGACGCCAAGATCGCGGCGATGATGACGTCGGAGGCGGAGGCGCGCATCCGCGATCTCGTCGCCTACGGCGTGCCGTTCGATCGCGACGCGGCGGGCGAGCTGGCGGTGGGGCGCGAGGCGGCGCATTCGGAGCGGCGCATCGTCCACGTCAAGGGCGACAGCGCCGGGCGCGAGATCATGGCGGCGCTGATCGCGCGGGCCAAGGCGACGCCGTCGATCCGCATTCTCGAGGGCTGGGTCGGCGAGAGCCTGACCCGCGACGGGCGGTCGATTCGCGGCGTGGTGGCGCGGCCGAGCGAGGGCCACGCGCTGACGGCGGTGGAGTTCCCGGCCCATGCGGTGGTGCTGGCGTCGGGCGGCATCGGCCATCTCTACAAGGTCACCACCAATCCGACCCAGGCCAACGGCCACGGGCTGGCGATGGCGGCGCGGGCGGGGGCGGTGATCGCCGATCCGGAGTTCGTGCAGTTCCATCCGACCGCGATCGACATCGGCCGCGATCCGGCGCCGCTCGCCACCGAGGCGCTGCGCGGCGAGGGCGCGATCCTGGTCGATCGCACCGGGCGGCGGTTCATGCCCGATTACCATCCGGACGCCGAGCTCGCCCCGCGCGACATCGTGGCGCGGGCCATTCACGCCGAGATCGCCGCCGGGCGGGGATCGTTCCTCGACGCGCGCGAGGCGGTGGGCGCGGCCTTTCCGACCAAGTTCCCGACGGTGTGGGAGACCTGCGTCTCGGCCGGGATCGACCCGACCCGCGAGCCGATCCCGGTGGCGCCGGCGCAGCACTACCACATGGGCGGCGTGCTGACCGACGCCAACGGCCGCACCTCGATCGACGGGCTGTGGGCCTGCGGCGAGGTGGCGTCCACCGGCGTGCACGGCGCCAACCGGCTGGCCTCGAACTCGCTGCTCGAGGCGGTCGTCTTCGCCGCGCGCATCGCCCGCGACATCCAGGGTCTGCTGCCGAGCCCCCGTGTGGCGCGGTGGTCGGTCGACCGGTCGATCGGCGAGGCCGAGCTGCCGGGCGGCGTCGGGCCGGACGTGATCGAGCGGGTGCGCGTCGGCATGACGCGCGACGTCGGGGTGATCCGCGAGGCGAGCGGGTTGAAGCGGATGCTCGATCTCCTCGACGAGATCGAGGCGCGCGTGCGCGACGTCGGCACGATCAACACGCTGACCGCCGCGCGTCTGGTGACGGCGGCGGCGCTGGCGCGCACCGAGAGCCGGGGCGGACACTATCGCTCGGACTTCCCCGAGACCGATCCGGCCCAGGCCAGACGCACCTTCCTCACCCTCGATCGGGCGCGCCGGATCTCCGCCGCCCTTCTCGCGCCTTCGGAGGCGATCCGCGCATGACCGACCCCATCCCGTCGCAGGCCCCGGCCGCCGCCGCGACCGTCGCCTACCTGCCCGAACTGCCGCGCCTTCTGGTCGATCGCGCGGTGGAGGCGGCGCTGCTCGAGGATCTCGGCCGGGCCGGCGACGTCACGGCGCAGGCGACCATCCCGGCGAGCGCGCGGGCGGTTGCGACCTTCGTGTCGCGCCAGAACGGCGTGGTGGCCGGGCTCGACTTCGCCCGACGGGCGATGTGGACGATGGATTCGGCGATCCGCTTCTCGGAGCTGATCTCCGACGGCGGTCGGGTGAAGCCCGGCGACGTGATCGCGCGGGTCGAGGGCTCGGCGCGGGCGGTGTTGTCGGCGGAGCGGGTGGCGCTCAACTACCTCGGGCACCTGTCGGGGGTCGCCTCGGCGACGCGGCTGTTCGCCGATCGGATCGCCCATACCAGGGCGCGGATCGTGTGCACCCGCAAGACCACGCCGGGGATGCGCGCCTTCGAGAAGTACGCGGTCAAGTGCGGCGGCGGCGCCAACCACCGCTTCGGCCTCGACGACGCGGTGCTGATCAAGGACAACCACATCGCCGTCGCCGGCTCGGTCGCTCAGGCGATCCGGCAGGCGCGGGCGTTCGTCGGCCACCTGGTCAAGATCGAGATCGAGGTCGACACGCTCGATCAGCTGCGCGAGGCGATGACCGAGGCTCCGGACGCGGTGCTGCTCGACAACATGAAGCCGGACGTGCTGCGGCAGGCGGTGGCGATCGTCGCCGGACGCGCCACCACGGAAGCCTCGGGCGGGGTCGTGCCGGAGACGGTGGCGGCGATCGCCGAGAGCGGCGTCGATCTGATCTCGACCGGCTGGATCACCCATTCCTCGCCGGTGTTGGACATCGGGCTCGACATCGACGTCGACTGAACCGCCCCGAACCCGGGAAACGCGAACGGGGGCCGCTCGGCCCCCGTCGTCGTTCGGTCGAGGCGGCGCCGCGATCACGGCGGCAGCTGATCGTCGCTCGGGTTCTGCGGCTGCGGGGTGGCGGCGGGGGCCTCGTCCTCGTCGCCGAGGACGGCGCGGAAGCGATCGAGCACGTCGGTCGCGCGGCGGGCGAAGCCGATCTCCGGCACGCTCGGGGCATCCCACACCTTCGTGCGCGGCCCGGCGGCGACCTGTTCGGGCACCGGCGGCAGGACGACGCGGGAGCGTCCCTTGAGCGCGGGCGAAGTCGAGGTGCCGAGCGCGGCGATGGCCGACTGGGTGACGACGCGGCCGGGGCCGGAGCGCACCATCGCCACGACGACGCGGTCGCCCGCCTCGTTCTTCGGCGGGGCGGCGAGAGCCAGGCGCGGCATGGTGGCCGCGGTGAGCGGGGCGGTGAGCGAGGCGACGGCCATCAGCGGCGGCCAACCCTCGAGGGTCGGCGGCACGGTGGCCAGCGTCGGCTTGACCAGGAGGTCGCGATCGGTGGTGCGGCCGAAGGGCTGCGGCGAGAACAGGCGGTCGCCCTTGCCGGTGCGGTTGATGACCGGCTGGGCCTGCGGCTGGGAGCGGGTGTCGGGGCGCCGGGCGCCGGGGACGGCGCCGGTGATCTCCGGTTCGTCGACGCCGAGCGGCACGGTCTTGGGCACGTCGCGCGGCGGCAGATCGGCGGCGGCGACGACCATCGGCCTCTCGCTCGCCACCGCGGCGACGGGGGCGGGCGCGGGATCGGTCAGGCGCATGGTCGGGCCGGAGGCGAGACGGGCCTCGCGCAGGGCGTCGAAGTCGGCCATCCAGGCCTCGGCGTCGCGCACGGTCCAGCGGACGGGACCGTCCGACGGCGGGGTGCGGCCGAGCAGCGCGGCCGCGACGAGACCGAGCAGGAAGACCGGGACGATCCGCTTGGAGGCGGACGGCTCTACCCGGCGGGTCGTCCGACGACGGTGACGCTCATTCGGCATGACGCAATACAAGCTCCGAACTGCGAGACAGGCCCTCCCACGGCAACCCTTCGGTCACCAAACGGGGAAGACCTCTCCCGGACGAAGCCATCTTCGCGCGGTAACCTCGAGAAAGAGTTAAGCCGCGAACGGCTCTCGCGCCGGTTTCAGCGGGCGAGACGGGCGTCGAGATCGGTGGTGAGGCGGCGGATCGCGCCGAACGGCCCCTCGCCGTCGCGGGCGAGATCGGCCGCGACCCGGGCGAGGCCGCGCGCGCCGAAGCGCACCCGCACCGCGTCCTCGATCCAGTGGCGCTCCTGGGCG
>JBEOKB010000084.1:0-2056 GCA_040275425.1 Siculibacillus sp. | reverse complement strand
CGCGCGTGCGCGTCGCCGTGCGCTCCGGCCCGCCCGCCCGCTACACCGGCCGCACCGCCTATCGCGCCACCCTGCCGATCGAGGCCGCGCCCGAGGAGCTGCGCGCCTCCACCGGCCTGTGGCTCAGCCCACGCGCCCACGTCGTTCACTACCCGATCCGCGCCGGGCGCGAATGGAACGTCGTCGCCGTGGTCGAGGACGCCTGGCACGACGAGAGCTGGTCGGTGCCGGCCGACGCCGCCGAGGTCGCCCGCGTCTTCGGTCTCTCCGGCCGCCGCTGGCCCGAACTCGCCCGCCGCATCCTGTCGCTGCCCGAGCGCTGGACCAAATGGGCGCTGTGCGGCTTCGACGCCGACTTCGAATGGTCGTCCGGCCCGGTGACGCTGCTCGGCGACGCCGCCCACGCCACCCTGCCCTTCGCCGCCCAGGGCGGCGGCATGGCGATCGAGGACGCCGCCGTGCTCGCCGGCACCCTCGAGGCCGCCCCGACCGTGGCGAGCGCCTTCGCCGCCTACGAGACGCTGCGCAAGCCCCGCGCCCGCGCCATCGTCGATCAGGCGGTCAAGAACGGCCGCATCTACCACATGCCCGACGGGCTCGCCTTCTTCCGCGACCTCGCGCTCTCCACCGGCGCCGGCGCCCGCCTGACCGAGCGCATGGACTGGATCTACGGTTGGCGCCCCCATTGAGCCGACCCGGCGACGGCGCCTCGCGGTTTTCCCCCGACCCGGGTCCCACCTCGCTTGAGGGCCGATGCGCTTTGGACTATTGACCATTCGAGGAACGACGAGGCCGAACCGCGAGGGATGAGGGCGCCATGACCGCGAGCGACGACGTCGTGACCGCCGCCGTACTGGTGATCGGCGACGAGATTCTCTCCGGCCGCACCAAGGACCGCAACATCGGCTTCGCCGCCGAGACCCTGACCGCCGTAGGCATCGACCTCGCCGAGGTCCGCATCGTCCCCGACGAGGAGGAGCGCATCGTCGAGGCGGTGCGCGCGCTGTCGGCGCGCTGGACCTGGGTCTTCACCTCCGGCGGCATCGGCCCGACCCACGACGACATCACCGCCGACGCGATCGCGGCGGCCTTCGGCGTCGGCATCGATCACCACCCCCGCGCCGTCGAGATCCTGAAGGAGCGCCTCGCCGGCCGCGCCGAGATCAACGAGGCGCGCCTGCGCATGGCCCGCATCCCTCACGGCGCCGAACTGATCGTGCCGGAGAACGGCATGCCGGGCTTCCGCATCGGCAACGTCCACGTCATGGCCGGGGTGCCGGCTGTGTTCGAGGCGATGATGCGCGTGGCCTGCGCCGCGTTGAAGGGCGGACGGCCGATGATGTCGGTGTCGATCGACGCCGGTCTCGGCGAGGGCACCATCGCCACCCCGCTCGCCGCCGTGCAGAAGGCCCATCCCGACACGGTGATCGGCTCCTACCCCTACGAGCGCGACGGTCGCTACGCCACCAATCTGGTCGTGCGCGCCCGCGACCCCGCCGCGCTCGAAGCGGCCCGCCTCGCCGTCGAGGCCATGCTCGAAGACGTTCGTTCCAAGTTCCGTTGAGGCAGACGATGACCGGTCCGCAGCAGAAGATCTTCCCCGTCTCGTGGGATCAGTTCCACCGCGACGCCCGCGCCCTCACCTGGCGCCTCGCCGGTCACGGCCCCTGGCACGCCATCGTCGCCATCACCCGCGGTGGCCTCGTCCCGGCGGCGATCGTCGCGCGCGAACTCGACATCCGCCTGATCGAGACGGTGTGCGTCGCCTCCTACCACGACTACACCACCCAGGGTGAACTGAAGGTCATCAAGACCGTCGCCGAGGACCTGATCGCCAAGACCGGCGCCGGCGGCAAGGGCATCCTGATCATCGACGACCTCGTCGACACCGGAAAGACCGCCCGCGTCGTGCGCGACATGCTGCCGGAGGCTCATTTCGCCACCGTCTACGCCAAGCCGCAGGGCCGCCCGCTGGTCGACACCTACATCACCGAAGTGTCGCAGGACACCTGGATCTATTTCCCCTGGGACATGGGCCTCACCTTCCAGCCGCCGA
>JBEOKB010000083.1:0-12383 GCA_040275425.1 Siculibacillus sp. | reverse complement strand
TCTGCGGCATCGGGCCGTCGGCGGCCGACACGACCAGGATCGCGCCGTCCATCTGGGCCGCGCCGGTGATCATGTTCTTGACGTAGTCGGCGTGGCCGGGGCAGTCGACGTGAGCGTAGTGGCGCTTCAGCGTCTCGTACTCGACGTGGGCGGTGTTGATCGTGATGCCGCGCGCCTTCTCCTCCGGAGCGGCGTCGATCTGGTCGTACGCCTTGAAGGTGGCGCCGCCGGTCTCGGCCAGAACCTTGGTGATCGCAGCCGTCAGCGACGTCTTGCCGTGGTCGACGTGCCCGATCGTGCCGATGTTGCAGTGCGGCTTATTGCGTTCGAACTTTTCTTTGGCCATTGCCCTGTTCCTTCTACCGAGGACCGGAGCCCTCGAGACCGACGGGTGGACACGAAGCCCCGCTCCCGCGCCGGCCACGTCCGAGTTGGGCGATCCGATAGGGGTTTTCCGCGCGTCGTTCAAGTCTCTTTTTCACGATCGACGCGAGAACTCACCGGATCATTCGATCAACCAGCGCCCGACCGCCCCGGCGTAGGCCTCCGCCACCGTGCGATAGGTCGCGTCGGCACCGGCAGCGTTGACCGCGAGAGAGACCATCGCGCCGACCGGAATGACGCCGATGCTCGACTCGTTGCGGGCGCCCTTGTCGATTCCATGCAGGTTCGGCTGGAAGGCGATCACCTTCCTGGTCTGAGAATCGATCAGGCGGACGTCGCCGACGATCTCGCTGTCCTTGGCGGCGAGCACGCGGCCGGCGCCGGAGGCGACGTCGACCAGACGCAGAACCACCTCGAGATTCGCCTTCTTCGGTCCGCCCCGCCGATCGGTGGCGCGGACGGTGACGGCGCGTTTGACCTCGGCCTTGATCTTCTCGGCCTGCTCGGCGTCGGACATGCCGTCGAGCGAGAGGAGCGAGAACACCGCGTCCGGAGCGACGCCGACGTCGACGGAGGCGACGGTGTATTCGGCGGCGGCCGGGCCGGCGGTCACCGGGGCGGCCTGATTGCAGGCGGCGAGGGCGAGGCCCGCGGCGAGAATCGCGCCCGAGGTGAGGAACAAACGTCGCGTGGTCACGTAAGGCATCCCCCCGATCCGGAAACGGCCGGGACCATGCCACCACCTCAAATGGTACTCAATGCGCACCTTCGACCCGTCGTACCCCTGTTTCCGGAGGAGCGAAAATCAGGGGACGGGGTACCTCGCGGCGAGAATCGGCCGTGCCGACGCGGGGAGTCGGACGGCGAGAAGCAGGCATCTGAAGACGTGGAGCGGGTAGCGGGAATCGAACCCGCGTATTCAGCTTGGAAGGCTGCTGCTCTACCATTGAGCTATACCCGCACGCGCCGGCCGTTCGACGGCGTCGCGTCCGGGACGAAGTGGTGGGGGAAGTAGGACTCGAACCTACGAAGGCTTAGCCAGCGGATTTACAGTCCGCCCCCTTTGCCGCTCGGGACATTCCCCCACGCTTCGTTCGCGTCGCCGCGTCCGGACGAACGAACCCTCCCTCGCCGTGAAGCGGCGGGACGGCCGTTGCGGGCGGTGTTATGGCGATCCCACCGGGCGCTGTCAACGGTGGCGACACGACTTTTCCCGTGCGACCGATCGCGGGGGCGGCGGGTCCTCGAGAAGAGGACGGCGAAACGATTGCGCGAGGTCGGCGAAATCGGCCATAGAAGCACCGTCCTTCCCCCTTTCGGAGCCCCGCCCATGACCGACGCCGACAGCTCCCGCCGCATGGCCAAGGCGGGACGCCATCCGACCCGACCGCCGGTGACGCAGAAGCGGCGCGGACGGGCGGGCTCGGGCGCGCCGGAGGGGCGGGTGTTCCTCTACGGGCTGCACACGGTGGAGGTGGCGCTGGCCAATCCGCGCCGGGTGATCCACGCGATCTACGTCACCCGCAACGCGCTCGCCCGGCTCGAGGAGCGCGGCGTGGTGCTGCCGGTCCCGGCGCAGATGGTCGAGCCGCGCTGGATCGACGCGCGCGTCGGCGAGGACGCTGTGCATCAGGGCGTGCTGGTGGAGACGCGGCCGCTCGAGCCGGTCGAGCTGACCGATCTCGGCCGGGCCAAGCTGGTGCTGGCGCTCGATCAGGTCACCGATCCGCACAACGTCGGGGCGATCATGCGCTCGGCGGTGGCGCTGGGGGCGGACGCGCTGCTCACGCCGACCCGCCACAGCCCGCAGGAGAGCGGCGTGCTGGCCAAGGCGGCGTCGGGGGCGGTCGACATGCTGACCCACATCGAGGTGGTCAATCTGGCGCGGGCGCTGACGACGCTGCGGGGCGAGGGGTTCACCGTGGTCGGGCTCGACAGCGAGGGCCCCGCCCCGCTCGAGGAGACGGCGGTGGGCCGGCGCACGGTGCTGGTGCTGGGGGCGGAGGGCAAGGGCCTGCGGCCGGTGACGCGCGAGGCGTGCGACCATCTCGCCCGCGTCGACGTGCCGGGGCCGATCAAGTCGCTCAACGTCTCCAATGCGGCGGTGTTGTCGCTCTACGTGGTGGGCCGCAAGCACACGGGCGCCTGAGGGGGACGGCACGCGGGCGGGCGCGAAGACGCCTTGTTCGAGCCGCCGCCGTCGTGATACTTCCCCGCGCGGGCCGGCGTAGCACAGCGGTAGTGCAGCGGTTTTGTAAACCGAAGGTCGGGGGTTCGATCCCCTCCGCCGGCACCAGGGTCTCCCCTCCTCCGTTCCCCCCTTTTTTCCGCGTCGCGGCGGCGGACGATGGCGCGGTCGCGCGGGTCAGCGTGGGGTCAGGGTCACTTCGACCAGATGCAGGCCGCGATGGCGGGGGTCCGTCGTCAGGCCGAGGGCGGAGGCCGAGCGCGGGTCGCGCGGGCGGAACGAGATCGCCAGGATCGGCGCCGCGACCGCTTCGCGCGGGACGACCATCTCGTGGACGACCGGCTCCGTGCCGAGGCCGTAGACCAGGGTTCCGATCGGCGTCGCGCCGACCAGGACGTCGATCGCGCGTTCGGGCCGCAGCTTCGCGTCGGTATCCCCTCGGGCGCGAATCGTCAGACTCAGGTCGCCTTCGGCCGGGCGCTCGGGGGCGACGGCGAACACGGCGACGTCGCCGTCGGACCACACGCCGCCGTCCTCGACATAGGACCAGCCGCGCACGAGCGGGCGCGGGTCGCGGCGCACGTCGATGGTCTCGCCCCAGCGATAGGCGGGCGCGGAGGTGATCGGCCGTCGATCGATCTCGGCGAAGCGGCGCGGGACGAAGTCGACGCTCACCGCGCGCAGATGGGCCCACGAGCCGACGACGAAGAGCGAGACCAGCACGACGACCGCGACGATCGGCAGATTCGCGGGCGTGACGAGCGGGCGCAGGCGGGCGAGGACGGGCGGGCGGCTCATATGGTGATGTTCTTTCCCAGCGCCCAGGCGACGGTGAGAAATCCGCCGAGCAGGGCGAACAGGCCGACGACGGTGGCGAAGATCATCGGGCGACGCTCGGCCAGGACCGCGATCGGCAGATGGAGCGGGACCACCACCAGGGCGTAGCGCAGCAGCGAATTGGCGGTGGCGCCGGACCAGTAGAGCAGGAGGCAGACGGCGGCGAACGCCGCCTCCTCCCAGCGACGCATCGCCACCAGACCCGGCACCATGGCGGCGGCGACCAGACTGGAGACGGCGAAGAAGATGTTGTTGATCTCGCCGGAGCGGAAGGCCAGCAGCAGGCTGCGACCGGGCAGGCCGAGCGTCCAGCCCCAGCCCCGCGCGGCCGTATGGACCTGAGCGAAGGCGTCGCCGGTGGCGTACCAGCACCACCACCAGTAGAGCACCAGTCCGAGCGGGGCGAAGACGACCGGCAGCAGGCGGCGGGGATTCTCGGCGATCGCGTCGATCACGCCGCGACCGTGGCGATGGACGAGGTGGACGGCGGCCCAGACGGCGAAGAACAGGCCGATCGAACGGGTGGCCGACAGGGTCGCCGCGGCCAGGGCGGCGAGCCAGAACCGCTCGCGCCGCGTCGCCCAGACGGCGAGGAGCAGGAGGAACAGGAAGGTGCTCTCGGTATAGACGACGGAGAAGACGTAGCCGCCGGGCACCGTGCACAGGACGACGACGACGGCGCGTTCGACCACGGGCGGGTAGCCGAGATCCTCGACCCACAGCATCGCCAAGAGAAGCGCGCCGAGGAAGAGCAGATTGGAGACCATGATGCCGGCGACCGGAGCCGACAGACCGGTCGCCAGGACGGCCGCTCTCACCAGCAACGGGTAGACCGGGAAGAAGGCGAAGTTGGTCGCTCCGACCTGGGTGTCGGGCCAGTCCTGCGAATAGCCGCCTTCGACGATGCTCAGATACCAACCCGCGTCCCAGTGAACTCCGAGGCCGACCAGCGTTTCGGTGGAGAAGAACTCGCCGCGCGCGAAGACGACGAGCGCCAGCAGGCCGATCAGGACCATCGCCGCCCTGGTGACGAAGGCGATGGCGACGACCCAGGCGATGCGCTCGGCGAGCGTGAGCGCGGGGCGCGGAGCGGCCGAAGGTGCGGGCGCGGCGATCGACGCGGTGCTCATCGATACGACTTCCGGTTCACGGCCCGCCCCACTCCAGCGGTTCATGTCCGCCGATCGTCCGAAATGATGATCGAGCGACCATAGCAGGCGACCGAAACGGCGGGAAGCGGAGCGGCGATCGTCGGCGGCTCGGCCTCTCGTCGGGCCGGCGCCTCGACGCGGGTTGCCCGGCCCGGCGCGCGGCGTATAGTCTGCCGCCGCGTTCCCCGTGGGAGACGACCTTGGACACCCTCTCGCTCCGTGCGCCCCCTCGGCTCGCGATCGTCGTTCCCTGCTTCAACGAAGAACGTGCCCTCCCCTCCACGCTGGTGACGCTGCGCGCTCGGCTGGAGGCGATGGTCGCCGGCGGGATCGTCACGGCCGACAGTTTCGTCCTGTGCGTCGACGACGGGTCGCTCGATCGCACCTGGGAGATCATCGCCGCGGCGCACGCGGCCGAGGGCGCGCGGGTCGACGGGGTGCGGCTGGCGGTCAACGCCGGGCATCAGAACGCGCTGCTGGCCGGGCTGATGGCGGCGCTGCCGAACTGCGACGTCTCGATCAGCATCGACGCCGATCTGCAGGACGATCCGGCGGCGATGGACGCGATGATCGAGGCCCATCGGCGCGGGGCGGAGCTGGTGCTCGGCGTGCGCACGTCGCGGCCGACCGACGGCTGGTTCAAACGCGGCACGGCGGCGGCTTTCTATCGCGGCATGCGCCTGCTCGGGGCCGATCTGGTGCTCCAGCATGCCGACTTCCGGCTGATGTCGCGGGCGGCGATGCGCAATCTGGCGGCCTTTCCCGAATATCACCTGTTCCTGCGCGGCCTGCAGCGGCGGCTGCACGACCGCGTCGCCCACGTCCACTACGACCAGCGTCCGCGCGCGGAGGGCGAGAGCAAGTACACGCTCGGGCGGATGGTGTCGCTGGCGCTCGACGGCGTCACCTCGTTCTCGGTGGTGCCGTTGCGTCTCATCGCGGTGCTCGGGGCGCTGATCTTCCTGGTGTCGTCGGCGCTGGCGCTCTACGCCCTCACGATCGGGCTGATCGGGCACACGGTGCCGGGCTGGGCCTCGATCGCGGTGCCGCTCTATGCGATCAACGGGTTGACGCTGTTCTGCCTCGGCATCGTCGGCGAGTACGTCGGCAAGATCTACATGGAGGCCAAGCAGCGGCCGCGCTATCTGATCGACGAGACGACCCTGCCCGAGCGGGGCGAGGTCGCGGTCGATCGGCGGGGCGGGCGGACGCGGGGCGAAGGGTGAGGCGGCGGTGCCGCCGGCGGGTGCGATGATCTACTACGACGTCACCGATCTCATGGCGTTCTGTCACCGCCACACGGAAGTGACCGGCATCCAGCGCGCCGGGACGATGACCCTCGGCCATTTCGCCGAGTTCTCCGGGCACGACTCCTGCCGGATGATCGCCCACCACGTCGAGAAGTGGCGAATCGTCACCGCGCCGATCGCCCATCCGGTCTACCGACCCTTCGATGCGATGCTGTTCCTGTGGCACACGGACGTGCGCTTCATCGGCGCCGCCGAGAGCGACGAGGAGTTGTCGCGCTGGACGCGGTGGCGGAAGAGGAAGTCGACGCACGAACGGCTCGAGATCCTCGATCGCCTCCTCCCCCTGCCCCGCCTCGGCCGTCGCCACGGCGGCGCCCGCGTGCGGCGGGCGCGGTGGCGCGCTCCGGATCTCGGACCGGACGACGTCGTCTATCTGCCGGGCGGGCTGTGGGGGCGTCCGGACTACATGGACGATCTCGAGCGGATGCAGGCCGAGCGCGGGTTCAGAATCGTGCTGTTCGTCCACGACCTGATCCCGCTGGTGGCGGGGCAGTACCTGTCCGACACCGAGACGTCGCGGCAGTTCGATGCGTGGTTGCGGCGGATGTGCCGAATGGCGACGCGCTTCCTCACCTGTTCGGAGGCGACGCGGCGCGATCTGGAGGCGTTCATCGCCGCCGCCGATCTGCCGCGCGTGCCGATCTCGGTGGTGCCGCACGCCCACGAGCTCCTGCTGGACCCCGCCGCTCCGGCCTCGGTGCGCCCGTTGGTGCGCGAGGCGAGCCGGCGGCCCTATGCGCTGTGCGTCGGGACGCTGGAGGCGCGCAAGAACAACGCGGGCCTGCTGGCGGCATGGCAACGGCTGGTCGCGGAGCGGGGCGAGGCGGCGCCGCGTCTGATCTTCGCCGGCAAGCGGGGATGGCGCAACGAGGCGTTCTTCGAGGCGCTGGCGGCGAGCGATCGTCTCGGGGGCCGTGTCGAGATCGTCGACAATCCGAGCGACCACGAGCTCGCTCATCTCTACGCGAACTGTCTGTTCTCGGTGTTCCCGAGCTTCTACGAGGGCTGGGGGCTGCCGATCGGCGAATCGCTGTGGTACGGGCGGCCGGTGATCGCCTCGAACACCAGCGCGATGCCGGAGGTCGGCGGCGACGTGGTCGACTACGTCGATCCCACCTCCCCGGCCTCGTTCGACAGGGCGCTCGCGCTGATGCTCGACGCCGGCCATCGCGCGCGCCGGGAGGCGGCGATCGCGGCGCTGCCCAAGCGGCGGTGGCGCGACGTCGCGGCGCGGGTGTGGAGCGAACTCACCGAGGTCGCCGCCGGGCCGAGGCGCGCGGACGAGACGACGGCGACGCGCGCGAATAGTTACCCTACGTAATATCCCATCGTCGTGCGGTAACGATCTACTCGCGCTCCGGTGTTCCGTTAAGCTGATCTTGGCGATTCGCGGGCTACGACTCGTGGCGCGGAATCAACTCGACGAGCAACGACATTGAACGGCGTGAGGTTGCTTCGAACGGCCCAGGAGACCGGCGTGCGCGTATTGCGTGCGATCGCGGGGTTGCGCTCGATCGACCGTACCATCGACGAGGAGACCGCGCGTTTCATTCGCGGGGATCAGGTCGCGGCGATCGTCGAGCTGTCGCCGATGTCGGCGGCGGCCAACGTCTTCAACGCCGTTCTGATCGCCTTCGCCTTCCACGATCACGCCAATCCGATCTTCCTGGCGGCGTGGGTGGGCGCGCTCACCGTGTTCTCGTTCATGGCGATGCGGAACTGGAGCCGCAGCCGTCGGCGCACCATCACCACCGCCTCACCGCGCGCGCTCAACCGAGCGGCGATCAACGCCGTGACGCTGGCCTCGGTGTGGGGGATCGCGCCGTTGATCCTGACGCCGGGCGCCGACGCCTATCACCAGCTCGCCATGCAGGTGATGATGACCGGCATGGCGGCGGGCGGCGCGTTCGGACTGGCGACGGTGCCGCGCGCGGCGATCCCCTACGTGTGGATCATGGTGCTGTCGGCGATGGCCTCGATGATCATCGGCGGCAAGCAGGAGTTGGCGACCGACACGGTGGCGCTGATGCTGTGGAGCGCCTACGGGCTCTATCTGACCCGCAACATCGCCGTCCATTCGTCTCGCTTCTTCGAGAATTCGCGCAACCGCGCCGAACTCACCGAAAAGACCGCGGTGATCGGGCTGCTGCTCAACGACTTCCAGGAACACGGCTCCGACTGGCTGTGGGAGACCGACGCGACCGGGCGCATCGTCGATCCGTCACGGCGCTTCGCGGAAGCCGCGGGGCGGACGAGCGAGGAGATGAGCGGGCTGCCGCTCCGGGCGCTCCTGGCCTCGTCGGCGTCCGATCCGGTCGAGCCGCTGTTCGACGCCATGCAGTGGTACGAGACCTTCCTCGACCGGGTGGTCGAGCTCGAGGTCGGCGGCCAGCGGCGCAGCTGGAGCATGACCGGGCGGCCGGTGTTCCGCTCGAACGGGGTGTTCTGCGGCTATCACGGGGTCGCCTCGGACGTGACCGAACGGCGCGAGGCGGAGGCGCGGGTCGCCTGGCTCGCCGCCACCGATCCGGTCACGGGGCTCGCCAATCGCGCCAAGTTCTCGACCGAGCTCGAACGCGCCATGGCGGCGGAGGAGACGTTCGGCCGGCTCACGCTCTACTGCGTCGATCTCGACCGCTTCAAGGCGGTCAACGACACGATGGGCCATCCGGTCGGCGACGTGTTGCTGGCGGAGGTCGGGCGGCGGCTGATCGAGTGCTCGGGGGCGGAGTTCCTGGTGGCGCGCATCGGCGGCGACGAATTCGCTCTCCTGCATCCGGGCTGCGACCGGCCCGACCGGGCGGCGGACATCGCGATGCGGATACTCGCCACCTTCGACACGCCGTTCACGCTCGACGGCGCCGACTTCTCGATCGGTGCGTCGATCGGCATCGCCATCGGCCCCGACGACGGGGCGACGCCGGCGGAACTGATGAAGAGCGCCGACCTCGCGCTCTACCGGGCCAAGGAGGAGGGGCGCGACACCTTCCGCTTCTTCGAGGCGGGGATGGACGCCAGGGCGCGGCGGCGGCGCCAGCTCGAACAGGGCCTGCGCGCGGCGCTCGACACCGATCAGCTGCGACTGGTCTACCAGCCGATCGTCGACGTCGGCGATTACCGGGTGTCGGGGTTCGAGACGCTGGTGCGCTGGCGCTCGCCCGAATTCGGCAACGTGTCGCCGGGCGAGTTCATTCCGATCGCCGAGGACTGCAAGCTGATCGTGCCGATGGGCGAATGGATCCTGCGCAGCGCCATCGCCGAGGCGGCGCGCTGGCCCAGGCACCTCAAGGTGTCGATCAACCTGTCGCCGATCCAGCTGCGCCACCGGCGTCTGCTCGCGGTGATCGTCGACGCGCTCGACGCCAGCGGCATGCCGCCCACCCGGCTGCAGGTCGAGATCACCGAGACGACGCTGTTGGAGGCGGCGGAGGAGACGCTGCGGACGCTGCAGGATCTGCGCGCGCTCGGCGTTCGGGTGGCGCTCGACGACTTCGGCACCGGCTATTCGTCGCTCAACTACCTGCGCAAGTTCCCGCTCGACAAGATCAAGATCGACAAGAGCTTCGTCGACGACATCGACGGCAACACCCAGAGCCGGGCGATCGTCAAGGCGATCATGGACCTGACCGGCGCGCTCGGCATGACCACGGTGGCGGAGGGCGTGGAGACGCTGTCGCAGATGTCGGAGCTGCGCGCGCTCGGCTGCCACGAGATCCAGGGCTACGCCATTTCGGCGGCGATCGAGGCGGAGGCGGTGGCGGACTTCCTCGGCCGCAATCTGCGTCGGGTCACCGGCGAGATCGTCGAGAGCGACGAGCTGGTGCCGACCGATCCGCCGCAGCGCGACGCCGTGGCCTGATCAGGCGTCGGAGGCGTCCTCGCCGCGCAGGCTCCACCAGCGCATGGCGAAGGCCACCGCCACGGCGAGCGACACGATCATCGGCGCGACAATGAAGAACGAGAACAGCAGCGCGACCGCGGTCTCGGGATCGGCGATCACCTTCGAGGCGCCACCGCCGACGACGGCCATGCCGACGTAGCCGCCGAGCAGGGTCAGCAGCCCGACCACCGCCGCGCCGTAGATCGCGACCCCGCGGCGGCCGAGCACCAGCGGCGACCAGGCGAGGAAGGCCATGACCGCCGCGCCCATACCGGCGCCGAGAGCGGCGAGCGGTTCGCCGAGGATGTTCTGGGCGATCGCGCCCGACAGCAGGCCGAGCGAGAGCGTGGCGACGAGATGACCGACGAGGCGCACGCGCGGATCGAGCGGGACGGCGGCGGGGCGTTCGGTCATGGGATCGGTCTTCCTCGGGTCGCGGGTACGGGAGCGCCCCCTCCCTGTGCCCGAGACGGCGTCGCGGGGCAAGGGCGGGGGCCGGATCAGACGGGGGCCGCGACCGATCGCGCCGCCTCGGCGAGGCAGCCGACGAGATAGGGGGCGAAGGAGCGGGCGACCTCGAGGCGGAATTCGTCCACGCCGCGCCGCCACAGCACCACCTCGGCCTTGTGGAACAGCGTGCGGGTGGCCGCGCCGACGGGGAAGGCGTCCGGATCGAGATCGAGCGGCACGCCGGCGTTCAGCACCTCGGCGAGGTGGGCGCCGGTGAGATCGAGCGCGGCGAAGCGATCGGAGACGTCGACGAGGGCGTGCGCCACGGCGGCGGTCGCCAGGGCGACGGCGAGATCGTCGCCGTCGGCCGCCTCGAGCAGCCATTCCTCCGGGCCTAGGCGCAGAGCGGCGCGGCCCGCGCCTTCGGCCGCGCGATTGACCGCCACCGTGAGATCTGGACCGAGAGCGGCGCCGAGAGCGGCGGCGCTCGTCTCGCGCGCCTGGAGGAGCGCTCGACGGCCGCCGACCACGGCGAGGGCGGTGAAGACGGGACCGGCAGGCAGGACGAGATCGGCGAAGGCGTCGCGGCGGGCGAGAGCGGCGTCAGACATGGAGGCGCGCTCCTTGCGGGTCGAGGAAGACGGGGTCGCAGACGGTGACGGCGATCGAGCGATCGGCCATCGGTACGTGGAGCGTCGCACCGATCCGGGCGCGACCGCCCTCCACCACCGCCAGCGCGATGCCGCGTCCGAGGTTGGGCGAGGCATAGGCGGAGGTGACGTGGCCGAGGGCGTGGGTGCCGGGCGGCGGCGCGGCGGCTTCCGTGACCTGGGCGCCCTCCTCCAGCACCACGGCCGGGTCGACGGTGAGGAGGCCGACCAGCTGCGGGCGATCGGGGCGAGCGAACTCGGCGCGCGACAGGCCGACCCTGCCGACGAAGTCGGGCTTCGAGCGGCCGACCGCCCAACCGAGACCGGCGTCGAAGGGGGTGAGCGTGCCGTCGGCGTCCTGGCCGAAGATGACGTAGCCCTTCTCGGCGCGCAGCAGGTGCATGGCGTCGGTACCGTAGGCGCAGCCGCCGACGGCCTCGGCGCGGGCGAGGAGCGCGTCCCACAGCGCAGCGCCGTGGGCGGCGGGCACGTTCAGCTCGTAGCCCAACTCGCCGGTGAAGCTCGCGCGGAAGATCCGACCGGGGACACCACCGATGGTCGCCTCGGCGACGCTCATGTGAGGGAAGGCCTCGGTGGCGAGATCGAGCCCGGCGACGAGCGGGGCGATCACCTCGCGCGCCTTCGGGCCCTGGACGGCGACCACCGCCCACTGCTCGGTGGTGGAGGTGAGCCAGACGTCGAGATCGGGCCATTCGGTCTGGCGGTAGTCCTCCATCGCCATCAGCACCTTGGCGGCGCCGCCGGTGGTGGTGGTGACGTGGAAGCGGTCGGGGGCGAGGCGCGAGACGATGCCGTCGTCGGAGCAGAACCCGGCCTCGTTGGTCAGGACGACGTAGCGCGAACGACCGACGGGGAGCTTCTGCAACGGGTTGGTGTACATGCGGTCGAGGAAGACGGCGGCATCGGGGCCGACCACCTCGATCTTGCCGAGGGTTGAGGCGTCGAACACGCCGACGCTCTCGCGCACGGTGCGGCTCTCGCGGGCGACCGCCGCGGCGTGGGTCTCCCCGGCGCGGGGGAAGGTGCGCGCGCGCTTCCACTGGCCGACGTCCTCGAAGGCGGCGCCCTTCGCCTCGGCGCGGGCGTGGATCGGCGTCCGCCGGACCGGGTCGAACAGATCCGCGCGGTTGACCCCGGCGATCGCGCCGAAGCTCACCGGCGTGTAGGGGCGGCGGAAGGTGGTGAGGCCGACCTCGGGGATGGCGCGGCCGAGGCTGGCGGCGGCGACGGCGAGGGCGTTCATGTTCGACGTCTTGCCCTGGTCGGTCGCCATGCCGGTCGTGGTGAAGCGCTTGACGTGCTCGATCGAGCGCATGCCCTCCTGCACCGCCAGGCGAATGTCCTTGGCGCAGACGTCGTTCTGGTAATCGACGAAGGCCTTCGCCATCATGCCGTCGGTCGGACTCTGGTCGCCCAGCGCGCCGCCCTCGGCCTCGGGCGCGTTCTCGACGCGCAAGACGGACGGAGCCTCGACGGCGAAGCCCGCCTTGGCCGCGGCGTCGGCGCCCGCGC
>JBEOKB010000082.1:0-5931 GCA_040275425.1 Siculibacillus sp. | reverse complement strand
ACGGCATGGTCTCGGCGACGTGTTCGGGCGAGGTGGCGAAGAAGGAGAGGGCGACGAGATCGGCGCCGTGGATCCGGTGGTCCTCGGGCAGGAGCAGGGTGAAGGCGTGCTTCAGCGGCCATCCCGTGACCGGATCGAGCGGCCATTCGATCGGGGCAATACCGGGAGGCAGGCCGAAGCACCAGCCGTGCTCGTCCTTTTTCCGCTCGGGCGGCAGAGGCAGAATCTCAAGATCTCGGATCGTCATTGCGGCGCAAACTACGGCAATGCAACCGATATACTCAATCCCTGATTCTCATGGTTCCACCAACAATCGGCATGCGCGAACAACCCCGACCGCGACGGTTCGACGCGGCGGCCGGGGTGGGGGCGAGGAGAGCTCAGATCGTGGTGCTCCCGGCCGCGTCGAGGTGGGCGGCGACGTCGGCGAACAGGCGATCGCACTCGCGGCGCACCTCGGCGGCGCGCGCGTTGATCGGGCCCCAGTGCCGGCGCTGGTTGCGCAGGCCGACGGCGGCGAACTCGACGGCGAAGGCCGGGCAGGTCTTGGCCAGATACTGATAGTCGAGCCCGGCGCCCTTGCCGAAGTTCTCGAGGTCGGCGGCGCGAGGGGTGACGCCCTCGCGGAAGACGTCGAGGAGTTCGGTCGAGCCGGTGTGACGTCGGATGATCTCGTCGAGGCAGGGGTGGGCGGAATGCAGGTTCCAGCTGCACTGGAACAGCCCGGCCTCGGCGGTGGCGGCGGAGGTGTTCTCGGCGGCGCGGTCGCGGCCCTCGCAGTAGCGGCCGGAACTCTCGCGCATGCCGAGGCCGGTCAGGAGGACGAACAGGGCGCGCAGCCGGTCTTCGGCGGTATCGAGCGGCATGCCGGCGCCGGCGAAGCGCTCGGCGTACCACGCGAGGGCGTCGGTGGCGGGGTTGCCGAGCGGCACCGTCATGGCGGCGGCGGCCGCGGCGGCCCCGCCGGTGCCCTTCAGCGCCGCGTGCGCTCGGGCGTAGGCGAGGGCCATGCCCTTGACGTAGCCGCGCGGGGCCTTGCCGCGACCCTCCCATTGGAGACGGATCAGGGGCGACCCGGCGGCGATGGCGGCGACGGCGTCGTCGGGCGAGGCGGCCGCCATGGGGGCGAAGGCGTTCGCCAGGAGGCCGAGGGCTGCTGCGGCGGTGAGCGGCCGGTCGGCGGTGGCGCGCAGGAAGTAGTCGGTCCGGGTCTTGCCGCCCTTGCCGCTGGCCCAGCGGGAGTGGAGATCGGGCGCCTGATTGTCGACGATGATCATCTCGTCGGCGTCGACGACCTCGATCACGAGATAGACGTGATCGGCGCCGGGGTTGCCGCCGGTGTCGAAGGTGACGCCGACGTCGCCGGGGCGTTGGGCGCCGACGGGCACGTGTTTCCAGCCGCGACCGTCGTAGGGACCGCCGAGCCGATTGGCGATCGCGCCGGCACCGAGAATCATCGGCACCTTGATGCCCGCGAGGCGCAGGAGCGCGCTGAGGGTCGCGGCGCAACCGTTGTGCGGCCAGGTCTCGCCGACCTTCGCCAGAGCCTCGGCGGCGATCGCCCGGGCCTTGGCGCGGCCGGTCTGCGAGCGGGCGATCTGCAGGAGCGTGGGGATCTGGTCGATGTCCATGACAGTACCTCCCAGGAAGACGGGATCGAAGGCGGGCGGGGAAAGGGTATCGGTTGTATAGTTCAAATTCTAAAACCGAGGAGAGCATAGATCGATTTGATCGGACTGTTAACCTGGTTGTGCGAATCGAATTCGGCAATCTGCGATTTTTCAGAGCGCACGGCGCCACGCGGCCTCGGCGGGCGCGAGGCGGGGCGGCGTTCGGAGGGGGCGTGTCATCGGGCGCGCGGTCGCCTATACTCCGCCGATGAAGTTTCCTCCCCACCTCCTCGACGAGATCCGCGCTCGACTTCCGGTTTCGGAAGTGGTCGGCCGACGCGTGCGGCTGAAGAAGCAGGGGCGGGAATACGCCGGGCTGTCGCCGTTCAATCCGGAAAAGACGCCGTCGTTCTTCGTCAACGATCAGAAGGGCTTCTATCACTGCTTCTCGAGCGGAAAGCACGGCGACCAGTTCCGCTTCCTGATGGAGACGGAGGGGCTGACCTTTCCGGAGGCGGTCGAGCGGCTGGCGGCGGAGACCGGGGTGCAGCTGCCCCGGCCCGACGCGCGTGAGGAGCGGCGGGAGCGGACGCGGGCGAGCCTCGCCGACGTGTGCGAGATGGCGGCGCGGTTCTTCGAGGAGAACCTGCGCATGTCGGCCGGGGCGACGGCGAGGGCCTACGTCGAGCGGCGGCGGCTGGAGCCGCGCACGGTCAAGGAGTTCCGCATCGGCTTCGCGCCGGCCGAGCGCGACGCGCTGAAGCGCTTCCTCGTCTCCAAGGGGGTCGACGAGCAGGCGATGGTGGAAGCCGGGCTGGTGATCAAACCGGACGACGGGCGGCCGGGTTACGACCGTTTCCGCAACCGTCTGATGATCCCGATCCAGGACGAGAAGGGCCGCGTGGTCGCCTTCGGTGGGCGGGCGCTGTCGCCGGAGGATCAGCCGAAGTATCTCAACTCGCCGGAGACCGAGCTCTTTCACAAGGGCTTCATGCTGTTCAACGGCCACCGGGCGCGGCAGGCGGCCTACGACACCGGCGCGGTGATCGTGGTGGAGGGCTATCTCGACGCGATCGCGGTGTGGCAGGCGGGGATCGCCGGCGTGGTGGCGACGCTCGGCACCGCCTTCACCGAGGAGCAGATCCAGCGGATGTGGCGGTTCGCGGCCGAGCCGCTCGTCTGTTTCGACGGCGACAAGGCGGGCATCAAGGCGGCGCATCGGGCGGTCGACCGCATCCTGCCGCATCTGAAGTCGGGCTTTTCGTTCAACTTCGTGTTCCTGCCCGACGGCAAGGACCCGGACGAACTGATCCAGCTCGGCGGGGCGGAGGCGTTCCGGGCCGAGACGGCGCGCGCGGTGCCGCTCGCCGACGTGTTGTGGGAGCGGGAGACGGCGCACGCGCCGATCGACACGCCCGAGCGCAAAGCGGCGCTGGAGAAGCGGCTCGAGGAGCTGGTCCACGAGATCCGCGACGGGCGGGTGCAGCGGGCCTATCAGCTGCGCTACCGGCTGAAGCTCTCCAACCTGTTCTGGACGTCGGAGCGGCGCGGGCGCGACGAGGCGACGGCGCGCGGGCGGGGCGGAACGGGCTTCGTCGCCGGGCAGGGCGGGCGCGGCGGACGGCCGGAGGTCGGCTCGATGGCGATGCCGCCGATGCCGGGCGGCGATCTGGTCGGGCTCGAGCGCGTCGTGCTGGGGCTGTGCGTCGAATATCCCGATCTGTTCGAGGCGGCGGCGGAGCGGCTCCTGGAACTCGACTTCGGGCTGGAGCCGCACGAGGCGTTCAAGCGCGAACTCGATCGGCTGGCCTCGCGCTCGGACGATCTCTCGGTCTCCTCGTTCTATGCCGAGATCGATCCGCGCTTCTTCTTCCTGCTCGAGGAGGTGCACGGGGCGGAGGTTGTCGACGAGGACGGGCGGGTGATCGAGCCGAGCGGCGGGCGGCTGCGCTCGCGCTTCAAGGTGCTCAAGTTCCATCCGCCCGAGAGCTGGGTCGAGACCTGTCTGTGGCACTTCCTCGACCGGCTGGAGCTCCGGCAGATGGAGCGCGATCTCGAACGCGAGGTGTCGCAGGTGGGCGCCGAGGCGGACGAGGCGGTGGAGGCGCGCATCCTCGGCATGTCGCGCGACATCGGGCGGCGGCGCGAGGAGTTCGCCCGGCGCGAGCAGGAGCTGGCCGAGGAGGCCAAGGACATCCGTCGTGCCCACGGCGAGAGCGCCCCGGCCACCGGCATCGCCGCCGGGGGCGTGGTGGGACGAGTCTGAGCGGCGGCGGCGCAGGTCGGGGAGGTGTCGTCGTTGGCGTTGAGCATGAAGGGCATCGCAGGTCCGGCGGGGGGCCGGGTGCGCGCGGTCGACGGGTTGCGCGGGTGGGCCGCCGTGATGGTGCTGATGTTCCATCTGACCTGGGAGGCCTACGGAGTTCTGATTCCGGCGCTGCGCAATCCGCTGACCGCCGGGTTCATGGGCAGCTCGCAATCGATCGCGATCTTCTTCGTGCTGTCGGGCGTGGCGCTGAGCACCTCCTTCTTTCGGACGGGATCTGTCGTCGGGACGATCGAGGCGGCGTGGACGCGCTATCCGCGTCTCGTCCTGCCGCTGCTGGGGGCGATGCTGGTGACATGGGCGCTGTTCGCGCTCTGGCCGCCGATGCATCGCGAGGCGGCGGTGGTGCTGGGGCGGGGCGACTGGATGAGCGCCTGGCTGCCGGAGCCGTTGCGACTGGGCGCGGTGGTCCGGTTCGCGCTGTGGGACGTGTTCGATCTGTGGACCTTCGCGTCGGGGACCTCGCCGAACCCGATGCTGTGGACGATCAAGTACGAGGCGGTCGGCTCGCTGCTGGTGTTCGCCTGCGTGGGGCTGTCGTGGGCGAACCGCCGGGTCGGGGAGATCGCGATCGGCGGTCTGTTCGTGGCCTTCGTCGTCGCGCGCATCCGGGGCGACGAGCTCTCCGGCCATCTCGCCTGCTTCCTGTTCGGCATGTTCCTGGCGCGGCTCACCGAGAGCGGTGGGCTCGAGGCCTTCCGGAAGTGGTGCCCCGAGGCGGTGTCGACGGCGGCGCCGATCGTGCTCGTGGTCGGCGACGGCACACTGGGGGCGCTGGGGTATCCGCGCCTGCCCTTGGTGACGGCGATGCTGGTCGTGTTCTTCCTGCTCGCCTCCCGGACGCATTCGAACCTGCTCGGCGGGCCGGTGTCGCAGTTCCTGGCACGAGTGTCCTACCCCCTGTTTCTCCTGCAGTTTCCGATCATCGTCACCGTGACCTGCGGCGCGGTGTTGCTGGCCGATCGCTGGGGGTGGCCTGCGCCGATCGCCTGCGCGGTGATCGCGGTGGGGAGTTTCGCGCTCACGCTCGGGCTGGCGGTGCTGTTCCAGCCGGTCGACGATCTGACACGGCGCTTCTGTCGGTGGTGGATCGGCTGGGGGCGGCGGCGTCTGGGCCTGCCGGAACGGGCGAGCACGGCGCCTTCGCGGCCGTCGTGAGCGCCGACGGGCGGGAATCCTCGGCTTCTCGGGGGCGGCACGCGAGCGTGGACGGGGTGGCCTCGCGCGAAGTGATTCGCCTCGCGGGCCGAATCGTGCCACGAATCACCCTTGCGCAATCCGATTCGCTCGCTAAATAACCTTCTCCCCGGATTTCTCCCGCATCGGCGCCGCAAGGATGTGCGCGATCGGAGGTCGCCTTCGGGGACAGGTGGTGTTTCTCGGCACGCTTCTCTCGCTCGGGGAGAGGCGTTCGGGCGCATGTCTCGTGACGGTTAATCGGAGCTTAGGACAAGCGCCGTAATCAAACCCTTCGGATCGTCGTTTCCGACGTCTCCCTCCGTGCGTGCGGCGCGCCCTCGCGCCGACGGGCGGGGATGCGGGACGGAAGCGACGGGTCCAGTTCTTCGAGGAGATCTCCTTCATGGCGACCAAGGCCGGCGAGCAGGAAGAGACCGAGGCCCAGGCTCCGGAAACCCAGGACGGGCCGCTTCTGGATCTCTCGGATGCCGCCGTCAAGCGCATGATCAAAACCGCCAAGAAGCGCGGTTTCGTGACCTATGACGAGCTGAACGACGTGCTCCCGTCCGAGCAGGTGGCCTCCGAGCAGATCGAGGACATCCTCGCCATGCTCAACGAGATGGGCATCAACGTCGTCGAGACCGAGGAGGCGGAGAGCGAGGAAGAGGGCGCCGCCAAGGAGGAGGACGAGCCGGAGAGCACCGACCTCGTCGAATCTCAGTCCTCGGTGCCCGCCCGCACCACGACCGCGCGCGAGCCGGCCGACCGCACCGACGATCCGGTGCGCATGTATCTGCGCGAGATGGGCTCGGTCGA
>JBEOKB010000081.1:0-2596 GCA_040275425.1 Siculibacillus sp. | reverse complement strand
CGGAGCTCGCGCCGCTCGCGCCGCCGAAGCCGCCGCGGCCGCCCAAGCAGGTGACGCCGCCGCCGCCGGCCGAGGAGGTTCCGGGCCTGCGCTGAGCGAGCGATTTCGCATCGACGATCTCTCGAACCCGTCCGCGAGCCGCTCGCGGGCGGGTTCTTCGTCTCGGCGCGCGGATCAGGTCGTGGGCGGGGCGAGGTGGGCGAGAGCGAGGGCGCCGGGGACGACTTCGCCGGGGCGGCCCAGTCGATGGAAGTCGGCCGCGTGGTCGAGCGCATCGGCGAGGCGGGCGCGGTAGGCGCGGCGCGGTTCCTCGATCGCGCCGAAGCGAGCGAGATGGCCGGTGATGAACTGGGCGTCGAGCAGGACGAAGCCGCCGAGGCGCAGGCGGGCGACGAGGTGAACCAGCGCCACCTTGGAGGCGTCGGTCTCGATGGAGAACATGCTCTCGCCGAAGAAGGCGCCGCCGAGGCGCAGGCCGTAGAGCCCGCCGACGAGGCGGCCGTCGCGGCGGGTCTCGACGGTGTGGACACGGCCGGCGCGGAACAGTTCGCCGTAGAGGCGGCGAATCTCGGCGTTGATCCAGGTGCCGGTGCGGCCGGGGGCGGGGGCGGCGCAGCCCTCGATCACCGCCTCGAAGTCGGTGTCGACCGTCACCTCGAAGCGGTCGGAACGCACTGTGCGGGCGAGGCGGCGGGAGAGGTGGAAGCCGTCGAGCGGGATCAGGCCGCGCGTGTCGGGCTCGATCCAGAACAGCTCGGGGTCGTCGGCCGATTCGGCCATCGGAAACACGCCGCTCGCGTAGGCGCGCAGCAGCAGGTCCGTGGTGATCTTCGGGCGGCGTCCCGGCACGGGCGGGTTCCTCGGGAAAAAGACCCCCGGCCGGGGTCGGCCGAGGGTCGGGGTCGATGCGGAAACGGCGCTCCGATCAATCGAAGGGCTTGGTCTCCAGGAACTTCTCCAGCCAATGGATGTCGTACATGCCGTTGGCGATGTCCTGATTGTCGATCAGCTTGCGGAACAGCGGGATCGTGGTCTCGATGCCGTCGACGACGAACTCGTCGAGGCAACGGCGCAGGCGCATCAGGCATTCGACGCGGTTGCGGCCGTGGACGATCAGCTTGCCGATCAGGCTGTCGTAGTAGGGCGGGATCTTGTAGCCCTGGTAGACGCCGCTGTCGACGCGCACGCCGAGGCCGCCGGGCGGGTGGAAGTAGGAGATCCGGCCGGGCGAGGGCACGAAGGTCGCCGGGTTCTCGGCGTTGATGCGGCACTCGATGGCGTGGCCCTTGAACTCGATGTCTCCCTGCGTCACCGACAGACCGACGCCGGCGGCGACGCGGATCTGCTCGTTGACCAGATCGATGCCGGTGATCGCCTCGGTGATCGGGTGCTCGACCTGGAGACGGGTGTTCATTTCGATGAAATAGAACTCGCCGTTCTCGTAGAGGAACTCGATCGTCCCGGCGCCGGCATAGCCGAGGTCGGCGACCGCCTTGGCGCAGATCGAGCCGATCTTCTCGCGCTGTTCGGCGTTGAGGGCGGGGGAGTTGGCCTCCTCCCAGACCTTCTGATGGCGGCGCTGGAGCGAGCAGTCGCGCTCGCCGAGATGGACGGCGTTGCCCTTACCGTCGCCGAGCACCTGCACCTCGATGTGGCGCGGGGTGATCAGCAGCTTCTCCATGTAGACCGCGTCGTCGCCGAAGGCGGCCTTGGCCTCGGAGCGGGCGGTGTTGTAGGCCTCGAGCAGGTCGTCGCGGGTCTTGGCGACCTTCATGCCGCGACCGCCGCCACCGGACGACGCCTTGATCAGGACCGGATAGCCGATCTCCTCGGCGAAGCGGACGGCGTCGTCCTCGGTCTCGACCGCGCCGTCGGAACCGGGCACCACCGGGATGCCGAGGCGCTGCGCGGTGCGCTTGGCCTCGATCTTGTCGCCCATGATGCGGATGTGCTCGGCCGAGGGGCCGATGAAGCGGATGCCGTGGGCCTCGACGATCTCGGCGAAGCGGGCGTTCTCCGACAGGAAGCCGTAGCCGGGGTGGACCGCCTCGGCCCCGGTGATCTCGCAGGCGGCGACGATCTGGGGGATGTTGAGGTAGCTGTCGCGGGCGGTCGGCGGGCCGATGCACACGCTCTCGTCGGCGAGGCGGACGTGCATCGCGTCGGCGTCGGCGGTCGAATGGACCGCGACGGTGCGGATGCCGAGCTCCTTGCAGGCGCGCAGCACCCGGAGGGCGATCTCGCCGCGATTGGCGATCAGGATCTTGTTGAACATGGCGGCTCCCGTCACTCGACGACGACGAGGGGCTCGCCGTATTCCACCGGGCCAGCGTCGTCGAAGAGGATGGCGGTGACCGTGCCGGCCTTGGGGGCCGGGATCTGGTTCATGGTCTTCATCGCCTCGACGATGAGGAGGGTCTGGCCTTCGCGGACCTTGTCGCCGACCTCGACGAAGTTGGCCGAGCCCGGCGAGGGCGCGCGGTAGGCGGTGCCGACCATCGGCGACTTCACGACGCCGGGATGCTTGGCCCAGTCGACCTCGCCGGACGCGGCGGGCGCGGCGGCGGGCGCCGGGGCGGCGGCGGGAGCGGCGTGG
>JBEOKB010000080.1:0-22499 GCA_040275425.1 Siculibacillus sp. | reverse complement strand
CGTCCCAACCTCGTCGTCGACGGCCTCGCCCCCTTCGCCGAGAACGACTGGGAGGCGGGCCGCGCCGTCCGCATCGGCGACGTCGCCTTCGAGATGGTCAAGCGCACCGAGCGCTGCGCCGCCACCCGCGTCGACCCGGGCAGGGGCGTGCGCGATCACGACGTGCCCCGCCTGCTGATGCGCACCCTCGGCCACACCGACTGCGGCGTCTACCTGCGCGTCGCAGCCCCCGGCCGCGTCGCCGTCGGCGACGAACTGACCCTCTGAGCAGCGTCCGCGAAAAGAAGAAGGGTCCGAGGCGCGCGCCTCGGACCCTTCTCGTGTTCTCGCGTGGAGCGCCTCGCTCGGGGACGCGCTTCACTCGGTGACCGGCACCGGCGCCTCCGGCGCCACGCCCTCCGCCCCCTCGTACTCCGGGCGACGACCGCGACCGCGACCCCCGCGGGTACGACGACGCGGGCCTTCGCCCTCCGCCCCCTCGGCCTCGGCCGCGACGGCCGCCACCGGAGCGGGAGCGGGCGTGGCGATGCGCGGGGTCGGCACCTTCAGGAACGCCGGCAGCGCGTCGAGATCGGGCTCGTGCGCCGGCGGCGGCAGATCCTCGCCGCGGTTCTCCGCCCGCTCGACCCGCACCGGCCGCTCGCGCACCGGCCGAGCACCGTCGAAGCGACCGCCCTCGGGACGCCCGCCCTCGACCCGATCCGGACGCGGACCGCTGCGGAAGTTGCGGCCACGGACACGGTCGCCGCGCGGACGATCGTCGCGCACCGGACGTTCGCCGATCGGCAGATCGTCCACGAACGGCTGCGGCGCGTCGACCCCGATGAAGCCCTCGTCGGAGACCGGACGCGCTTCGGCCCGTTCAGCACGATCGAACCGCTCCGCCCGCTCGGGACGCTCGCCGCGTTCCGGTCGGTCGCCGCGATCCGAACGTTCGCCGCGCTCGCCACGATCGCCGCGTCCTTCCCAGGCCCGCGGCTCGCGCGGTTCGTTGCGCGGCTCGACTCGCGCCTCGCCGGCCTCGTCGAAGTCCTCGTCGTCCTCGTCCTGCTGGATGTCGGAGCGCACGATCGCCACCGGCTGGGGCATCGACGCCTGCGCGGCGGCGATGATCCGGTAGTAGTGCTCGGCGTGCTGGAGATAGTTCTCGGCCAGGACCGGGTCGCCGCTCGACTGCGCGTCGCGCGCCAGGCTGACGTACTTCTCGGCGATGTGCATCGCGGTGCCGCGGATCTTCACGTCCGGGCCGGTCGACTCGTAGGAACGGCTCAGCGGATTGGGGCCCTTGCGGTTGCCACCGCCGCCGCCGCCGCCACTGCCTCCGCCGCCGTTGCCACGACCGCGCATCCGCTGTTTCGAATTTCCCTGTCTCATACTGATGCGATCTCTACCGAGGAGGAGTTTCGTCGTCGACCGGCCCGCGCGCCCCGAGCCCACACCACCGGTCGGCCCCGGGCAACACCCGGAGCGATCTCCCGTGTCCGACCTGGACCGGCTACACCTCGACCGTCGCTGCGCGCTCCGCGTTCGTCGGCGACGATCCTGTCGTCGGGTCACGAACGCAACTCCGGAGCGTGCTCCGCCTGTCGAGTACTGAAACGATCGGGCCTCATGCCCTTCGGGTCGTTGGACGGACCGAAGATCCGGCGACGGAACCGCTGCGGTCCACGTCGCCCACGCCCGACGGTTACGGAACCACTGGAGGCTTCTCCAGTCGGAGCGCGGAAAGTCGCACCCCTGATCTCCTCGCCGTCGACGATCTGCTTCGATGACCGGAAGCTAACGATTTCTCCGCCCGTTTCCAAGGTTTATTTTGAGGCGGTCGTGTTCGTCCTCATTCGCCCTCGCGGCGGAGGCGCCCGATCACCACCCGATCGCGCCCGGCCATGTCCGCGATCACCTCGACGTCGACGAAGCCGTTCGCCCGCACCAGCGCCGCGACCTCCGCCCCCTGGTGCCGGCCGATCTCCAGCGCCAGCATTCCCCCCGGCCGCAACCGCGCCGACGTGCCGACGGCCAGAACCCGGTAGGCGTCGAGCCCGTCGACGCCTCCGTCGAGCGCGAGCATCGGATCGTGTCGGCGCACCTCCTCGTCGAGCCCGTCGATCTCGACGCGCGCGATGTAGGGCGGATTGGAGACGATCACGTCGAAGACGGCCTCCCCGAGCGGTTCGAACCACGAGCCGACCGCGAATCGCGCCCGCTCCCCCACCCCGTTCACCGCCGCGTTCGCCGCCGCCGTCGCCGCCGCCTCGGCCGACAGATCGACCCCGACGCCGCGCGCCCCCGGCCGCGCCGTCAGCAGCGCCACCAGGATCGCCCCGGAACCGACGCCGAGATCGGCGATCGTCGCATCGGCCGCGAAGCCTCCCCGCTCCATCCGCTCGATCACCGCCTCGACCAGCGTCTCGGTGTCGGGGCGCGGAATCAACGTCTCCGCCGACAGCCGGAACACCAGACCGTGGAACCACGCCTGCCCGACCACCCGCTGCACCGGCTCGCCCGCTCGCCGCCGCCGCGCCGCCGCGACGATTCGCTCGAGCGCGTCCCGGTCGAGCCCCCGATCGCCGCCCGTCACCAACCCGGTCAGATCGAGCCCGGCGACGTGGCCGACGATGGTCCGCGCCTCGGCGAGCGCCCCCTCGCCCGAGGCGGAGAACGCCCGGCGCAGCGCCCGCACCGCCGCCCCGACCGTGGGCGCGCTCGCCCCCTCCAGTTCGTCGAGCGGGTCGGCGCTCATGCCTCGATCTCCGCCAGCAGGCTCGCCTGATGATCGGCGACCAGCGCGTCGACGATCTCGTCGAGCGCCGCCCCCTCGATCACCTGATCGAGCTTGTAGAGGGTGAGATCGATGCGGTGATCGGTGACGCGGCCCTGCGGAAAATTGTAGGTGCGGATGCGCTCGGAGCGATCGCCCGACCCGACCTGGCCGCGACGATCCGCCGCCCGCTCGCGCGCGCGCTTCTCCCGTTCGATGTCGAACAGACGCGTCCGCAGCACCGCCAGCGCCTTGGCCCGATTCTGATGCTGCGAGCGCTCCTCCTGCACCGCCACCGCGATTCCCGTCGGCAGATGGGTGACGCGCACGGCGCTGTCGGTCTTGTTGACGTGCTGCCCGCCCGCCCCCGAGGCGCGGAACGTGTCGAAGGTGAGATCCGATGCGGCGATCGCGACGTCGACCTCCTCCGCCTCCGGCAGCACCGCCACCGTCGCCGCCGAGGTATGGATCCGCCCGCTCGACTCGGTCGCCGGCACCCGCTGAACCCGATGCACGCCCGATTCGAACTTGAGCCGCCCGTAGACGCCGACGCCGGAGATCTCGGCGATGATCTCCTTGTAGCCGCCGAGCTCGCTCTCGCTCGCCGAGATCACCGCCACCTTCCAGCCGTGCAGGCTCGCGTGGCGCGAATACATCCGGAAGAGATCGCCCGCGAACAGCGCCGCCTCGTCGCCGCCAGTTCCCGCCCGCACCTCCAGCACGACGCTGCGCCCGTCGGTCTCGTCCTTGGGCAGCAACGCCAGCCGCACCTCGCGATCGAGCCGCGCCACCCGATCCGCCGCCTCGCGCCGCTCCTCGAGCGCGAAGTCGCGCAGGCCCGCGTCGGTGGTCGGATCGGCCAGCATCTGCTCGATCCCGGCGAGATCGGCCTCCGCCGCGCGAAGCGCGCGGATCTGGCCGACGATCGGCGCGAGGTCGGCGTGGTCGCGCGCCAGCGTCACGAAGTCGCCCCCCTCCGCGCCCGCCCCCATCCGCGCCTCGAGCACGGCGAATCGATCGAGAACGGCGTCGAGCTTGGCGGCGAGGGACATGGGGAAGAAAACCGGCACGTGAGCGGGACCGGACCACGTCCGGAGAACGGAAGGCGCGCGCGACCCCGCTAGGGCTGGACCGGCACACCCTGCTCTTCGGCGAAGGCCCGGAGCATCGCCCGGATGTCCTCGCTCGCCCGCCCCGATTCCAGCCGCGGCAGCAGCCGGGCCCGGAGCTTGCCGACGTCGAGCTCGAGCAGCATCGTCTTGACCGGTCCGACCGACGACGACGACATCGACAGCGAGCGATAGCCGAGCGCGATCAGCGCCATCGCCTCCAGCGGCCTGCCCGACAGTTCGCCGCACAGCGTCAGCGGCACGTGATGCTCGAGCGCCTTGTCCTGGATCAGTTTCAGCGCGCGCAGGAACGGCCGCGACATCGGGTCGTAGCGCCCGGTCATCCGCGTGTTGCCGCGATCCGAGGCCATCGTGAACTGGAACAGATCGTTGGAGCCGACCGAGGCGAAGTGAACCTTGCCGAACAGCTCGTCGAGCTGGAACAGGAGCGAGGGCACCTCGATCATCACGCCGAGCTTGATCGTCTCGGGCATCTCGTAGCCGAGACGCTTGAGGAAGTTCTTCTCCCGCTCGACCAGCGCCTGGGCGCGTTCGAACTCCGACACCTCGGCGACCATCGGGAACATGAGCCTGAGCTCGCGCCCGGCCGCCGCCTTCAGCAGCGCCCGCACCTGGATGCGCAGGAGCCCCGGCCGATCGAGCCCGATGCGGATCGCCCGCCAGCCCATCGCCGGGTTCTCTTCCTCTTCGAACGACTGGGCGTAGGGCAGCACCTTGTCGCCGCCGATGTCGAGCGAGCGGAACGTGACCGGCTTGCCGCCGGCCGATTCGAGCACCTTGGCGTAGAGCGCCTCCTGTTCCCCGATGCGCGGGAACGACGTCGCCACCATGAACTGCAGCTCGGTGCGGAACAGGCCGATGCCCGACGCGCCGCTCTCGTCGAGATGCGGCAGATCGAGGAACAGCCCCGAGTTCAGCAGCATCTGCACGTGCTGCCCGTCCTTGGTGATCGACGGCCGCGTCTTGAGACGCCGATACTGCGCCTGCTTGCGCGCCCGGAACCGCACCTTCTCCGCGAACGCCGCCTCGACGTCGAGCGCGGGACGCAGATGCACCACCCCGAGTTCGCCGTCGACGATGATCGAATCGCCGACTTCCACCAGCGACACCACACCGGGCACCTGCCCGGCGACCGGAATGCCCATCGACCGCGCCACGATCGAGATGTGGCTCGTCGGCGCCCCCTCTTCGAGCACCAGGCCCTTGATGCGGTCGCGGTCGTAGTCGAACAGATCGGCCGCGCCCATGTTGCGCGCCACGATCACCGCGTCGCGCGGCAGCTCGCCCGACACCGGTCCGTGCGGACGGCCCATCAGCTCGCGGATCAGCCGGTTGGCGAGCGCGTCGAAGTCGTGCAGCCGTTCGCGCAGGTAGGGGTCGGTCTGGCGCAGCATCCGCGCGCGCGTGTCCGACTGCACCTTCTCCACCGCGGCCTCGGCGGTCAGACCGTTCTTGACCGCCTCCTCCATCTTGCGCACCCAGCCGCGATCGTAGGCGAACATGCGATAGGCCTCGAGCACGTCGCGGTGCTCGCCCGCCTGATCGAGTTCCGACCGCGACAACAGATCGTCGACCGAAATGCGCAGCTTCTCGATCGCCCCCTCGAGGCGCCCGGCCTCGCGATGGGCGTCGTCGGCGATCAGGTTGGAGACCACCACGCGCGGCTCGTGCAGCACGACGTGGCCGAGCCCGACGCCCTCGCCCATGCCGACGCCCTGCAGCTGCATCGGCCGCTTGACGTCGAGCGACGATCCCGGCTTCAGAAACGGCTCGAGACCACCCGCCGCGATCATCTCGGCGATGATCATCGCCGTGGTCTGCAGGATCTCGACTTCGTCTTCCTGATAGGTGCGATGCGCCTTGTTCTGCACCACCAGGACGCCGAGGATGCGCCCGGCGCGCAGGATCGGCACGCCCATGAAGGCGTTGAAGATCTCCTCGCCCGTCTCCGGCTTGTAGGCGAAGGCGGGGTGAGACTGGGCGTTGGGCAGATTGAGGCAGCGCGCCTCCGAGGCGATCAGGCCGACCAGACCCTCGCCCACCTTGAGGCTGGTCTGGTGCACCGCCTCGGCGCGCAGGCCGACGGTCGAGGTGAGCTCGAGCACGTTGTCGGCGCGCAGCACGTAGACCGAGCACACCTCGGCCACGAGATTGGTGGCGATCTGTTCGACGATGCGGTTGAGCCGATCCTGCGGATCGATCGGCTCGGCCATGATCTCGCGCAGGCGACGGAGCAGCATGCGCGGTGCGCCCAGAGATCCACGCATCTCCGCTCCTCCTCGGGATTCGAATCCGGCGCCGCCGCCCCAGCGGGCCCTCTCGCCCACCATGTCACCGAAGGCCCCGCGAAATCAACCGATACGGGTCGTCCGGCGATACGGGGATCGCCGGCCCGACCTCGCAACCGTGTCTCGCGACCGAGCTCAGGCCTTGTCGAGGCCGTAGGCGGTGTGCAGCGTGCGCACCGCCAGCTCGGTGTAGGCCGCGTCGATCAGCACCGAGATCTTGATCTCGGAGGTGGTGATGGCGCGGATGTTGATGCCCTTGGCCGCCAGCGCCTGGAAGCACTGCGAGGCGACGCCCGCGTGGGAGCGCATGCCGATGCCGATCACCGACACCTTGACCACGTCGGCCGAGGTGTCGATCGCCACGTCGCCGATCTCGTCGCGGGCCGCCTCCAGCACCGCCTTGGCGCGCGCCTCGTCGGCCTGCGGCACGGTAAAGGTGATGTCGGTGGTCTTGCCGTCGGCGGTCGTGTTCTGCACGATCATGTCGACGTTGATGTTGGCCTCGGCCAAGGGGCCGAACACCGCCGCGGCGATGCCGGGCTTGTCGGCGACGCGACGCAGCGACACCTGCGCCTCGTCCTTGGAATAGGCGATCCCGGTGACGACCTGAGTTTCCACGATCTCGTCCTCGTCGCAAATGAGGGTTCCAGGCGGATTGCCGTTGGCGTCGACCCCGACGGTGTCGGGATCCTCGAAGCTCGAGCGCACGAAGGTGCGCACCTTCTTGACCATCGCCAGCTCGACCGAGCGCACCTGCAGCACCTTGGCGCCGAGCGAGGCCATTTCGAGCATTTCCTCGAACGCGACCTTCTCCAGCCGGCGCGCCTTGTGCACGATGCGCGGGTCGGTGGTGTAGACGCCGTCGACGTCGGTGTAGATGTCGCAACGATCGGCCGAAACCGCCGCCGCGATCGCCACCGCCGAGGTGTCCGAGCCGCCGCGCCCGAGCGTGGCGATGCGCCCCGTCGGGCCGATGCCCTGGAAGCCGGCGACCACCGCCACCTCGCCCCCGGCCATGACGTCGACCATCTTGGCGCCGTCGATGTCCATGATGCGGGCGGAGCCGTGCGCTTCGTCGGTGACCAGCGGGATCTGCCAGCCCTGGAACGAGCGCGCCGGAATTCCCATCGACTGCAGCACGATCGCCAGGAGGCCCGACGTCACCTGCTCGCCCGAGGCGACGACGGCGTCGTACTCCATCTGGTCGAACAGCCCGCCCTTGGCCTCGCCGCTCTTGGCGGCGTCCTGGACGTAGCCGACCAGCGTGTTGGTGACGCCCGACATCGCCGAGACGACGACCGCCACCTGATGGCCGGCCCTCACCTCGCGCGCGACGTGCCGCGCGACGTTGCGGATGCGATCGACGTTGGCGACGGACGTACCGCCGAATTTCAGAACCAGACGGGCCATTTTGCCCCTCGACATCGGTGCCGGAAACGAGAGCCGACGACGGATGGATCGCCTCGGCTCGGATCGCGCGCTTGATAAAGGAAACCCGGGTGGCGCGCAACGTCTGCGCCCCGCTCGCGCGGTGGCATTTCGCGCTCTCGCGCGCCTCGCTTGACCTCCGGCCTCGTCCGACTACCCTGCGATGACGAAAGGACCCCGCCTCATGACCATCCCCCACGCCCACGGCACCGTCGATTCCGTCGAGATCGGCAACTTCGAGGCCATGGCCGCCGACTGGTGGGACCCGAACGGTCGCCTGCGTCCGCTCCACGAGCTCAATCCGATCCGCCTCGAATGGATCAAGCGCGAGATCTGCCGCCGCTTCGACCGCGACGAGAAGAGCACCCGCGCCCTCGAGCGCCTGCGCATCCTCGACATCGGCTGCGGCGGCGGCCTTCTGACCGTCCCCCTCGCCCGCCTCGGCGCCGACATGGTCGGCGTCGACGCCGGTGCCGCCAACGTCGAGGCCGCCCGCGCCCACGCCGAGAAGATCGGCGTCGACGTCGATTGGCGCGCCGGCACCGCCGAGGCCCTCGCCGAGACCGGCGAGACCTTCGACGTGGTGGTGGCGATGGAGATCGTCGAGCACGTCGCCGACCTGCCGCTGTTCCTGCGCGAAGTGGCCGGGCTCGTCCGCCCCGGCGGCATCCTCCTGCTCGCGACACTGAACCGCACGCTGAAGAGCTTCGCGCTGGCCATCGTCGGCGCCGAATACGTCCTGCGCTGGCTGCCGCCCGGCACCCACACCTGGTCGAAGTTCGTCACCCCGAAGGAACTGACCCGCGCCGTCGAAGCCACCGGCCTCGTCGTCGAGGACGCCTGCGGCATGGTCTTCGATCCCCTGCGCGGCTCGTGGAGCCTGAAGCCGGGCGACCTCGACGTGAACTACCTGATGCTCGCCGAGCGCCCGGCCTGAGCCGCGCCACCGCAGGTTCCCAGGCGTAACGTTTCGGATCGCCGAACGCAATCGACGGTGGTGGATTGTGTTTGAAGTTCAACGAGTTCGTCCACGATTGCTTAAGGTTGAGGCATTAGAGATCTACGCCGAATAGATCTTTTTTCGGTGGGACGTCATGGCTCGGTTCTTTCTGAACGCCTCGATCTCGATTCGGATCGCGATCCTCTGCCTCATTCCGATTCTGGCGCTGACGGGCGTCGGCATCCGGATGCTGCTGATCGAGCGCGAGATCGCGGTGGAGACCGCGGGCGTCGCCGACGTCGTCCGCCTCGCCCCGACCATCTCCGGCCTCGTCCACGAGCTGCAGAAGGAGCGCGGCACCTCCGCCGGGTTCCTCGGCTCCAAGGGGACGAAGTTCGTCGCCGATCTCCAGGCCCGCCGCGCCGACACCGACCGCGCGCTCGCCGCCTTCGGCGCCGCCCTCGCCCACCCCGACGCGCACCTCGCCTTCGAAGGCTTCGCCCGCCCGCGCGCCGAGGTCGAGACCGCCCTCGGCCGCCTCGATCGCATCCGCGCCGACGTCTCGACCCTGATCCTGCCCCCGGCCGAGTCCGCCGCCTACTACACCGGCGCCATCACCCAGCTCCTCGCCATGATCGAGAGCGTGGTCGGCATCACCGACGAGGGCGAGATCGTCCGCTCGCTCACCGCCTGGTCCGCCCTGCTCCAGGGCAAGGAACGGGCCGGCCAGGAGCGCGCCACCGGCGCCACCGGCTTCGCCGCCGGCACCTTCGCGCCACAGGTTCACCGCACCTTCGTCCGCCTCGCCGCCCAGCAGGACACCCTGTTCGCCACCTTCCGCCGCCATGCCGCGCCGAGCCAGATCGCCGCCTGGGACGCCGCCCTCGCCGGTCCGATCCAGTCCGAGGTCGATCGCATGCGCGCCGTCGCCTGGGACGCCCCCTTCGGCGCCGACCCGACGGTGATCGCCGGTCCCGTCTGGTTCGAGGCCGCCACCCGCCGCATCGACGCCATGAAGACGATCGAGGACCACGTCGCCGCCGACATCGTCGCCCGGGCCGACGCCCTCGCCCGCGCCGCCGGCCTGAAGTTCTGGGTTCTCGCCTCCCTGATCGGCGTCCTGGCGGTCGTCACCGCCGCCGTCTCGATCTACGTCGCCCGCACCATCTCGGTGCCGATCGAACACCTCGCCGAACTGATGCGCCGCCTCGCCGGCAACGACACCTCGGTGGTGATCGACGACCGCGAGCGCCGCGACGAGATCGGCGACATGGCCCGCGCCGTCGAGGTCCTGCGCGAGAACGTGGTCGAACGCATCCGCCTCGAACGCAACGCCCGCGCCGAACGCGAACGCGAGCACCTGCGTCAGGTCCACGTCGACCGCATCGTCACCGAGTTCCGCTCGACCATCTCCACGACCCTCGAGGCGGTCGACACCGAGACCGCGACCATGCGCACCACCGCCTCGACCCTGAGCGACGTCGCCCGCACCGCCGCCGGCGAGGCCGCCTCGGCCGAGAACGCCTCCTCCGGCGCCTCCTCGAACGTCCAGACCGTGGCCGCCGCCACCGAGCAGCTCGCCGCCTCGATTCGCGAGATCGCCGGTCAGGCCCAGAAGGCCAGCGCCATCGTCACCGAGGCGACCGAGACCGCCCTCGCCACCGATCGCGACGTCTCCTCGCTCGCCGAGGCGGCCGAGAAGATCGGCGCCGTGGTCGGGCTCATCCGCGACATCGCCGGCCAGACCAACCTGCTCGCCCTCAACGCCACCATCGAGGCCGCCCGCGCCGGCGAGATGGGCCGCGGCTTCGCCGTGGTCGCGGCGGAAGTGAAGTCGCTCGCCCAGCAGACCTCGCAGGCCACCACCGAGATCGCCGACCAGATCGCCGACATCCAGACCTCGACCCGCAACGCCGTCGACGCCATTCGCGGCATCTCCCGCACCGTCGGCGAGATCTCCACCGTCACCACCGCCATCGCCTCGGCGGTGGAGGAACAGGAGGCCGCCACCCGCGAGATCGCCCAGTCGGTCCAGTGCGCCTCCGACGGTACCTCTCAGGTCGCCCGCAACGTCCACGGCGTCAACGGCGCCATTCACGCCACCACCGTCGAGGCCGGCCGCGTCCACACCGCCTCCGACACCCTCACCCGCGCCGCCGGCGCCCTGTCGCAGGCGGTCGAGAAGTTCCTGCACGACGTCTCCTCCGACGTGCGCGAACGCCGCGAGAACCTGCGCGTCAAGATGAACGAGATCGTGGTCGTCCACACCTGCGGTCGCCGCATCACCACCTCGATGATCGACGTCTCCGAAACCGGCTGCCGCATCACGCCCGTGGAGCGCGTTTCGGTCGGCGACCGCGTGCGCGTCGAGATGGCCGGCGGCATGACGATGGACGCCACCGTCGCCCGCATCGGCGCCGACGCCGTCGGCTTCCGTTTCGACGAGGCGCTCACCAACCTCGACGCCTTCGAACGTTTCGCCGCCGCCTGAGCCCGAAACGTTTCCACTCTTAACCGAACTTCAAGGGGAATCGTCGATCCTGCCGTCGACCACTGCGGCTCCCCGCGAGCCGTCATGCGGCGAGGCCCCTCGCTTCGCTCTCCGCCGACCCGATCATTCGGAAGACGTCCATGTTTTCAGAGCTGTTGTCCCTGGCCAAGGAACCGTCGAGCGAGAACCGTCGCGCGGTGATGCAGCAGATTTCCGACCTGTTCGTGGACGGCGTCGAGGATCACAACGACCGCGAACTGGTCCTGTTCGGCGACATCTTCTGCCGCCTGCTCGGTCAGGTCCGCCTCGAGGACCGCATCGCCCTGGCCGAGAAGGTCGCCCCTCTCGCCCAGACCCCGCACGATCTCGCAAATCGCCTCGCCCGTGACGAGGACGCCGCCGTCGCCGCCCCGGTGCTCCAGCATTCGCCCGTCCTCACCGACGACGATCTGCGCGAGATCGTCACCACCGTCGAAGGTCAGGCTCATCTGGTCGCCATCACCCGGCGCGCCACCCTGTCGGAGGCCGTCACCGACGTCCTGATCGACCGCGGCGGCCAGGAGGTTCTGGAAGGCGTCTCGCGCAACACCGGCGCCCGCTTCTCCGACGGAGGCCTCCAGCAGCTGACGTATCGGGCGGTGGAGTTCCCCGCCATCGCCGGCAACCTCGCCGAGCGCGAGGACATCCCCTTCGAGCGTCTCGACCGCATCGTCGCTTCGCTCGACCGCGAATCGAGCGCCCGCCTGCGCGACTTCATCGAGCAGAACCGTCGCGCCGCCGCCGATCTCCTCAAGCAGACCCAGGAGGAACTCGAGCAGTCGCGCGACCAGCGTCGCCGCGCCGAGCGCGAGGTCCATCTGATGGCGACCGAGATCCGCGAGGGCCGCCGCCGCCTCGATCTCGCCCTCGACGAACTGATCCACGGCAAGCGCCTGGTCGACATCGCCATGCTGATGGCCGAACTCGGTCAGCTGACGGAGTCCCACGTCTCCAACGTCCTGCACAAGGTCAACGACTTCGGCATCGCCCTGGTCTGCCGCAGCCTCGCCGTCGGCGACGCCACCTATCTGCGCCTGTCGCGTCTGCGCTGCGAGCGCCTGCAGCTGCCCCCCGCCGAGGCCGAGCGCATGGCTCGCGAATACAAGGTGATCGACCGCGCCTCCGCCGACCGCGCCCTGCGCTTCCACAAGGTCCGCGCCTCCGTCATGGGCGTGTGAGCCGGATCGATCGTTAGGAACGAGAAACGGGCGGGGAGATCCCCGCCCGTTTCTCGTTTCGGATGGTCGCGCGCCCGCAGGCGAGGGCTCAGAAGCCCTCTTCTTCCTCTTCGGTCGCGTCCGGCCCCTTGAGGCTCTTGAGCTTGGCGAAGATCTTGTCGGCGTCGAGATCGTCGGGTGAACCGCCGCGCGAGCCCGAACCGTAGTCGCCCGCGCCCTCGAGGCCGGCATGCGTCACGGTCTCGTCGACCGACAGCATGGTCGCGGCACCCGGATCGCCGGCGGCGCGGATCGGCATCGACTTCGCCGCCTTCTCGACCTCGAGGTCGAGCTCGAGCTGCGAGCACAGGCCGAGCGTCACCGGATCGGACGGCGCCAGATTGGCGGCGTTCCAGTGGGTGCGCTCGCGGATCTGCTGAATGGTGGTCTTGGTGGTGCCGACCAGACGCATGATCGCCGCGTCCTTCAGCTCCGGATGATTGCGCAGGAGCCACAGGATCGCGTTGGGGCGATCGTGACGACGCGACACCGGCGTGTAGCGCGGACCGCGACGCTTGGCCTCGGGCACGCGCACCTTGGGGTCTGCGAGCTTGAGGCGATGCTCGGGCTGGCGAACCGCCTTCTCGATCTCGTCGCGGGTGAGCTGGCCGGTGATGATCGGGTCGAGACCCTTGATGCCCTGCGCCGCTTCGCCGTCGGCGATCGCCTTCACCTCGAGCGGATGCAGCCGGCAGAAGGCGGCGATCTGATCGAACGACAGCGCGGTGTTCTCGACCAGCCACACGGCGGTCGCCTTGGGCATCAGGGGCGTGTTCTGCGGAGCAGCCATCGGATGGACCTTCCTCGAGGCTTCTCCCGGCCGGCCGGCGGGGGGAAGCGGAGATTCACTCGGGTATGAACGGAGATGGACCACCTATACCGCGTGTCGTCGCTTCGCGCAAATCGAACGACGGCGAAACGCTCGTCCCTCATCCGACCGTGAGCACGATCTTGCCGATGTGGGCGTTGGTCTCCATCCGCCGGTGCGCCTCGACCACCTCGCGCAGGGGATAGGTCGAATCGACCACCACCTTCACCCGCCCCGCCTCGATCAAGGGCCACACCTTCTCGCGCAGCGCCGTCGCGATCGCCGCCTTGAACGCGGTGTCGCGCGCCCGGAGCGTCGAGCCGGTGTGGGTCAGGCGCTTCAGCATCACCCGCATGAAGTTGATCGTCGTCTTCGCCCCGCGCAGGAAGGCGATCTGCACGATCCGCCCCTCGACCGCCGCCGCCTCGTGGTTCTTCTCGATGTAGTCGCCCCCGACCATGTCGAGAATGACGTCGGCGCCGCGCCCCTTGGTGAAGTCCTTGACCTCCTTGACGAAATCCTGCGTGCGATAGTCGATCGCCAGATCCGCCCCGAGTTCGCGGCAGCGCGCGCACTTGGCCTCCCCCCCGGCGGTGGCGATCACCGTCGCCCCGAACGCCTTGGCGAGCTGGATCGCCGTGACCCCGATGCCCGAGGTGCCGCCGTGGATCAGGAACACCTCGCCCGGCTTCAGCCCGGCCCGATCGAACACGTTCGACCACACCGTGAAGAAGGTCTCCGGGATGCCCGCGCCCTCGACGAACGAGAGCCCCTTCGGCAGCGGTAGCGCGTTGCTCTCCGCCACCACCGCGTATTCGGCATAGCCGCCGCCCGACAGAAGCGCGACCACCGCCTCACCGAGCGCGAAGGCCTCCGCCCCGGCGCCGCGCGCCACCACCTCGCCCGCGACTTCCAGCCCCGGAATGTCGGAGGCGCCCTTCGGCGGCGGATAGCCGCCCTCGCGCTGGAGCACGTCCGGTCGATTGACCCCGGCCGCCCGCACCGCGATCAGGATCTCGCCCGGCCCCGGAACCGGCACGTCCCGCGTCTCCGCGACCAGCGCCTCCGGGCCGCCGGGGGAGGGAATCGCGATCACGGTATGGGTGGCGGGAATGTCGGTCATCGCGGATCTCCGTCGGCCCTCAGTAGGGCGTGCCGTCCTTGTGGGTGAAGACGTAGCCGCCGTCCTCGCGCATGCGTCCGGCCAGATCGTCGTCCGGGTAGGTCGCGACCTCCCCCGGCGTCCGATCGCCGATCACCAGCAGCAGCACGTCGCCGTCGCCCTCGTTGAGAAAATGATGGGCGTCGCCGCCCCCCGCAGGAAACCCGGCGCAGGTCCCGGCCTCGAGCACCTGCCGACCCGCGTCGGTCACCATCACCACCTCGCCCTCCAGCACCCAGACGAACTCGTCCTGCCTGAGGTGAGTATGCCGGCACGACGACCGTCCGCCCGGCTCGATCCGCGTCAGCACGACGCCGAAATTGGTGAGCCCCGCGTGCGCCCCGAGCCGCCGGTTCCACCGCCGCCTGACCATCGAGGCGAACGGCTCGGGATATCCGGTCGCATTGCTCTCCGCGACGTCGAAGGGATCGAACGCGGGCGACTTCGGCGCGGCCATGACGGGAACCTCCGTTCGAGCGGTGGGATGGTGAGGCTAGCCGCTCCGGCCGCGTCCGTCACCACCTGAGATCTCTGCGTAATTGGAGAACGAAGAGGTTCGACCGCCTCGCCCGACCGAATGATTCGAAGGTCCCCTCGCGAGAGTTCAGGGCGCCTCGATCGCGTGGACGGTCTCGACCACCCCGTTGGCGTAGGCGACCGAGCGCAACGGCCGCCCGCGCCACGCCTTCCGGCCCGGCACCCACAGCGGCGTGCCGCCCCCGAGGATCACCGGGATCTGGAAGAGATGCATCCGCCGCACCAGCCCGGCGTCGAGGAAGGCGCGGATCGGCCCACCCCCGCCCACCACCCAGATGCGCCCGAGCCCGGCCCGCTCCAGATCGACCGCGATCTCCACCGCCGTGCGATCGTCGAACACCGCCAGCCCGTCGTCGTCGATCCGCCCGCCCTTGGTCATCACCATCACCGCCTTGCCGCGATAGGGCCAGTCGGCGAAGCGGCGGCATTCGCGATAGGTGGTCGCGCCCATCACCATCGCGTCGACCCGCCCGTAGAACGCCTCGTAGCCGTAGTCCTCGGTCTCGTAGGGCTTGAGCCAGTCGACCGAGCCGTCGCGGTCGGCGATCAGCCCGTCGATCGAATGGGCGATGTGGACGACGACCTCGACCATGTCGGAACTCCTCGCGCGTCGGGGGTTCGCGCCCGACCCGTCGAGATCTATACTGAGTCGCCGCGCCGCGACGACCCGCGACGCCCCTCTCGGACGACCACCATGGCCTTCATCGAAGACGACCGCCCGAAGAAGAAGCTCGCCCACGAGATCGGCCAGGACGTCTCCCTCGTCTCGGTCGGCGAACTCGAGGAGCGCATCGCCCTCCTGCGCGCCGAGATCGGACGCCTGGAGGAGGAGGTCGGCAAGCGCCGCGCCTCGCGTTCCGCCGCCGACGCGGTGTTCAGGCTTTGACCACCCCCGCCGCCGCGCTCGCCCCGCCCGCCGAGATCGCCGCCGCGTCGTCGCGCGCCGAAGTTGCTCGCGTCGCGGTGCGCGATCTGCGCCTCGTCGACTTCCGCAACTACCCGGCCCTGTCGCTCGCCTCCGACGGCCGCCATGTCGTGCTCGCCGGCGAGAACGGCGCCGGCAAGACCAACGTGCTCGAGGCGCTCTCCCTGCTCTCGCCCGGCCGCGGCCTGCGCCGCGCCCGCCTCGACGAGATGTCGCGCCAGGGCGGCGAGGGCGCCTGGAGCGTGTTCGCCCGCCTCGACGGCCCCGACGGCGAGGTCCGCCTCGGCACCGGCTCCGACGACGTCGGCGCCGAGGAGACCCGCACCCGCCGCGTCCGCGTCGACGGCGAGCCCGCCCGCTCCGCCGACGACCTGCTCGATTTCGTCCGCGTGCTGTGGCTGACCCCGGCGATGGACGGCCTGTTCACCGGCCCGGCCGCCGAGCGCCGCCGCTTCCTCGATCGCCTCGTGCTCGCCGTCGATCCCGGCCACGGCGCCCGCGTGAGCGCCTTCGAGAAGGCCATGCGCGGCCGCAATCGCCTGCTCGAGGACGACCGCCTCGACCTCGACTGGCTCGCCGCGATCGAGGCGCAGATGGCCGAGCTCGGCGTCGCCGTCGCCGCCGCTCGCGTCGAGACCGTCTCCTGCCTGGAGCGCCTGATCGCCGCCACCCGCGCCGACGCCCCCTTCCCCCACGCCGAACTGGCCCTCGAGGGCGAGATCGAGGCGCTCGTCGCCGGCGGCGGCCCCTCGGCGATCGCCGAGGACGCCTATCGCGCCCGCCTCGCCGACGGTCGCCGCCGCGACAAGGCCGCCGGCCGCACCCTCGACGGCCCCCACCGCGCCGATCTCGCCGTCCACCACGGCCCCAAGACCATGCCCGCCGCCCTGTCCTCGACCGGCGAGCAGAAGGCCCTCCTGCTCGGCCTGGTGCTCGCCCACGCTCGCCTCGTCGGCGAGGTCACCGGCCGCGCACCGCTCCTCCTCCTCGACGAGGTCGCCGCCCACCTCGACCCGCGCCGTCGCGGCGAGCTGTTCGACGTGGTCGAGGCGCTGGGCTCGCAGTGCTGGATGACCGGCACCGACGCCGGCGCCTTCGCCGCGCTGGGCGAACGCGCCGAGGTGTTCGAGGTGAACGGGGGACGGATGTCGAGGGCCTGAGGGCCGCGACGCGCCCCCGCGAAGGAACCTCGCTCGACCTCCGAAGATCTTGCGCGCCGCGCGTCGAGCGCGCACCATCACCGCCCCACCGTCGCGAGCGCCCCCATGGACCCCACCACCCTGATTGCCTTCACCGTCGCGCTGACCATCGCCGCGGTCATTCCCGGCCCCGGCATGACCGCGCTCGTCGCCCGCGCGCTCGCCGTCGGCTTCTGGGGCACCATGCCGATGATCCTCGGCCTGATCGCCGGCGACATGGTGTTCCTGACCTGCGCCGCGCTCGGCCTCGCCGCGATCGCCAAGACCTTCGCCACCGTCTTCACCGTGATGAAGTTCGCCGGCGCCGCCTATCTGCTGTGGCTGGCGTGGCAGCTGTGGCACACGCCGCTCCACGGCGACGCCGTCGTCGCCCAGCGCGCGCCCGAGCACTCCGCGCTCCGGGTCGCCCTCGCCGGCCTCACTCTGACCCTCGGCAATCCCAAGACCATCGTCTTCTACATGGCACTACTGCCCACCGTGGTCGATCTCGGCGCCCTCACCCCGCTCGGCTTCGTCGAGATGTCGGTGATCGTCTTCCTCGACCTCCTGATCGTCGGCGCCGCCTACGCCGCGCTCGCCGCCCGCGCCCGCGACTTCTTTCGCGACGCCCACGCCCGCCGCATGCTCGACCGCACCGCCGGAGCGATGATGGCCGGCGCGGCGGTGGCCGTGGCGGCGCGGTGAGAGGCGGGAAGCCGTACCGCCGCGCCATCGCCTCGAGACCGGCGGCGGTCGCGGTGGCCGCGCGCTGACGCGGTAGGGCGGAATAGGCGAAGCCGTATTCCGCCGAAGCCCGACCCGCGTCTCCTCCTCGCCGCGCCCGCTCCCGAAATTTCCGCGAATCGCCCGCGCCCCCTCGCGCGCGTGCTTTTTCACACAATGCAACACGTTGTTCGGAAACGACTTTTCGCCCGGCTCCCGCAACCTTTGCACGCCCGCGCGCGCCCCTGTATGGAAGGGTCACGCGAAGTCGACGGAAAGTGACCCCGAACCCATGACCGACCAGAACCGAGACGACACGCCGAGGACCGGCGCGGACGACTACGGCGCCGATTCCATCAAGGTGCTGAAGGGTCTCGACGCGGTGCGCAAACGCCCCGGCATGTACATCGGCGACACCGACGACGGCTCGGGCCTGCACCACATGGTCTACGAGGTGGTCGACAACGCCATCGACGAGACGCTGGCCGGCTGGGCGACGGAGGTGTTCGTGCGCCTCAACGCCGACGGCTCGGTCACCGTGCGCGACGACGGTCGCGGCATCCCGACCGACATCCACGCCGAAGAGGGCGTGTCGGCCGCCAACGTCATCATGACCCAGCTCCACGCCGGCGGGAAGTTCGACCAGAACTCCTACAAGGTCTCCGGCGGCCTGCACGGCGTCGGCGTCTCGGTGGTGAACGCCCTCTCCGTCCAGCTCGACCTGCGCATCTGGCGCGACGACAAGGAGCACCACATGGTGTTCCGCCACGGCGTGCCCGACGAGGATCTGAAGGTGGTCGGCCCGGCGCCCGGCCGGCGCGGCACGGAAGTGACCTTCCTGCCCTCGCCCGACACCTTCACCAGGACCGAATTCGACTTCGCCACCCTCGAGCACCGTCTGCGCGAGCTGGCCTTCCTCAACTCCGGCGTCAACATCGTCTTCGAGGACCGTCGCGGCGTCGAGCCCCACATCGTCAAGCTGCACTACGAAGGCGGTCTGATCGAATTCGTGAAGTATCTCGACCGCGCCAAGAAGCCGGCGATCTCCGCGCCCCTCTACATGAAGGCGGAGAAGGACGGCATCGGCGTCGAATGCGCGCTGTGGTGGAACGACAGCTACCACGAGCAGACGCTGTGCTTCACCAACAACATCCCCCAGCGCGACGGCGGCACGCATCTGGCCGGCTTCCGCGCCTCGCTCACCCGTCAGGTCACCGGCTATGCCGACAGCTCCGGCCTGATGAAGAAGGAGAAGGTGTCGCTGTCCGGCGAGGACTGCCGCGAGGGCCTCACCTGCGTCCTCTCCGTCAAGGTGCCGGACCCGAAGTTCTCCTCCCAGACCAAGGACAAGCTGGTCTCCTCCGAGGTGCGCCCGGTCGTCGAGAATCTCCTCAACGAGGCCCTCTCCACCTGGTTCGAGGAACATCCGGCCGAGGCCAAGGCCGTGGTCGGCAAGGTGGTCGAGGCCGCCGCCGCCCGCGAGGCCGCCCGCCGCGCCCGTGAACTCACCCGCCGCAAGGGCGTCCTCGACGTCGCCTCGCTGCCGGGCAAGCTCGCCGACTGCGCCGAGAAGGACCCCGCCAAGTCGGAACTCTTCATCGTCGAGGGTGACTCGGCCGGTGGCTCCGCCAAGCAGGGCCGCAACCGTGAGAATCAGGCCGTGCTCCCGCTGCGCGGCAAGATCCTCAACGTCGAGCGCGCCCGCTTCGACAAGATGCTGTCGTCGGAGCAGATCGGCACGCTGATCACCGCGCTCGGCACCGGCATCGGCCCAGACGAGCTGAACATCGACAAGATCCGCTACCACAAGATCATCATCATGACCGACGCCGACGTCGACGGCGCCCACATCCGGACCCTTCTTCTGACCTTCTTCTATCGTCAGATGCCGGAGATGATCGATCGCGGTTATCTCTACATCGCCCAGCCGCCGCTCTACAAGGTGACGCGCGGCAAGTCCGAGCAGTACCTCAAGGATCAGAAGGCCTTCGAGGACTATCTGATCGACCAGGGCCTCGACGAGACCCGCCTGGTGCTGTCGACCGGCGAGGAGATCGCCGGCATGGATCTGAAGGCGCTGATCGAGGAGGCCCGACAGGTCCGCCACCTCGTCGACAACCTCCATCACCGCTACACCCCGGCGGTCATCGAACAGGCCTCGATCTGCGGTGCCCTGTCGAAGTCGCTGCTCGACGAGCCGGAGAAGGCCGAGGCCGCCGCCGCCGCGCTCGCCGCCCGCCTCGACGTGCTCGCCGACGAGTTCGAGAAGGGCTGGACCGGCTCGGTCGGCGAGGACGGCGGCATCGTCGTGACCCGCACCCTGCGCGGCGTCGCCGAGACCCGCACCCTCGATGCCGGCCTGATCGGCTCGCTCGACGCCCGCAAGCTCGACGGTCACTCCGCCCGCCTGCGCGAGATCTTCTCCGGCGCCGCCGTCCTGCGCCGCAAGGAGACCTCGACCGTGGTCCACGGCCCCGGCGCCCTGCTCGACGCGGTCTTCAACCAAGGCCGCAAGGGCATCTCCATGCAGCGCTACAAGGGTCTCGGCGAGATGAACCCGAGCCAGTTGTGGGAGACCACCCTCGACCCCAACATCCGCTCGCTCCTCCAGGTGCGGGTGCGCGAGGCCGACGACGCCGACGGCATCTTCAATCGCCTGATGGGCGACGAGGTCGAGCCCCGTCGCGACTTCATCACCGAGAACGCGCTCACCGCCAATCTCGACGCCTGATCGCCCGCCCGACCGCCCCTCGGGCGGAACCGGTTCGAGACTTGCCTCGCGCGCGCCGTCCTCACCGGATGGCGCGCGCTTTCGTTTGCACGCTGAAATTGCGCACGTCGCTCGAATTGGCGTCAAATCATCCGTAATTACTCGTAGAATTAAGGTAAATTTCATCCTCATCATTCGAATTCGATGTTGAACATTGAATCTACACGACCTCGGAGAGAGCATCCGCGCTCAACAACACGGACGAACCTCGGTTTCGTCGGCGGATGGCGGCATGACGGACTACTATCAGAGACTTTCGCGCGCGGTCGCGGAACGTCAGAAGGCCTCCTTCCCGGCGCGCGAAGCGATCTATCGCTCCGCGCGCTCGGCGCTGATCAACGCCCTGCGCAACACTCGTCCTCCCGTGCCCCAGTCCGTCATCACGACGGAGAGCTGGGAGTTCGACGAGGCGGTCGCGCGTGTCGAGGCCGACGTCCGCCGCAATCAGGGGCGCGAGGAACTCGCGCCGCTCGTCGCCGTCTTCGGCGACCTGCCCGAAAAGGCATCCAACGACGATCGGCCCCAGCCCGCCCCGGCGCGACCGGAGCCGACCCCCGAAGTCACGGAAGTCACCGAGTCCCCACCGCTCGAGGAGGAGCGCCCGATGTCGAGATTGGACGAACTGAACAAGATCCTGCGAAAGCTCCAGAGCGACAGCCCCGGCGTCGAGGCGAGCGCCCTGATTTCCGAGGACGGCCTGATGATCGCTTCGGCGCTCACCCCCGACCTCGAGGAGAACCGCGTCGCCGGCATGACCGCGACCCTGCTCAACCTCGGCACCCGCGCCGCCGTCGAACTGGCCCGCGGCGAGGTCAAGGAAGTGATCATCCGCGGCGAGCACGGCTATGCGGTGATGATCAACGCCGGTCGCGGCGCCCTGCTCCTGGCTCTGGCCAACGAGAGCGCCAAGCTCGGCCTGATCTTCTTCGACATGCACGAAGCGATCCGAGGCCTCAAGAAGGTTCTCTGACGACGGCGCGGCCCCGAGGCCGCCGCCGCCAGTCCTGCCGGGAGTGACACATGCCGACGATCGATCTGTACAACGACGGAACCCACCGCAACGTCCTGCTCGAGGACTTCGACACCGGTGGTCTGGCGGTCCAGTCCAACCAACATCTGGTCATCCACGGCGACGTCGCCATGCTGCTCGACCCCGGCGGCCACAAGATCTACAGCCGCGTCCTCGCCGAGACCTTCTCCACCCTCGGCAAGGCCAAGCTGCAGCACATCTTCCTGTCGCATCAGGATCCCGACATCGTCGCGGCCCTCAACGGCTGGCTGATGACCACCGACGCCGAAGCCCACGTCTCGGCGCTGTGGGTGCGCTTCGTGCCCCACTTCGGCCTCGACCGTCTCGTCGTCGACCGCCTCAAGCCGATCCCCGACGAGGGCAAGGTGTTCGATCTCGGCGGCCGCCCGCTCCTCGCCCTGCCGGCGCACTTCCTCCACTCGGAGGGCAACTTCCAGCTCTACGACCCGACCTCGAAGATCCTCTATTCCGGCGATCTCGGCGCCTCGCTCGGCATGCCCTACATGGTCGTGCCCGATTTCGACGCCCATCTTCGCTACATGGAGGGCTTCCACCGTCGCTACATGGTCTCGCGTCGCGTGATGCGGGCCTGGGCCGACATGGTGCGCGACCTCGACATCGAGACCATCGCCCCCCAGCACGGCGCCATGTTCCAGGGCAAGGAGATGGTCCGTCGCTTCATCGACTGGGCCGGCGACCTCGAGTGCGGCGTCGATCTGATCACGCCCTACTTCAAGATCCCGACCGCCTGAGGATGAACGCCTCGGTCGACCGACACCGGAACCGCCGATGACCGACGTGGTCTCCATCGACGACGTGGACGACGCCCCGCAGCCGGTATCCCGTACCGGCGGCGAGGCCGATCTCCACCGCATCCCCGGCGAGACGGTGCCGCGCTGGCTCGTCGCCGGGATGACCGCGCTCGGTCTCGCCCTCGCCGTCCTGTCGGCCTCCCTGCTCTTTTCCGAACCTCCGCCGCCCGAGGAGACGGTCGTGCTCGCGCCCGCCGCCCCGGTCGCGCCGCCCTGGCGCATTTCGTCCACGATGCCGGTCAATCGGTCCAACACCAGCGACA
>JBEOKB010000079.1:0-21099 GCA_040275425.1 Siculibacillus sp. | reverse complement strand
GAAGCCGAAGGCACCCGCCCGACCGAGCGGCGGTCGCCCGGTCGGCGACGGCCGTCCCCCGAGCGGCGGGCGGCCTCGGCCGAAGCGCTGATCAGCGCTCGACGAACCGCGCGCCGGGGAAGATCGAGGTGATCCACTCGCGATGCGGCGACACGCGCGCCATCCACGAGCTGTCGCCGTAGCGCGCCTTGCCGGTGCCGTTGGAATTGACCCCGACGATCACCCAGCGCTCGCCGAGCCGCATCCACGTCGACCCGCCGCTGTCGCCCGCCCCGAGCAGCCCGACCAACCGATTGACCGGCTTGCGCGCCCCGCCGTAGGGATTGGCGAGGCTGCCGTCCTCGCGCGGGAGGAACACGCCGAGATAGTTGCCGCCGTCGTCGTCGCGCGGCAGCGGGCGCACCATGTCGACCCACTGATCGACGATGCCCTGCGCCGCCGCCTTGGCCGAACCCTTGTAGAACTTCGGCCCCTCGCCCTTCGAGCCGATGCCGCGATTGCCGTAGCCGACGAAGGTCACGAGCTTGCCCGCCTCCGCCGCCCCGGCGTAGAGCAGCGGCGGCTGTCCGGCGTCGGAGATCGGCCGCTTCAGCCGCAACAGCGCCAGGTCGTAGCCGGTGCGGGTGTCGGTGTCGCCGTTCCACTTCGGATGGACCCGGATCTGGTCGGCCACGAGCGTCCGCCCGTTCGGTTCGCGCACGACGTAGGCGCCCGCCTCCGCCGGCAGGTCGTAGACGTGGGCGGCGGTCAGGATCCAGGCGTGGCCGTCGTCGTCGTTGCCGATCCACGTGCCCGACGCCTCGCCCCATTCGCCGTCCGGCCGCGCCAGCGCCAGCACCGCCCGAAACTGCGGCTCGGCCGCGAGCCTGAGATGCGCGCCGAAGCCTTCCGCCTCGCGCCCCTTGGCCCCGCCCTCCGCCTTCCAGGTCTCGTCGAGCACCACCACGGCGGTCGCCGGATCGGCTCCCACGACGGCGGCGAGAAGAACGGCGGCGGCGAGCAGGGCGCGGCGAAGCGCCGGACGAACGGTTCGAAACGCGATCATGGGGCTCTCTCGGAGACGGCCGGAACCGGGTGGGGCGATCACACCGATACCACATCGGCGCCGGGCGAGACTGGCAGAGGCGGCGCGCGACGGCAATCGATCGGCGCGGGTGGCGTCACGGCATCCGCGACGCGGTGCGGATCGTCTCCCCGTCGACGGCGAAGATGCCCCGGCCGCGATGGTGCAGCGTCCGCGTGTCCGTGATCGCCGGATTGCGCCATGCCCGGACCACTTCCAGAATCCGGATGCCGTGGCGATCGGCGAGGCTCGCGTCGATCACCCGGCATTCGAGATCGACGAAGCATTCCGCGATCAGCGGCGCTCCGACCTCGCGCGCGGCGAGCGGCGTCAGTCCGAAGGCGGCGAACTTGTCCTCGCTGCGTCCGGAGGAATTGCCGATCGCCACCACGCTCGCCACCAGATCGGCCGAGGGCAGGGCGATCACGCATTCACCGGTGGCGGCGAGCGCGGCGGCGGAATGATCGGCGTCGGAGACGACGCAGGCGATCCGCGGCGGCACGAACTCCACCATCATGTGCCACGACATGGTCATGACGTTGACGCGGTCGCCGCGCCGGGTCGTCAGGAGAACGACCGGTCCCGGCTCGAGATAGCGATAGACCTCGCCGAGCGGCAGCTCGACGAGCCCCTCGTCCGCCGGAAAGCCGCCTGAAGGGACCGGGGTCGTCATGGCCACACCTCCATATCCGGTGCAGGCGCCCCGAATGAGAACCCTCACCGGAGCGGAGCCAGTCTACACCCGACCGCCCGTCGCCGTCCCCGGCCCGAGCGCCGCACCCGCGAGGGGGCTCATCCGCGCTGGAACTTGTCCTTGAGCGCCAGGAACTTCACCTCGAACAGGAAGTAGGACGCACTCGCCAGCGCGATCGACACCGGCGCCATCACCGCGAAGTCGACCACGTTCTTCGGCACCCCGGTCGCGCTCGCCCACGCCTCGAGCGGCAACCACGCCTCGGCGAATACTCCGACCGGCAGATGCACCACGTAGAGCCCGTAGGAGATCAGGCCGAGGAACTTGAGCGGCCGTGTCTCCATCACCCGCGCGAGCAGCCCCTCCGGGGTCTGCAGCACGTGGATCATCACCACCGACAGCGACGTCACCGACAGGATCGCCAGCACCGCGTAGGGCAGCTTGAAGCCGACCGTGCGCTCCGCGATCGGGTAGCAGGCGAGCGCCACGATCACCACGAACGCCACGAGCAACGTCCCCGTCGCCCCGGCCCAGGTCGGGGTACGCGCCCGCTCCAGCGTCATCAGCGCCCCGGCGGCCATGAACACGAAGCCGTTGGCGGGCGAGGTGTAGAGCGTGATCATCTCGAACCCGGCACTCTGCAGCGCCTGGATCGCCCCGAGGCACAGCACGATCGTCGCGATCATCAGCTTCGTGTGCAGCCGCGTCGGCAGGAGCACCACCAGGGGCGCGAAGAAGACGTAGTACTGCTGCTCGACCGCGAGGCTCCACACGTGAGTGAAGTCGCCCCACTCGTAGGTGACGAAGCCGAGCATGAAGTTCTGCAGATAGACGACGTACCACCACAGGTCCGCCAGGATCTCGCCCTTGCGGAAGGCCACGTCGCAGACCACGAACAGCCCGAGCCACAGATAGTAGGCCGGGAAGATCCTGAGCGCCCGCCGCACCCAGAAATCGGCCAGCGCCGGCCCGAGCGACGTGCGCCCGGCCTCGATCTTCTCGCGCGAGCGATGCAGGATGCCGGTGATCAGAAAGCCCGACAGGATGAAGAACAGGAACACCGCGAGCCCGCCGATGTCGGTCCCCATCAAGAGCGAGTGATGGATCACCACGGCGAACGAGGCGAGCCCCCTGAGACCGTCGAGGCCGACGTACCTTCCGTTCCCGCTCATGCCCGCTCCGCTCCCGCGCGACCCCTTCCACACGACCGGGTCGGGCGGGTTCGATCGACGACCATCACGGCTTCTTCATGACCGAGAGTGGGCGTCGCGTCGAGCCTCAACGACCGCCCGACGCCGTCGCCGGCCAAGTGCCGGTCATCATCGCCGGTCCCATCGGTGGCGCGAGCCCGACCTCGCCGAGGAGCGCGCGCACTTCCCCGCCGTCGATCGACCCGGCGAGGCCCGAGCGGAAGATCTTCGCCACGCGGCCCATGTCGCAGGCGTGCGGACTGAGCCGGAACGCCGACACCCCGGCGGCGATGAGCCGCTCGAGCTCGTCGGCGACCACCACCACGTTCTGCGACATGGTCTGCACGCCGTTGATCGAGAGGAATCCCTCACCGTCGAGCGTGTCGACCTCGAGCCCGTCCGGGTCCTTGTTGCAGACGAACTGGCAGCTGTCCTTGGCCAGCCCGTGGATGCGCGCATGGTAGCACCGCCCGGAGATCGCCAGCGGCAACCGCCCGAACACGTGCACCTGCGTCTCCACCCCGAGCCGAGTGCCCTCCGCCGCCAACCGCTCGATCGAGGCGATCGGCAGCTCGTAGGGCAGGGCGATCGACCACGCCCCCAGCCGCGTCAACTGGGCGAACGTGCCCTCGTCGTAGACGTTGACCAGCGGCGACACCGCGAAGCGGCGGCCCGTCTCGAGGGTCGCCAGCGGCGAGAAGTCGTTGATCTCGATCTCGACCCCGTCGAGCGCGGCCATGTCGGCCACCAGCTGGCGTTCGCGCTTCAGCGTCACCAGCGCCGGCGTGTCGACCACCACGGTCTTGCCCGCCCGCTTCAGCCGCTCGATCACGTCGGGCAGCAGGTCGGCGTAGAACGGTTCGCGCTTGGAGCACACCACCTCGCCGACGTGGACGCGGTCGACGTCCATCTCGTCGGCCACCTCGGCGTAGAAGTCGGCGAACCGTTCCGGCGACCAGTTGAACAGGAGCGGCCCCATCACCAGGGTCGGCGCGCCCGTCGGGCTCTTCGTCTCCACCGCGCTCATCTCCAGGTCTTCTTGTAGGCGCCGGCGGTGGTCGATTGCCCCTCGGCCAGCCGCCGCGTCATGTCGGAGGCGATCGGCCGCCCCGCCAGCGTGTCGTCGACCGCCTTGCGGAACGCGGCGACCACCGCCTGGGTATAGGCGCGCGAGCGCTGGCGCCCCTCGATCTTGAAGGCGGTGACCCCCGCCTCGATCAGGCCGGGAATGAGCTGGGCGGCGTCGAGACTGACCGGGTCCTCGAACACGTGCCCGGCATAGTCGCCCGCCGTGAACCGCCCCTTGCACAGGGTCGGGTAGGGCGCGGCCACGCCCTTCGACGTGCGGTCGATGGTGAAGGCCCCGAGCTTGGCGACCAGCTCGTCGCCCTCCTCCTTGTAGACGACGTGGGACGGCGGCGAGCACACCCCGGTCATGTTGGGCGACTTGCCGGTGGCGTGGCTCGACAGCGAGCACCGCCCCTCGGCCATCACACACAGCCCGCCGAACACGAACACTTCCGATTCGCACGAGATCTCGGCGTTGATCGCCGCGATCTCCGGCACCGACAGGACGCGCGGCAGCACCACCCGGCGAATGCCGAAGGTCTCGACCCAGAACCGGATCGCGTCCGGGTTCGACGCCGCCGCCTGCACCGACAGATGCCGCCGGAGCTTCGGATGCTTCTCCGCCGCGTGGGCGATCAGGCCGAGATCGGCCAGGATCACCGCGTTCGCGCCCGCGTCCTCGGCCTTGGCCACCGCGTCGTGCCAGAGCTTCGTGCCGCCCGCGCGCGGGAAGGTGTTGATCGCCACCAGCACCTTCGCCCCGTGGTCGTGGGCGAAGCGGATGCCGTCGGCGAGTTCCTTGGCGTCGAAGTTGAGGCCGGGAAAGTTGCGGGCGTTGGTCTCGTCGCGGAAGCCGCAGTAGACCGCGTCCGCCCCCGCCTCGACGGCGGTGCGCAGGGCGGCCGGAGTGCCGGCCGGGCACACCAGTTCGGGACGCACCCGGGTCGTGGGCGCGTTCATGGCGTGCCCTCGACCCGGCCGAGCGCGAACCCACTCACCCGCTCCGCCAGGGGACGGGCCGCGCGGAACACCTCGGCGACGTATTTCGACACGGGCCCCGTCATCGACGCCACTTCGTCCGCCAGATCGATCTCGGCGTCGTCGACCGCGTTGCGGAGCGCCAGCACCGCCTCGGTGTCGCCCTCGATCACGATGTCGCGCGAGAAGAACAGCGCGTCGCCGTCCATCGCCCCGTGCACCATGCCGACCAGCGCGGCCAGCGGTCCGGCGATGCGGGCGTCGTGCCCGACCCCGATCGCCCCGTCGGCCCCGCGCTTGACCGCCTCCAGCCGCGGCATCGCCGGGTCGGGGCGCAGCAGGAAGCCGAACGACAGGTCGGTCGGCTCGATCAGGAACGCCTTGGTCGCCTGATCGCCCAGCCGCGAGAACAGCGAGGGATGACGATCGGCGAGGCTGCCGACGAAGCGGCGCAACGCCAGATCGAGCGGCAGCGTCGGCAGGCGGCCGATCATCCGATCGATCAGCTTGGGAAAGCGGGGAAGCGCGGTCTCTGACATGGAACCTTCGCGTACGGACGAGAACGTCGATCGGGCGACGTTTCCACGATGCGGACGAGCCTGTCCTTGCGGTCGATCAATCCGCGTCGCTCGCCGTCGCGGCTCTTCGCCACCCATCGACCGAGGGTCGCTCCAGCAGCGGCCGGACGAACGCCCATGCCGCCTCGAGCCCGGTCTCGGCCGCCGGCGCGAGCCCCGTGCCCAGCTCGAACGCCTCGCCCCGGATCGCCAGCACGAAGGCCGGCGGTGGCGTCCGCCCCATCACCCGCGCGTAGACGTCGAGCACGGCTTCGGGCGCCATCGCATGGGAGGTGTGGGTCAGCCCCACCCGCGCCCGCGTCTCGCCGAAGGCGAAGGGCGCGGGGGCCGCCACGCTGGCGTCGACGAAGAGGGCGAGATCGGCCCCGTCGAGATCGAGCGCGTGCTCGAGCTGCAGCTGGAAGTCCTCGAACGCGGTGACGTGGGAGAGGCCCAACCCCTCGATGCGTTCGAGGAGGAGCGGACCGAGCCCGTCGTCGCCGCGCGACGCGTTGCCCCAACCGAGCACCACCACGCGGGGCGGGGTGCCCGGGAACGAGGGCTCGGTCGCCCCCCCGAGGGTCGGCGCGCTCGACGCGCCCCGACCCGTGACGGCGCCGTTCACCGCTGCGGTCCCATGTTGCGCCGGGCGCGATGGACGAGCCCGCCCTCGGCGTCGACCAGATCGACCTCGAGCGGCATCTGGCCGAGCGCGTGCGTGGCGCAGCTGAGGCACGGATCATAGGCGCGGATCGCCACCTCGATGTGGTTGAGGAGCCCTTCGGTCACCTCGCGCCCGTCGAGATACTGGCTCGCCACCGAGCGGATCGCCTCGTTCATCGCCTGATTGTTGTTGGTGGTGGAGACGATGAGATTGCAGAACGTGACCTGATCGTTCTCGTCGACCCGGTAGTGGTGGAACAGGGTGCCGCGCGGCGCCTCGATCACGCCCACCGCCTCGCCGCGCCGCTCGCCCTTGTCGGCCATCAGATCCGTGCCGAGGATCTCCGGATCGTCGAGCAGGTCGCGGATCAGCTCGCAGGCGTGCAGCACTTCGATCAGCCGCGCCCAGTGGAAGAACAGCGTGCCCATCACCGGCTTGCCGCCGCCGAGCGCCATCATCTTCTTGCGCTCGATGTCGGCCAGCGCCGAGGGGATGAACGACGCCGCCTGCACGCGGGCGAGCGGTCCGACCTTGTACCAGCCCTTCTCCGCCCCGAGCGAGCGGATGTGCGGGAACTTCATGTAGGACCACGACTTGGCCTCCTCCTGGAGCACCTCCTCGTAGGTCGCGTAGTCGACGTGGTCGAAGATGGTGGCGCCGTCCTTGTCCACCGCCCTCAGGCCGCCGTGGTAGAAGTCGAGCGCGCCGCGCTCGTCGACCAGCCCCATCATCGACGAATCGAACTCGCCGAAGTGGTTGTAGAACTCCGGCTTGGTGCGATGGAGCGAGGCGACCATGTGGACCGCCCCGAGCGACCACTCGATCATCTGATCGATGTCCTTGCGCAGCTCGTCGCGCTCGGCCTTCGTCAGCGCCTTGTTCATGCCGCCGGGAATGGCGCCGGTGCCGTGGATGCGTTTTCCCGCGGTGTGGCGGATCACCTCCTGGCCGTACTTGCGCAGGAGCACGCCCTGCTTGGCGATCTCGGGGAAGTCCAACGCCACGCCGACGATGTTGCGCCGGGTGTGATCGCTGTCGAAGCCGAGCAGCAGATCGGGCGAGGCGAGATGGAAGAAGTGTACGGCGTGGGACTGCACCACCTGACCGTAGTGCATCAGCCGGCGCAGCTTCTCCGCCGTCGGCGGCAGCGGCCCGTAGCCGGCGATCAGGTCCATCGCCTTGACGGCGGCGAGATGGTGGGAGACCGGGCAGATGCCGCACAGGCGCTGCACCGTGACCGGCACCTCCCAGAACGGCCGCCCCTCGATGAACACTTCGAAGCCGCGGAACTCGACGATGTGCAGCCGCACCTGATGGATGCGGTTGGCGTCGTCGAGCAGCAGCGTGACCTTGCCGTGACCCTCCACGCGCGTCACCGGATCGATGGCGACGCGCTTCAACGTCTGGGGATTCTCGGCGGTTTCCAGGCGAAACATGTCGTATCCCTCCTCAGTCGAACCGCAGCATCGGATGCTCGAGGCGCGGGATGCGGCCGTCGATCAGATCGGTCAGGTACTTCCAGATCGCATCGCCCGACGGCGGGCACCCCGGCACGAAGTAGTCGACCCGGACCACCTCGTTGATCGGATGCACCTTGTCGAGCAGCAGCGGCAGTTCCGGATCGTTCGGCACCGCCCCCTTCATGCCCTCGGAGCGGTGGGTGTAGACCCGCGCCAGACATTCGCCGACGTCGAGATGGTTGCGCTGCGCCGGCAGGCCGCCGTTGACCGCGCAGGCCCCCAGCGCCACCAGCACCTTGGCGTTGGCCCTGAGTTCGCGCAGGACGTGGACGTTCTCGGCGTTGCACACGCCGCCTTCGACGATGGCGATGTCGCACGGACCGCAGGTCTTGATGTCGGTCAGCGGCGAGCGGTCGAACTCGGCGACCTCGGCCAGCGCCAGCAGGCGCTCGTCGATGTCCAGGAACGACATGTGGCAGCCGAAGCAGCCCGACAGCGACGTGGTCGCGATCCGGACCTTGCGCTTGGGAGTGGTGGGAACGACGTGCAGCATGGTCTCACGCCTCCTCGGCGACGCGCTTTTCGGCCTGGGTGGAGATGGCGTCGACGTCGTAGAGACGCTCGCCGATCGGAACGGCGAAGCCGACCCGCTTGGGCAGGATCGCCCCGACCGGGCACACGCTCGCCGCCTTGTCGGTCGCCGCGAAGTCGGTGTCGCCGAGCTTGCCCGTGGGCGAGTTGACGACGACGTGGCTGGCGGTGCCGCGCCCGGCCAGCGCGAACACGTTCTTGCCGTCGACGTCGCGCGAGGCCCTGACGCACAGCTCGCACATGATGCAGCGGTTGAAGTCGATCAGGATGTCGGGATGCGACGCGTCGAGCGGCCGCGCCGGATAGAAGTGCGCGAAGTGCGGCGTGAGCATTTCCAGATCGTAGGCCAGCGCCTGGAGCTTGCAGTTGCCGCTCTTCTCGCAGCCCGGGCAGAAGTGGTTGCCCTCCACGAACAGCATCTGCAGGAGCACGCGCCGATTGCCGTTGAGCTCGGGCGTGTCGGAGGCCACCTCCTGGCCCGGCATCGCCTTGATGGTGCAGGCCGAGCCGTAGCGGCCGTTGACCTTGACCGTGCACAGCTTGCACGACCCGTGCGGCTTGAACTCGGGATGATGGCACAGATTGGGAATGTAGCTCCCTGCCGCCAGGGCGGCCTCCAGGATCGACTGGCCGCGCTGGAAGCGCACCGGGCGTCCGTCGAGGAGGAAGGTGTCGTAGTCGTTCATCGTCGCATCCCCCTCAGGCGTGATCCAGCATGCGGCTGGCGGCGTCGTCGCGTCCGGTGACCTCGCGCGCCCGCTCCAGCGCCGCGTCGAGATCGAACGCCGGCTCGAAGTCCTTGCGCGCCAGTCGCTTCTCGTAGTCGTCGCGGAACTTGGTGATCGTGTCGGCGATCGCCGCCCCCGCCGTCTGGCCGAGACCGCAGTGCGACCCCGTCCGCATCACTTCGCGCAGGTGGGTGAGCTCGTTCATCTCGTACTGGGTGCCGTGCCCGGCCGCGATCTTGTCCATGATCTTGGCCTGGATGGTCGTGCCGACCCGGCACGGCGTGCAGAAGCCGCAGCTCTCGTGCTGGAAGAAGTGGGCGAAGTTCTGCGCCACCTCGAACATGTCGCGATGCTCGCCGAACACCATGAACGAGCCGGCCGTCGGCACGTCCTCGAAGGCGATCCGCCGTCCGAACTCGCGCACGCCCAGGCACGTTCCCGCCGCCCCGGAGATCTGCACCGCCTTCGCGCTCCTGGCGCCGCAGTCGTCGAGCACCTGGGTGACGCGCACGCCGAACGGATATTCGTAGATGCCGGGGCGCTCGCAGTCGCCCGACACCGACAGGATCTTGGTGCCGGTCGACTGCTTGGTGCCGAAGCCCTCGTAGGTGGCGCCGCCCTGCAGCGCGATTTCGGTGACCTTGCACAGCGTCTCGACGTTGTTCACCACCGTCGGCTTGTTCTTGTAGCCGCAGGTGACCGGGAACGGCGGACGAATGCGCGGACGCCCCGCCTTGCCCTCGAGGCTCTCGATCAGCGCCGTCTCCTCGCCGCAGATGTAGGCGCCCGCGCCCATGTGGATCTCGATGTCGAAGTCGAAGCCCTCGGCGCCGACGATCGACCGGCCGAGCAGCCGCCCGGCGCGCAGCTCGGCGAGCTTCTCCTCGAGCGGTGCCTGGAGATAGAGGTATTCGCCGCGCAGATAGACGAGCCCGAGCTTCGCGCCCGTGACGAACCCGGCGAGCGCCATGCCCTCGAACACCCGCTCGGCGTAGAACTGCAGGAGCACCCGGTCCTTGAACGTGCCCGGCTCGCCCTCGTCGGCGTTGCAGACGATGAAGCGTTCGTCGGCCTTGGCGTTCTTGGCCGCCTCCCACTTCACGCCGGTGGTGAAGCCCGCGCCGCCGCGGCCGCGCAGGTTGGAGCGCTTGACCTCGGCCAGGAACGCGTCCGGCCCGAGCGCCACCGCCGCCTTCAGCGCCGATCCCGGAACGAAGTCCGAGCCGAGCAGCATGTCGGCGCGGCGGATGTTGTGCTCGACCTCGAAGAACTCCTTGGGCCACTCGGCGAGCGGCACCTTGGAGCGGATCAGCTCGCAGATCTGATCGGCCCGCCGCAGCGTCATTCGCGTGATCGCCATGCCGTTGACCAGGATCGCCGGACCCTGGTCGCACATGCCGGTGCAGGAGGTGTAGTCGAGCGAGACGAGCCCGTCGGTCGACACCTCGCCGCGCGTCACGCCGAGGCGGCGCGCCATGTGATCGAAGATGCCGCGACTGCCGAGCAACCGGTCGGTGATGTTGTCGGAGAACAGCACCACGTAGGCCCCGCGCGGGCGCAGATAGAAGAACGAATAGAACTGGGCGGTCGATTCCACGTCGCCGACCGGCAGGCCGAGCCCGGCGGCGGTGGCGGCGATGTCGGCGGGAGAGATCCAACCGGAGAGCGCCTGCACGTCGCGCAGGATCTGCACCAGCCGTCCGGGGTCGCGCCCGTGGGCGGCGAGGACGGCGTCGATTCCGGTTTCTGGCGTCTTACGGGTCTTCGTCACCTCACCCTCCTGTCACGGGGCATCACGCACGCGGGAGCGATAACCACCGGTCTAGACCCTGGGGAGGGCGCGAAGATCTGATCTTCATCAAACGCGTGAGCGACCCGCGTCGGGCGCGGGGGCGGGTGGAAAGGCGCTGATCGCCCGAAACGGCCCCGCGCCCCCCGGAGCGACGACTGAAACGCCAGCGTTTCCATGAGGGTTGGCTCGGTCGGCGAACCGCCTGGTACGGTGCTGTCCGCCCCTGGTCGCGCGCCTGCCGCAACGCTGTGTCGCGGCCGGCGCGGACCTCTATTCTACCGTCTCGCCCGGGGTGCCGGGCGAGCTCCTCATTTCTTGCGCAGCGCGTCGAGCAGGGCCGCGCCCAGCGCACCGGTCGAGCCCGAATTCGCCCCTTCGGCCCGCCCGCCCTTGGCCGCCGGAGCGCCGCCGCCGCGCGGACGATCGTCGCGTCCCGCGCTCGCCGACGCCCCCGCCGGGGCACCCATCCTCGCCCCGCCGTCGTCCTTGCGCATCGTCAGGCCGATGCGCTTGCGCCGGGCGTCGACCTCGACCACCCGCACCTTGACCACGTCGCCCGCCTTCACCACCTCGCGCGGATCCTTCACGAACCGGTCGGCGAGCTGGGAGACGTGGACGAGCCCGTCCTGATGCACGCCGATGTCGACGAAGGCGCCGAACGCCGCGACGTTGGTGACGGTGCCCTCGAGTACCATCCCCGGCCGCAGGTCCTCGATCTTCTCCACCCCCTCGGCGAAGGCGGCGGTCTTGAAGCCGGGGCGTGGATCGCGGCCGGGCTTCTCCAGCTCGGCGATGATGTCGCGCACCGTCGGCAGGCCGAACTTGTCGTCGACGAACCTGCGCGGATCGATCGCCTTCAGCGCCGTCCCGTCGCCCATCAGCGTGCGCAGGTCGCGGCCGCAGTCCTTGACGATCCGCCGCGCCACCGCATAGGCCTCCGGATGCACCGACGAGGCGTCGAGCGGCTCGTCGCCGTCGCGGATGCGCAGGAACCCCGCCGCCAGTTCGAAGGTCTTGGCCCCGAGCCGCGCCACGTCGAGCAGCTGCCGGCGGCTGCGGAACGGTCCGTTGGCGTTGCGATGCGCCACGATCGCCTCCGCCAGCGACGTGCCGAGCCCCGACACCCGCGCCAGCAGCGACGCCGACGCCGTGTTGAGATCGACGCCGACGGCGTTGACCGCGTCCTCGACCACCGCGTCGAGCGCCTTGGCGAGCCGCCCCTGGTCGACGTCGTGCTGATACTGCCCGACGCCGATCGCCTTCGGCTCGATCTTGACGAGTTCGGCCAGCGGGTCCTGCAGGCGGCGGCCGATCGACACCGCTCCGCGCAGGCTGACGTCGAGATCGGGCATCTCGGCGGCGGCCAGCGCCGAGGCCGAATAGACCGAGGCCCCCGCCTCCGACACCGTCACCTTGATCGGCTTCGGGGCGCCCATGTCGGCGATCAGCATCGCGACCAGTCGGTCGGTCTCGCGCGAGCCGGTGCCGTTGCCGATGGCCACCAGCTCGACCCTGTGCTTCTGGATCAGCTGTTTCAGCGTGACGAGCGTGCCCTGCACGTCCTGCTTCGGCGGGAACGGATAGACCGTGGTGGTTGCCACCACCTTGGAGGTCGCGTCGACCACCGCCACCTTCACGCCGGTACGGATGCCCGGGTCGAGCCCCATGGTGGCGCGCGTGCCCGCCGGCGCCGCCAGCAGCAGATCCTTGAGATTGGCGGCGAACACCCTGATCGCCTCCTCCTCGGCCCGCTCGCGCATGGTGCTCATCAGCTCGATCGACAAGGACATCGACAGCTTCACCCGCCAGCACCAGCGCGCCACGTCGAACAGCCATTTGTCGGCCGCCCCGACCGCGGCGCCCGGCAGCGCGATGCCGAAGGTCTCGGCGATGATCTTCTCCACCGGCTTGACCGGCTCCGTGACGTCGCCGTCGACCTCGAGCTCGAGCGACAGGATCTCCTCGTTGCGCCCGCGCAGCATGGCGAGCGCGCGATGGGAGGGCACCTCCGCCCACCGCTCGACGTGGTCGAAGTAGTCGGCGAACTTCTCGCCCGCCGTCTCCTTGCCCTCGACCACTTTCGCCTTCAGCCGTGCCCGCGTCTTCATGTGACCGCGCAAGGCTCCGACCAGATCGGCGTTCTCGGCGAACTGCTCGGTGAGAATGTCGCGCGCCCCGTCGAGCGCCGCTTTGCCGTCGGCGACCTCGGCGGTGACGAAGGTCTCCGCCAGCGCCTTCGGGTCGACCGAGCGATCGGCGAGAATGCGCTCGGCGAGCGGCCCGAGGCCCTTCTCGCGCGCGATCTCGGCGCGGGTGCGCCGCTTCGGCTTGTAGGGCAGATAGAGATCCTCGATCTCCGCCTTGGTCGAAGCGGTGGCGAGCCGGACGGCGAGCGCGTCGTCGAGCTTGCCCTGAGCGCGGATCGATTCGGCCACCGCCGCCCGCCGCGCCTCCATCTCGCGCAGATAGCCGAGCCGCTCCTCCAGCGTGCGCAGCTGGGTGTCGTCGAGCCCGCCGGTCGCCTCCTTGCGGTATCGCGCCACGAACGGCACCGTCGAGCCCTCGTCGAGAAGCCCGATCGCCGCGTTCACCTGCTCGACTCGGCAGCCGATTTCGGCGGCGATCGCCCGGGCGATGCGGGCGACGACGGTCGGATCGAGGGCGATGGCCATGAGCGGGCTCCCGGAGTGGACGAGGGGCGCCGAACATAGGCATGCCCCCGCCGCCTGACCAGAGCCGCGACCGCTCGCGGCGGTGCTGTCCACCTCTCTCTCGTCCTCGGCGGAGGCTCGGTGTCGAACGGAAGTTCGAGCCCACCGAGGGTTTCGCTTCGGCGCGAGCCTCGCTATCTTCGGCGCCGGACGACGGGGGGGAACCCGCGCGCACCTGCCGATCGAAACGATTGGATCGGGGCGTCGGGCGGTAACGGCATCGATGGCTCCGCCGCGTCGACAGGATCGCAACCCATCGGACGAGACGGGGACACATGAACAAGCTCTATCCAAGCGCCGACGCCGCGCTCGCGGGCGTGGTGAAGGACGGCCAGACGCTCGCCGTCGGCGGCTTCGGCCTCTGCGGCATTCCCGAGGCGCTGATCAAGGCACTGCGCGACTCCGGCGTCACCGGGCTCACCTGCGTGTCGAACAACGCCGGCGTCGACGGTTTCGGCCTCGGCCTTCTGCTCGAGACCCGTCAGATCAAGAAGATGATCTCGTCCTACGTCGGCGAGAACAAGCTCTTCGCCCAGCAGTTCCTTTCGGGCGAGCTCGAGCTCGAGTTCGCCCCCCAGGGCACGCTGGCCGAGCGCCTGCGCGCCGGCGGCTCCGGCATCCCGGCCTTCTTCACCGCGACCGGTGTCGGCACCGTGGTGGCGGAGGGCAAGGACCTGCGCGAGTTCGACGGCCGCACCTACGTCATGGAGCGCGGCATCGTCACCGACGTCGCCCTGGTCAAGGCCTGGAAGGCCGACACCTCGGGAAATCTCGTCTACCGCAAGACCTCGCGCAACTTCAATCCGATGTGCGCCATGGCCGGCCGCGTCACCATCGCCGAGGTCGAGGAGATCGTGCCGGTCGGCTCGATCGATCCCGACCAGGTCCACACGCCGGGCATCTTCGTGCAGCGTCTCGTGCTCAACGCGACGCCGGAGAAGCGCATCGAACAGCGCACCCTGCGCAAGACCGCCTGAGGAGAGACGCCCCATGCCCTGGACGCGTGACGAAATGGCGGGTCGTGCCGCCCGTGAACTGCAAGACGGCTTCTATGTGAACCTCGGCATCGGCCTGCCGACGCTGGTCGCCAACTACATCCCCGAGGGGATGGACGTGTGGCTCCAGTCCGAGAACGGCCTGCTCGGCATCGGCCCCTTCCCGACCGAAGACGAGATCGACGCCGATCTCATCAACGCCGGCAAGCAGACCGTGACCGCTCTGCCCGGCGCCTCGTTCTTCTCCTCCGCGGACAGCTTCGCGATGATCCGCGGCGGCCACGTCAACCTCGCCATCCTCGGCGCCATGCAGGTGGCCGCCAACGGCGACCTCGCCAACTGGATGATCCCCGGCTCGATGGTCAAGGGCATGGGCGGCGCGATGGATCTCGTCGCCGGCGTCCAGCGCGTGATCGTGCTGATGGAGCACGTCGCCAAGGGCGGCGTCCACAAGATCGTGCCGGAATGCACCCTGCCGCTGACCGGCCAGGGCGTGGTCGATCGCATCATCACCGACCTCGCGGTGATGGACGTCACCCCGAAGGGTCTGAAGGTGGTCGAGATGGCTCCGGGCGTCGGCATCGCCGACCTGACCCAGGCGACCGGCGTGCCGCTCGACTTCTCGGCCGTCGAAGGCTGAACCGATCGCCCTCGTCTCTCGAACGGGCGGCCCTCGGGGCCGCCCGTTTCGCGTTTGGGGGGGCGTGTTCCGCAGTCGCCGTCACCGTGTTGGGCTGAGAGTGGACTTCTGAGGTGCGAGATGCAGGTGAAGGAAGCCGTGGCAAAGGCGAAGGCCTACGTGTCCGATTTCTTCGTCGACGACGGCATTTCGGACGTTCGGTTGGAGGAGGTCGGTTACGACGACCTCCACGGCGTGTGGGAGCTCACCATGAGTTTCGTCCGTCGCGGTTACGTCCGAGATACTCAGGGGCCGGTGGGAGGGTTGACGGCCGCACTGGAGGCGATCGACTCCCTGACCCGCATCTTCCGTGTCGTCCGTCTTCGCGACGACGACGGTCGGGTTCTCTCCGTGAAGCTGCGAGACGCATCGCGTGGCGCAGCCTGGGTTCGTGCTCGACACCAACCTGATGGTCCTGTTCGTGGTCGGCCTCACTTCGCCGACGGAAGTCGGGCGACACCAGCGTCTGGTGAAGTTCGAACCCTCCGACTTCGATCTGTTGGTCAAGGTCCTCAACGGCTGTGGTGGTCCGACCTTGATTCCCAACGTCGTGACCGAGACGTCGACCCTGCTCGGTCATGGAAGGAAGTCGTCCACCGACGACTATGCGCAGGTGTTGGCCGGCCTGATCCGCGACCTCGACGAAGTCTACGTCGCCTCGAAGGATGCCGTCGAGCGAAGCGATTTCGCGCGCCTGGGTGTCACGGATAGTGCGCTACTTCAAATGGCGTCCGAGGAATTCGATCTTCTGACGGACGACGAGCCGTTGTACCGGACTGCGGTCGAAGTCGGTTGTCGAGCCGTTCTGTTTTCCCAATTGCGCGAGTATGCGCGGCAGATACGTTGATCGACACGCCGCGGACGCCGCTCCTCTCCCCCACTTGACCGATCTCGAGGGCGAGCCGCCCCGCTCGAGCCATTCTCGCGCCTCGGCGTCGGGTCGGACGGACCCGCCGCCCGCGCGAAGGCGCGAACGACGCGAGGGCACCCGGCGGATGAGGCGAGGAACGAGAGGGAAGGGGACGCGCGCCCACGTCGGCGCGATCGCCGCCGCCGTCGCCATGGTGCTCGGCGCGATCGCCCTGGTCGGCGTCGACGCGCCCGCCACGACCTCCGCGCCGCGCGCCTCCGTCGCGGCCCGCCCGCTCCAGCCCCTGATCGACGCCACCCCCACCGGCGCCACGCTCGAGCTCGCGCCCGGCCTCTACGCCGGACCCGCCACCGTCGCCCGCACGATGACCCTGCGCGGGATGCCCGGCGCGGTGATCGACGGCGGCGGCGTCGGCTCGATCCTCACGGTCGAGGCCGACGGCGTCACCGTCGCCGGGCTCGCCTTTCGTGGCTCCGGCGACCGCCACGACGAGATCGACGCCGCCCTGCGCCTGCGCGGTCGCCACGCGATCGTCAAGGACAACACCATCGAGGACTGCCTCTACGGCATCGAGCTGAAGCAGTCGGACGGCAACGTCCTGCGCCGCAACCGCATCTCCTCCAAGGCCCTGCCCGAGCCCGATCGCGGTGACGGCATCCGCCTGTGGCTGTCGACCGGCAATCTGATCGAGGACAATACGGTGATCGCCGCCCGCGACGGCTTCGCCCTCCAGGCGTCGGGCAACCGCATCCGCGCCAACACCGTGCGCGACGGCCGCTACGGCGCGCTGCTGCTCTACGCCAACGCCAACGAGATCGCCGCCAATCGCCTGGAGGGCAACGTCGTCGGCGTCATGGCCATCGCCTCGCACGACGTCGTCGTCCGCGACAATCGCATCGCGAACGGTCGCCACGCCTTCGGCAACGGCCTCGTGTTCAAGGACTCCAGCCGCGCCACCGTGATCGGCAACGATCTCTTCGCCCAGGCCCAGGGCATCTGGCTCGACGCCTCGCCCTCCGAGCCCGAGGAGATCAATCTCTTCCGCGCCAATCGCATCGCCTACGCCGGCACCGCGATCGGCTTCCACGCCGACCTCATCGGCAACGTCTTCGAGGACAATCGCTTCGTCGGCAATCACACCGAGGTGGTGGTGCGCTCGGGCGGCGGCGCCGATCGCAACACCTGGCGCGGCAACGCCTGGGACGCCTACGAGGGCTTCGATCGCGACGGCGACGGCGTCGGCGACACCCCGTTCGAGGTCTGGGCCTGGACCGATCGGTTGTGGATGGACGTGCCGGCCGCGCAGCTGTTCCGCTCCGCGCCCTCGCTCGCCCTGATCGACTTCGTCGAGCGCCTCGGCCGTTTCACCGAGCCGCGCCTGCTCCTGCGCGACGACGCTCCGCGCCTCGAGCGCGAATCCCGCGCGTCGACGGCCGAGCCCTGAGCCGGCTCACTTCAGCCGGAGCAGCTCTTCCGCCGTCTCGGCGTCGAGGCCGACGCCGTTGATCCAGCCGCCGACCAGCGCCGCCTTGACCGCCGCCGCCTTGGCCGCGTGCATGGCCACGCCCAGCCGCACCGGCACCGCCTGCAGCGCCTTCGGCGACACCGACAGCGTGCGCCGGTCGAATTCGGTCGAGATCACCCGCCCGTCGGCGCCGTAGAACCAGCCGCAGATCGTGCCGACCGCCCCCGCCGCCGCGATCGTCTCGATCTTGGCCGAGGGGATGACGCCGTGCCGGAATACCGAGGCACGCGGCGAGATGTCGCCGATGCCCACCAGCGCCAGCGTCGCCCGCCCCATCAGGTCGAACACCGCGCCGACCGTCGAGGTCTGCATCAGATGTTCGGCCGCCTCCTCGCTGTCGACGATCGCCGGCACCGGCAACTGCCACGCCCGCGCGCCGAGCCCGGTCGCCAGCGTCCGGCACACTTCGCTCGAATGGGAGGGAATCTGCGGCGCCCCGACGCCGCCGATCAGCGACACCACGTCGATGTCGGTCGAACGCGCCCGCCGCGCCGCCGCCGCCACCGCCGCGACGGTGTCGCCGTCCGAGACGCCGATCACCGCCCCGCCGACCGCCCGATCCTCGATCACCCGCGCCACCGCGCGCCCCAGCACGTCGGCGGTCTGCACCCCGCCCGAACGCGGCTGCACCACCACGGCGAAGTCGATGCCGTAGGCCGCGGTCAGCCGCCGCTCCAGCGCGAAGTCGCGCAGACCCGTCGGCGAGATCTGGATCTCGACGAAGCCGAGGTCCATCGCCGCCTTGAGCGCCCGGCTGACGGTCGATTCGGAGATGTCGAGGACCCGCGCGATCTCGTTCTGCGGCAGCCTCTGATCGTAGCGCATCTGCGCGATGCGCAGGATCGTGTCGTCGTCTCGTCGATGCCGCGCCATGGGACCTGCTGATGGGAGGATGTGAAAGAAATGCGATATCACATCGAAATTGCCGCGTCAGTCCCGCCATTTCAACGAAAGAATGTCGAAGGAGCGCTCCATCGCCGCATCTTCGCATGGGCTCGCCGGTAGGCGGTTGCGCGGGGCGCGCGCTCAGCCGTGCTGCGACCGGCGCCGGTCGTGCCGGCTGAGGTCGATCACCCGATCGGCGATGGTCACTTCGAAGGTGGCGCCCGGCCCGCCGTCGACCAGCTCGATCGTCCCGCCGTGCGCCCGCACCAGCTCGGCGCAGATCGCCAGCCCCAGCCCGGTGCCGCCCCGCCGCACCCCGCCCTGGAACGGCCGGAAGAGGTTCTCGCGCGCCCGCATCGGCACGCCCGGCCCGGTGTCGTGCACCCGGATCGACACCACCGTGCCGTGGCGCTCGGCCGAGACCTCGATCCGTCGGACCAGCGCCGGATCGGCGTCGCCCTCGAGCGCCTGCCGCGCGTTGCGCACCAGATTGAGCAGCACGCGGAACAGCTGATCGGAATCGGCGTCGATCTCCAGCCCCGGCGGCACCTCGTTGGCGAAGCGGATGCCGTCGTCGAGCACCGTGCCGCCGTCCGCCCCCTCGCGCGCGCCGCACATCTCGCCGACGTCCTCGACCAGCCGCGCCAGCGAGATCAGCCGCCTGACCGGCGGCGCCTCGCCGGTCTTGCCGTAGTCGAGCACCGCGCGCGAATAGGTGATCGCCCGATCGAGGGTCGCCACCAGTTTGGGCGCGAACCGCTGCACCGTCTGATCGGGGATCGCGGTGAGACGGTCGGTGATCAGCTGGGCCGAGGCCAGCATGTTGCGCAGGTCGTGATTGATCTTGGAGACCGCCAGCCCGAGATCGGCCAGATGCCGCTTCTGGGCGAGCGATCCGGCGAGCTCGGTCTGCAGGCTCGCCAGCCGCCGCTCCGCGTCGCCGATCTCGTCGCCGCGCCCCGACGGCCGAATGATCCGGTTCGGGTCCTCCGGATCCGCCTCGAACGTCGCCATCGCCCCGGTCAGCCGCCCGAGCGGGGCGAGGAACATGTGGCGCAGAATCAGGAACACCACGATCGCCACCACCGCCAGCATCGCCACCGAGATGCCGAGCAGGTTCCAGGCGAAGCGCACCACCGCCGCTCGGATCGGCGCCGACGACATCACGAGGTCGATCGTCTCGCCCTTGGCGTCGGGCGCGCCCTGGACACGGATCGTCTCGTCCGAACCGTCCCACAGCATGTCGAGCGCGGCCATCGACCACTTCCACGGGTTCGGTCGCCCCAGATCGATCGCCCGGTCGACCTTCGGCGGTCCGTCCTCCGAGATCGCCACCAGCCGGCGCATGTTGCCCTGGCGCACCGAGATCACCGAGGCGTTCATCTCCTCGAGCAGCCGGTTCTGCAGCGCGCGACCGACGTCGGGGCTGTTCGACAGTGCCAGCACGACGAGATCGGCCCTCCGCGTCGCCTCCTGCAGCCGGTTGATGCGGAAATGGGCGATCGAGGGCACGAACACCAGGATTTCCGCCACCACCACGAACAGCGCCGTCAGCGCGACCAGCCGCGTCGACAGCCGCAGCCTGCGCCGCCCGCCCGTCGCCTCCGCCGCCTTCTCGCCTCTGGTCTCGCCCTGCCGATCGGCCATCGCCTGCCGGTGTCCTCCGCCGGTCGCCCATGCTACGCGAGCCCGAGGGGGGCGAAAAGCCGGGAAATCGCGCCGACGGGTCCGCTTCGCGTTGACAGCCGCACCCTCCCCCACCTATAAGCCCGATCGACCGGGATACTCCTCCCTTCAGGCCGCACGGCGACGTGCGCCCGCCACCGGCGCGAACGGCAACGATCACGCGACGGTCCGCTCCCGCGGGCCGGGTGACGAGGGGGTTTCCCCATAGACGATCAAGACGTCCGCCTCGCGCGGACGGTGGACCACTCGAGACAGGGACCGCTCGGACGAGCGGCTGCGACCCATGAAGCGCACCTACCAGCCCTCCAAGATCGTGCGCAAGCGCCGCCACGGCTTCCGCGCCCGCATGGCCACCCCGGGTGGCAAGCTGGTGATCAACCGTCGTCGCGCTCGCGGCCGCAAGCGCCTGTCGGCCTGATCCCGTCGAACGTTCCGTCCCGCCGACGGGTCGAGGCACCCGGCCGCGGGCCGAACGAGCCTTCGCCCGGTCCGAGCGGGGACGTGGACGCGATGAGACGATTGAAGAAACGCGCCGAGTTTCTGGCCGTCGCCAAAGGGCAGCGGTCGGCTCGGCGCGGCTTCGTCGTTCAGACGCTTCTCGCCGCCGACGCGGACGCCGAACCGGGTTGCGGTTTCACCGTGACCAAGAAGGTCGGCAACGCCGTGGTGCGCAATCGCGTCCGCCGCCGCCTCAAGGAGGCGACGCGTCTCGAGGCCGATCGCCTCGCCCGCCCCGGCCACGATCACGTCGTGATCGGCCGTCGCGACGCTCTCGACCTGCCGTTCGAGGTGCTCCGGGCCGACCTCGTCGGCGCCTTCGCGCAGGGGCGCAGGGCGCTCGCCCGTTCGAGGTCCGACGCCTCTCGTTCGACCGTTCCCGACCGCCCCGGCGGCGAAACCACCGAGACCCCCCGATGATCGAGAACAAGAACTACATCATCGCCGTCGCGCTATCGATCGGC